>NZ_JAFCXL010000034.1:0-29840 GCF_049898325.1 Massilia sp. DWR3-1-1 | reverse complement strand
GCCGCAAAAGTGCTTCCTTGCGCTCTGCTGAATAGTGCTTCACTGCTGCTCTTTTACTCCGCCCCCAGTACGGTTACGATAAATCAGATGACGCGACAACTATGCTGACATAGGGGGGTTACGTAACGCCAAACTAAGAAGGGCGGAGCGGCCGAGGATCGACCTTTAGCCAGCCGAAGTAAAAAAATAAATCTCCGTCGTCACGAATTTCTTGGCGGTGCTTACAATTTGACTGTAGGCCCGTGGCCCCAACGTCAAATTTCTCACCGTCCGGTTTGCGAAAATTCTCACCAGCCATCCTTCAGGATCTACCAGCACGAGCATCCTCTGCTATATCTCCTTGGATACCTCGGAACTTCTGACTGCCTCTCGGATTTCAATGGTAATTGCCCCCCTCATCGTGGGAGGAACTGCCTGAAGCAAATCTATGGCCCCAAATTAGATAAAGTTGCCAAATCGCAACCACCTAGATGTAGTATCGACATTGGGAATATTGAAATAACTATGATTTTTCTCTTCCAACATGCTAGCCTTAGCAGCAATTCATTAACTCTGCCATTATCGAAAGCGCATATGCAAATCAGCATAAGAAACTGCAATAGCATTGACGAAGCTGAAATAACCGTTCAAATGAATAGATTGAACATAAAATATGGACCGAATGGCACTGGCAAAAGCACAATTGCTAAAGCACTTCTTCTGAGCTTTCAAGGAGAAAAAGAACTGCAGCAGTTATTGCCATTCAAACATCGCGCCAAACTGCCCTCAGATGCTACAAAATCTTCGGTAACGACCAGTGACGGATTAAAGAGTGCACACCTGTTCAACGAGGACTACATCAATCAGTTCGTCTTTACGCAGGATGAAGTTATAAAAAATAGCTTCGACATTTTCATCAAAACACCAGAATATGATAAGAAAATGCTTGATATTAATAGCTCCATCTCTGATATTCAGTCCACATTCCAAAAAAATGAACAAATAGAAATTGTACTGCAGGATTTGAGAGAGTTACATGAATGCTTCGGAAAGACGGCTGGATTGTCAAAGGCGAGCAAGATCGTGAAAGGCCTCGGAAGCGGGAACAGGATAGAACATATTCCAGCCCATCTCACTGGATATACAAAACATATAAAGAGCGAAAAAAATCTCTCCTGGTTAAAATGGCAGCTAGCAGGCGAAGATTTCCTTTCCATTTCTGATGACTGTCCGTACTGCATCCATCCCACGGGAGAGACAAAAGACACAATTTTGTCGATTGGAAAAGAGTATGACGCTAAATCCGTCGAGCATCTTTCAAAAATCCAAAATATACTCGCTAAGTTAGGGGACTATTTCAGCGAGATAGATCGAGTCAGAATTGACAAGATTATAAAAAGTAACGAGCCCTTACATAAGGAAGCAGAAGCTTATTTGATAACAGTGAAAGATCAAATTGAACTCTTAATCGTAAAGATCAATGATGTCAGGACAATTTCATATTTTTCATTGCGTGATACTGGAGAAATTAAAGCCAAAATACAAAGCCTGACGATAGACATGGATCTGATAAATTGCCTTAACTCAGCGCCTGCAAAAAAAATTGCATCCGAAATTAACGCATCGCTTGAGAATATTATTCTGAAAGCAGGCGCTCTACAGGGTGAAGTCGCAAAGCAAAACAAATTTATCAAAGATACTGCATCGAAATATAATAATGAAATAAATACATTTTTAAAGTTCGCCGGCTACAAATACTATGTCGATTTCGTCCAGAATGCGACTATCTACCAAATGAAGCTAAAGCATATCGATCACAGTAATGAAATTCCGCATGCATCGACACATTTAAGTTTTGGCGAACGAAACGCATTTTCACTTGTCCTTTTTATGTACGAGTGCCTAACAAAAATTCCCGACCTAATTATTTTGGACGATCCGATATCTTCTTTCGATAAAAATAAGAAATTTGCGATTATAGAAATGCTTTTTAGGGGAAAAATAAGCCTGAAAAATAGTACCGTTATTATGCTCACCCACGATATTGAGCCGGTTGTCGATATGATAAAAACATTAGCAGCAAATTTCGACCCGCGTCCAGTCGCCGCCTTTTTAACAAATTCAAAAAATATCCTTTCTGAGAAGCCGATCACCAAAAATGATATCTTGAGTTTCACGGAGGTATGCGAGAGAAACATTCAAAATGCCACCCATGATATATTAAAGACGATCTATCTACGTCGAAATTATGAAATTACCGGAAACAAAGGATTGGCATATCAACTTGTTTCCAATGTTTTACACAAGCGAACCATCCCGCTATTCCGAAGTAAAGATGCAAATGGGCAAGAATTAATGAGAAATATGACGGCGGCAGAAGTCGCCCAATCTCAAGCAGAGATTTCAGTTAAAATTGAAAACTTTAATTATCACGCTCTTATTAATGAGGTGAATAATAAAGAAGCGATGAAATCCTTGTTTTACAGCGTTAACAATAATTATGAAAAGCTGCAGATTTTTAGGATTATTGACGACAGCAATCATGAAAATAGCGTAATCAGAAAATTCGTCAATGAAACCTATCACATCGAGAATGACTATATAATGCAACTAAATCCGCACGAGTATGATCACGTTCCGGAGCATATAATTATGGAATGCCTGGCGCACCTGTAGTTAGCGCTGGAACCAGGAAAGCGGAGTTCTGGCAAAACGGAAACGGCCTGATCATTAGCCCGCGAAGTTCAGAACAAGGGCGGCGTTGAGGGGGGGGGGGAGGTCTGCCAATCGAACACGACCTGATTAGTAGGCGGCAAGGTTGGGCGGAACGGCTGAGTCCGTGTCTGTTTGGCTTACCTTACTTCCCTGATGCGCCTCGCCGTGACCCCATAAATGGGTTCCTCGCTATAGCATAACGGAACACGTGCAGGGCAGTTCGATCCATCGAATCATGCGGGAGCGGAGGGTCAGGTCCGAAACTGGAGCAGGGAGCGGAGTGTCAGGTCCGAAAAGCGGGCACAAGCTCAACCGTCCGGGGAAGCTGAGGGTCTAACAGTGGGGAAAACTGAGGATCAAGTCTGGCAGGCGGGCAAAGGCACACGGCGTGATCAGTTGCCCGCCAACTTCGAAATTGCTGCGTTACGCTGTAACGTCACCCTGAAATTTCCCGACCTATGCAAGCAACGCGTCGACGCAGTCGAGGGTCACATCCAACAAACATACATGAGTTCGGCGATCGTCCTTGGCACGGCCAATGCCAATACTGGTCCGGCACAATTTAGATATTGAACAGTTCTAGAATAAAATAGATTTCTCCCAACAAGCCCGCCCGCCGCCGATGGCCTCCCTCCCCCACTACGACCAGCACGCGGCCCGCCTGGCGGCGCAATACGAATCGCTTTCCTTCGAAGCAGTCCACGAAAGCCTGCTCAACTTTCTGCCCCCAGCCGGCGCCACCGTGCTCGACGTCGGCGCCGGCTCCGGTCGCGATGCCGCCTGGCTGGCCGATCGCGGCTACGAGGTGGTCGCGGTCGAGCCCTCCGCCGCCATGCTCGCCCAGGCGCGCGCCCTGCACGCCGCCACGCGCATCCACTGGGTCGCCGACGCCCTGCCCGATCTGGCGAACGTGCGCCGCCTGGGCTTGAAATTCGATCTGATCCTCCTCTCCGCCGTCTGGATGCATGTCCCTGTCGCCGAGCGCCACCGCGCCTTGCGCAAACTGGCGACCTTGCTGGCGCCGAAGGGACGCATTGCCATCAGCCTGCGGCTCGGGACGCCCGATGCGGAGCGTGGCATGTTCGCTGTGTCGCTGCCGGAACTGGTGGGCATGGCGCAGCAATTTGGTCTGCGCATCGTGCACACCCACAATAGCGCCGACCGGCTCGGCCGCAGCGAGGTGTCGTGGACCAGCGTCGTGCTGGGCTTGCCCGATGATGGCTTGGGCGCCCTGCCCTTGTTGCGCCATTTGATCCTGGTCGACAGCAAGGCGTCGACCTACAAGATCGCCCTGCTGCGGGTGCTTGCGCGCATCGCCGACAGCGCGGCCGGGCTGGCCCGCCACGAGGACGAATCGGTGGTGGTCCCGCTTGGGCTGGTGTCGCTGTTCTGGCTGCGCATGTTCAAGCCCCTGGTCGAACATGCGCTGCCGCAGATGCCGGCATCGCGCCTCGGCACCGGCCCCGGCTTCGTCACGCACAGTTTTCTCGAACTACGGCCCGTGACCGCCGTGGAGCTGCGCATCGGCTCGACGTTCTCCGGGCCGACGGCGAAGCATCTGCACCGCAGCCTGTCGGAGATTTCTGAGCTGATCCGAAACATGCCGGCGAACTACCTGCGCTGGCCGTCCAGCGACGAACCCATTTTCAAGGTGGCGCGGCGGCGGATGGTGGCGACACCCGATCCGCTGCAGATCGATGCGGCGTTTCTATGGAGCCTGGGCGAATTTCGCATTCCGATGGAACTCTGGCAGGCGATGAGTCACTACAACGTCTGGATCGAACCGGTGCTGGTGGCCGAATGGATGCGCCTGATCGCATCCTACGACGGCGGCGCCCGCCCGGACATCGGCCCGCTCGCCAGCTCGCTCCTCGCCTGGGTGGACCCGGCGCGCGACACTAGCTTCGCCAGGGCGGCGGTCGAGCGCATGCGCGCGGCCGGAAAGCCAGTGTACTGCGTCTGGTCGGGCGTGCGTCTGCTTGACCACTACGATGTCGATCACTGTTTCCCATTTTCGGCGTGGCCCTGCGGCGATGCCTGGAACCTGATGCCGGCATCGAAACAGATCAACATGCAGAAGTCCGATCGCCTGGTGACGCAAGCGGCGCTGGAACGCGCCAGCGATGCCATCGCGACGTGGTGGCACAGCGCCTTCCTCGAACAAGAAGACGGCAAGCGCCGCCAGTTTTTCCTGGAAGCGTCGCAGACCCTGCCGATCTTGGCCAGCCACCCGGCGCTGGCAGACGTCATCGACGCCATGCAAATGCACCGGATCAGGTTGGCGAACGATCAGGGATTGCGACCGTGGGAGCCGCCAGTCGCTGGCACGCGCACTACAGTCTCCAGGCGCGCGGCGATCGACGCCGTGCCGTAAAGGGTGCGAGGGTCAACGCCGAAAACGGACAGAAGCTCAGCCCTCCCCTTACCATTCGTCACCCGTTATTGAGTGGAGAGCAGAGGGTCACGTCGGGCAAATGGCCACTACCTGATCGGTAGCCAGCGAAGTTGAATAATCCGTCTGAGCCAGTTAAAGCGACCACTAGTCTGACACAAGGGCTTTCCAAACCTGCCCTGCCCCTTTCATCGTCCCGATTGTTAATGCAAAATGCGCGGAAGTCGACCTCTTACCGTTAGAGTCGATCAAACCACCTGCGCTACCTCTTCATCGCCCATGAAATGATTGCGTTACGCTGTAACGGTAGCTTCAAATTGTGTGACAGCGGCAAGCAAATCATCGAACGCTGGCGGCACTGCCCCGAACATTTCCTCCTGCATTTGGGCGTAATCCTGACGCCAGGCCGCCTCCTGATCCTGTCTCGGCAAGATGCGCAACGATTCAATCCGAAGCGTCGAGTAGTCCACCCAAGACTGTGCAAAGAAAATTTGCCGGTGCGCTGCCACTTGCTCGAACAGATTCTGGTCCTGCAGTGCGCTCGCCCCGATGCCCTGCTCAATCAACCGAAAAAGGTCGTAATAGTGACGCGCCATGCGTGGCCGGCGTGGTTTATCCGCAGGCCGAAACCGCTCCTCGTGCAGCAGCATCGCCTTCTCCCAAAACGTGCGCTCTGGCGCCAGCGCGTGGACCATGACATCCGACTCCTCCAGCGCTTGTGGAAAGTAGTCGGCCATCACCGGCCGGACAATGCGTTCTCGCATCGGCCAAGGATCCGAGCGCGCGCCAAACTCGATCTTGACGACGGGACGCAGGTAGCGCGCTGCTTGCGCATCGAAGTGCGAGGGATAGCGAAGCAGTATTGTTTGCGCGTCGGGATCTTCGTCATCGATTTCCAACGACCATGGCGCCAGGCCCTCGATTGAGGCCAGCCGCTCTTGCAAATCGTGTAGAACAACATTGCCTACGTGTTCGCTGCATGCCACTTTCAGTGCCTTGAGCCGCTTTGACCGCTGCTTGGCACTGGGCGCCTGCTCTGGGCTGTTGTCGCCACCGAAACCAAGCGCATCACGGCCGATTGTCAGGTCAATGTCTTCGGAAAAACGATCAATCAGTCCCCACGCCTTGGATAGCGATGTCCCACCCTTGAACGTCAGATGCGGCGCCAGTTCGGGCATTGTAAATAGCTGCTGCAGTACCCAGGACACCCAAAAATCCTTCTCGACACTCGACGCCGTCCAGCCTGTTCGAGCGGCGGTCTGTTCTATTGTCAGGCGCTGGTCGGATGTCGACAGGTCAAGAAGTTTGGGCATCGCTCAGCGCTCTTCGCTTGCGATGTGACGCATCACCTCGCCAATCCATGCCGGCGCCAACTGCGCATCGGCCAGTAGCACCTTCTTGTCATCAATCGTCATGCGCGCCCGCAGGCGCGTAATTGTCTGAGAATCGACATTGTCCTGCTTCAGGTGGCGCAATGCCTGGATCACCAGGCCACTAATACGCCCTGCCGTCACCATATTGCGAGGCGTCGTGTGCTTGAGAAGGATGGCTTGGTTGCCAACCTGCACGACGCGCGACGCGCCATCGGTGAGAAACGCCAGCTTCATCGGCACTTGCTCTGTGAGCCCCAGCAAATTGGCGGCATAGGCGCCGGAAGGCTGCAGCCGCAAGCTCCCCTTGTCGGCTAGCGCACGCGCAATATCCTGCGCTGCGGGCAGTAAGGGCCCGAGCAGAGCGTGTTCGCGCGGGACGTCGTACAAGCCACGCGCAATGCGTCGGATTTGTCCGCTTGCCGCCAGTCGCGAAAGCACTTTGTCCACTGCTGGGCGTCCGCCCAGATCGGCAAAGTCGCCTGGACTGAATACTTGCCCTGGTGTTGCCTGCTGAAGCCTTGCGCGTATGGCCGCATCGATGCCGCTCTTGCGCGCGCCCTTACCCGACGTGCTCGTCAGTTTTCGGGGATTTGCAGTGGCAGGAGAAGTTCGCATGTCAGAAAATATATCACTTTTTTCTGACAAATGGCGAGTTTGTGCGATGGGTGGGGATTGACTGTCAACGCCACATCACCGGAAAACGACGCGCCATGTCGACGCTTCCTATCCGATATGCATTTTTTCACGCTGCCACCTGCTGGGGGCTCTGCGTGCGGCGCAGCTTCGTTACACCGTAACGTCTGGATTCGACCGGTCATGAGATAGCGAGGTGATGCGATCGCGCGGTTCGATACGTCGCAACGATGGGTCGATCGATTCGTGCGCACCAGTTTTAACAGCTTGATTTATGACGATACCTGGCCTGATGAATCTAAAGGAGGTTGTATGGCTGGTAAATTTCCATGCACCAGCGCTGATGATAGAGGTCGCCGAAGTCGGCGGCCGGAAATGCCGTTGGGTCGGGCAAATTGGTCATCAACACGCGCACCTTGCCGGTGCTGGCAACATGGCGAACGAGTCGCACCGTTTGGGGCGTTGCGGGGCACTCGTAGTCGGCGTCATCGCGCCGGCCGGGCGCCGGCAGCGCGACGGTCTTGTCGTGCGAATCCGAGCGCGGAAAGTCGCAACGGATCGGGGTCAGATACCATCTTGGGTGGCAGACCAGCTCACTGCGCGTCCTGGAGACTGGTCGGCACGCAAGCAGAGGGGCACATTACTCGGGTGGCGGGTACGTACCAGTGACTGTGTTGCAGGTAATTGGCCGGATGCGGCGGGGCGTCAATGGCTTTGTTTGGGGGGGCGCTGCGTGGAGAGATCGGCGCGGGCTTCGTGTGGCACTGCTGCTTGCTTTGGCGGGGCGATGGACGCGGGCTTCGACTGGCTTTGCGGCTTGATCTGCCGAGAAGCTGAACGGAGGGAGGAACGCGCGCCCGCGGCGCGCGGCGCTGCCGCTGCGCGGCAGCAAATGGGCGATTCGCCTGCATCCTGCAGGCCGCCCCAGCGCCAGTAGGCGCATGGGCTTCGAATCTCACACGCAAGGCGCGCAGGCGCCTTGCTCGCTTCCGCCAAGCAATAAAAAAAGCCCCGTTCGGGGCTTGTTTTATTGCTTGGCGGAAGCGGTGAGATTCGAACTCACGAACGGCTCACACCGTCGGCAGTTTTCAAGACTGCTGCCTTCAACCACTCGGCCACGCTTCCTGCTGCCCCGCATTATACATAAGCGCGCGCTGCCAGCCTACAGCAACCAGTTCTCCCGCATCGCCGTCTCGAACGCGGCCGCGTTGAGCGGCTTCGAAAACAAATAGCCCTGCACCTCGTCACAACCGGATTTGCGCAGGAAATCCATCTGCTCGACCGTCTCCACCCCCTCGGCAATCACCCGCAAGCCCAGCTTCTGGCCAATGCCAATGATGGTGGTGGCAATGGCGCAGTCGCTGGCGTCGTTCGGCACGCCCATCGTGAACGATTTGTCGATCTTCAGACTCTGGATGGGGAAACGCTTCAGATACGACAGGCTCGAATAGCCGGTGCCAAAATCATCGAGCGACAAGGTCACCCCCAGCGCGTTGATGCAATCCATGATCTCGATCACCCGGCCAATGTCATGCATCAGCGCGCTCTCGGTGATCTCCAGCTCCAGCCATGCCGGCGCCAGCTGATAACGCGCCAGCGTCGCCGCCAGCCGGGCCGGCAAGGCCGGCGTGAATTCACGGGCGGAGACGTTGATGGCGATGCGTAATACGGGCAGGCCCGCGCCCTGCCAGATCGCCGCCTGCGCACACGCCGCTTCCAGCACCCACTCACCCACCTGCACAATCAGCCCCGTGGTCTCGGCCAGCGGAATGAAATCGGCCGGCCCAATCAGGCCCCGCTCGGGATGACGCCAACGGACCAGCGCCTCGGCACCAATGATGCGGACCCCCTCGATGGCAAATTTCGGCTGGTAGTGCAGCAGTAACTGGCCGTGGCCCAAGGCGTGGCGCAGGCCCGACTCGATGCGCATGCGCTCGTGCATGCCATGGTTCATGTCGAGACTGTAAAAGGCAATGCTGTCGGCCTGGCTGTCATGGCCCTGCTTGGCACGCGCCATGGCAATGTCGGCCAGGCGCAGCAAGGTTTCCGCATCCTCGCCATCCTGCGGGTACACACTGATGCCAATGCTGGCACCCACCTGCAAATCGTGCCCTTCGATCATGAACGGCGCCACCAGCGATGCCTGTAACTTGTGCGCCACCGTGGTCGCTTCAAAATGCTGACGGATGTCAAACAGGCCGACGACAAATTCGTCACCGGATAAACGCCCCACGATGTCCTCCTCGCGCAACGCCCCCTTCAGGCGCAACGAAACCTGGCGCAACAATTCGTCGCCGATGGCGCGGCCCAGCGTGTCGTTGATCCACTTGAACCGGTTCAGGTCGATGAACAGCACGCATGCGGCCGCACGGTTGCGCTGAGCGAGCGCCAGACCCTGCTCGAGCAGTTTGGCCAGCAAGGTCCGGTTCGGCAGGCACGTGAGGGCGTCGTAATAGGCAAGGTAGTGCAGGCGCTCTTCGGCCTGCTTGCGCGCCGTGATGTCGCTGATGTAGACGATCAGCCCAGTCTCGGCCTGGTCCGCGTCGACCAGCGGCGTCAAGGTCAGGCTGGCCCAGAACACTTCGCCGGACTTCTTGCGGCGGCGTACTTCCATGATGCGCCCGCCCTGCTCGGCAAAGGCGTCGGGAAAACTGGCGTCTTCGTCGATGTACAGGAACAGGATGTGCTGCCCGATCGCCTCGCCGGCGCTGTAGCCGAACAGGCGCTGGGCGCCCTGGTTCCAGCTGGTGACGTAGCCGGCGCGGTCGAGCGTGAGCACCGACTCGTGGCTCTTGTCGATGATTTGCGTCTGGCGCGACAGCCGCGCCTGCGCTTCGTCCAGCGCCGGCGTGGCGTCACACTGCGCGGCGCGCAACTGCAACAGGCTCGCTGTCAGCCGGGCCAGGCTGGCCAGCAGATGGCGCTCGTCGGCGCCGTAGGTGGCACAGCCGAACATCACAAAACTGCCAAATACCACCGCCTCGCCGGCCACCTTCTGGCGCAACTGGCCCACCCCGGCCGGTGCCACGGCAGCGCGCAGGTCAGGGTCGAACACGCCGTACGGGCTGGCCAGCAAGGCGCGGGCGATGCGGCCGAGTTCCTCGTGCAACACCGTGCCCCGCATGGTCAACACCGCGTCGCACACGGCGCCGCTGCTGGCGATGAAGTCCGGGGCGGGGTGCACGTTCATCCTACAGGTTCCGGCTGACCTGGATTGCCCAGTGAAAACCGTGCAATTGACTGTGCCACCATTGCCGCGGCGTCAGCTCGAGCGCCGCCAGCATGGACATGGGCGGCGCCTGGGCCTCCACCAGCGCCAGCAAGCGCCCCACTTCGCCGCGCCGTTCCAGCAAGGCGCCGGCAGTCTCGGCGGGCAACATCAGGGCGGCGACGATCGCGTCCATCGGCATGCCCAGCAGCACATCGAGCAGCGAAAACACGCCCACCTGGAAGGCCAGATCCTGCGCCTCGCGCCCGCCACCGCGCTGCTTGCACAGCGACTCGATCTGCGCGGCGCGCAAGGCGGCAATCGGCAACAGGGGGTTGGCCAGGCCGTCCGCACTGGGTCGGGCAAACAGCAACAGTTGCAGCCAGCGCAGCAACTGGCGCCGGCCCAGGCGCACGATGGCCTGGGCGAAATCATGGATCGGCGTGGCCGGCGCGAACGCGGCCGAGTTCACCAGCCGCAGCAACTGGTAACTGAGAGAAGGATCCTGCTTGAGCTCGATTTCGATGTCGCGGGTGTCGGCGTCGGCCAGCAGCAAGCCCAGCAGTTTCAGCAGGCGCCGCGCCGTGGTGCCGTCATCGGGGTCGCGCCCGCCGTCGCCGTCGTGCAAGGCGTAGGTGCCGCTGAACCAGGCAAAGCCGGCCTTGGCGCAGGCGTCGAAACAGGCCGCCGTGTTGACCCCGTGCGCCAGGTGCGGACCGAACAGCGCTACCAGCGGCGTCGGCACCGCCAGCGGCGCGGCGCCGTCGTGGGCAATCCCGCGCAGGGTCGCCGGCAAGGGCGCGCCAGGGCCGCCGCCACCTTCGATCAGGATGCGGTAGCCAGCCTGCTGCAGATTGCCCAACTGGCGCAGGGCGCCCTCCTCGTCCAGTGCGGCGCGCTCGACCGCGAGCACCACCCGAGAAGGCGGCAGCCTGGCCATCAACACGGCGTCGACCAGGCCGGGCCGGTCAAGGTGGACGATGCAGTCGAGCGGGGCGATGGCGGTCAGCAGGTCGCCGCCGTCGAACACCGCTTGCCAGCCGGGCACGACGACCCCGCTGTCGGGGTCAGCGGGGCCGTCGTGCCAGTCGGCGTGCGCCAGCCACGCATGCACAGCGACCCACTGATGCGCGCTGTTGGACACGGCGCGCAAATCGACCAGCGGGAAGGAGGAGGTATCGGTGGCGGCCATCTGCAGGTCAGTGGATGTAATGCATCCCATCATAGTAGAAAAATTGCCTTGAGACAATTCTCCGCGCCGTCCGAAATTGTGTCTCCGATCAAAATCGAGTGTAACACCAAGCTTCTTGTTGTTTCGTGTCGGAATTGAAATCGATGTTGCATGGCTGGCACGCGCATAACGGGCTATTGCGTGGGGCGCCGAAGCGGTGTGCGCCACCGGCCCATTGCGTGATGGCGGGACGGCGAGCGGGCCGCGCCAGGTCCGGGCCGGCAGCCGTTCGGCCCCGTGGATTGGGCGGGGAATGTACCCCTCATGTTGCCGTCAAGACCATAACCGTTTGCGTCATATCAAGCTTATACAGAACCTTTCCTCGTATATTTTTTCTGCTGGAATCATGATCCCCGCGAAGAACGGCCCCGGCGCCTGATGTTCCACCCATTCCGTCAAGGAAGGCGAGCCATGCTGAAATTTGCGCGCTGCAGCCTGAATCAGAAACTGACGATCATCTCGTTCCTCTCGACGGGCACCGCGCTGCTCGTCGTGTTCATCGCGTTTGCCGTCGTGTCGGTGGCCAATCATCGCAAGGATGAAGCGATGCAGCTGTCCTCGTTCGCAGGGGTGATCGGCGCCAACAGCGTGCATGCCTTGCAGTTTAACGACCGCGCTGCCGCCCAGACCACCTTGTCGGCCTTGAAAGCCAAGGAAGAAATTGCCGGCGCCATCCTGTTCGACCGTCACGGCAAGGTGTTTGCCCGCTATGTCGCCCCCGACCACGGCGACGACGTGTTCACCGACGTCGACGACATCGGCCTGGACGCCGCTTCGCTGGCGAGCGCCAATCTGGGCGGGCGTGCCCTGTGGAACACGCGCATGCGCCTGTACCGCGAGATCGGCGGCGACGGCGTGGCCGGCGTGGCCGGCGTGGTCATGATCGAGGCGGACCTGAGCGCCATGTGGCGCGACATCGGCAAGGGCCTGGGCCTGATCGCCGCCGCCATGTGCGGCTCGCTGCTGGTGTCGCTGCTGCTGGCGAGCCGCTTCAAAAGCAGCATCGCCGACCCGCTGACGAAGCTGATCGATACGGCCAGGCAGGTCTCGCGCAGCCAGAATTTCACCTTGCGCATCGAGCACCAGCGCACCGATGAGCTGGGCGCCCTGATCGACAGCTTCAATGACATGCTGGCCCAGATCGAGGAGCGCGGCGCGGCGCTGATCGACCATCGCAAGGAACTCGAGCGGCAAGTGGGCGTGCGCACCGAGCAACTGGAAAAGGCCAAGAACGCCGCCGAAGCGGCCAGCCGTGCAAAAAGCGCTTTTTTGGCCACCATGAGCCACGAAATCCGCACCCCCATGAACGGCGTGCTGGGCATGACGGAAATGCTGCTCGGTACCAAGCTGACGGAAACCCAGCGCAAGTACACCCACCTGGTGAAAAGCTCCGGCGAACACCTGTTGGTGATCATCAACGACATCCTCGATTTTTCCAAGATCGAGGCGGGCAAGTTGTCCGTCGAGTACATCAACTTCAATTTGTGGGACCTGCTCGACGACATCAACAATGTGTACGCGCCACAAGCGCAGCACAAGGGTATCGCCCTCGACTTCGATATCGCCAACAACATCCCGGTGGCCATCTGCGGCGATCCGAACCGCTTGCGCCAGATCATGGCGAACCTGCTGGGCAATGCGATCAAATTTACCGACCACGGCCGTATCCGCGCCAGCGTGCAGATCTGCGGCGAGGATCAGCAGGCCTGCGCCTTGCGCTTCGAGGTCCATGACACCGGCATCGGCGTCTCACGCGAGGCGCGCGAGCGCATCTTCGAAGCGTTTTCGCAGGCCGATGGCTCGACCACGCGCAAATATGGCGGTACCGGGCTGGGCCTGGCCATCTCGCGGCAACTGGTGGAGTTGATGGGCGGACGCATTGGCGTCGACAATGCTTTAACGCAAGGCTCCATCTTTTGGTTCACGGTAAGTTTCGACAAGCGGCGCGTCGATCCGGACGAGCCGGGCTTTTCGCTTACCGAGATCGAAGGGCAGCGCGTGCTGATTGTCGACGAACATACCGCCAGCCGCGAGCAGCTGGCCGAGCAGGCAATGGCCTGGCAGCTCGACTGCGACTGCGTCGACAGTTCGCTGCTGGCCGCGCAGCGGCTCGACGCCGCCGCCCGCGCCGGCCGGCCGTACGATCTGGCCGTGATCGACATGGCGCTGGCGCGCACCAGCGGCTTGTCGCTGGCCGCCGCGATCCGCGCCGAGCCGGCCAGCCGTGCCACCCGCATCGTGCTCATCAGCGACAACCGCCTGGCCGCCGACCCCGTGCAGCGGCGCGAAGCGGGCGTGGCCTACCAGTTGATCAAGCCGGTGCGCCCGGGCGACCTGTTCGAGTGCCTGGCCGCGCGCACGCGCGCGCCGGTGGACGCCGCGCCAATGCCCGCGCCAGCGCACGCTGCGCCGATGCCCGCGCCGGCGGCGGCACGCTCCACGCCGGGCCCGCACCGCGCCAGCGCCCCATCGGGTCAGCGCCGCGTGCTACTGGCCGAGGACAATCCCGTCAACGTCGAAGTGGCCACCGCCATGCTCGACAGCCTGGGCCTGTCGGTGCACTGCGCCCGCAACGGCGCCGAAGCGCTGCAGGCGGCGCGCGAGAGCGATTACGACATCGTGCTGATGGACTGCCAGATGCCGGTGATGGACGGCATGGCGGCCACCGCCGAAATCCGCCGCCTCGAACGCGACACCAAGGGCATGCGCGGCGTGCCGATCATCGCCATCACCGCCAATGCCCTGCAGGGTGACCGCGAAACCTGCCTGGCCGCCGGCATGGACGACTATCTAAGTAAACCGTTTACGCAATCCCAGCTGAGCGCCCTGCTCGGCCGCTGGATCACCCTGCCCCTGACGGGCGGGGCGCGGGCGGCCGAATCGGCGCCGGCCAACGATCCGATCGGGCCGATGCCGCCGCTGCGTTCGCCGGCGCCGGCCGCCGCCGCCGCGCCGGTGGCCCGGCCCGCCAGCGCCCGCGATGCCATCAACAGCCACGCCCTCGACAACATCCGCGCCCTGTCGGCCGAGCGTGGCGACGTGCTGGTCCAGCGCGTCGTGCGCGCCTACGTCGGCGACACGCCGCGCCAGTTCGTGGCCCTGCGCGCGGCGCTTGCCGCAGTCGACACGGGCGGCCTGCGCAAGGTCGCCCACAGCCTCAAGTCGAGCAGCGCCAACGTCGGCGCCGAGGCGCTGGCGCAGATGTGCAAGGACCTCGAACTGCTGGGCCGCAACAACAGCACCGAGGGCGCCGCCCGCCTCCTCGGCGAGATGGAGCACGAATTTCTCGCAGTGCGCGATTCGCTCGATGCAATCCTGGAGAAGGAAACCTGACATGGCCTCACTCCCCCCCAACAAACGTGGTGTCGTGCTGGTGGCCGATGACGATCCCGTGATGCGCCTGCTGATGCTGGAAATGCTGGGCCACGTCGGCCTCGACGGCATCGAAGCCGAAGACGGCGTGCAGGCGGTGACGTATTTCCAGAGCATGGCGCCGGACCTGATCCTGCTCGACGTGGAGATGCCGAACATGGACGGCTTTTCAGCCTGCCGCGAAATCCGCCGCATCGAGACGGGCGCGCCCGTGCCGATCATCATGGTCACTGGCGGCGACGATATCGAAGCGGTCACCAACGCCTATGAAGTGGGCGCCACCGACTTCGTCTCCAAGCCGATCAACTGGCCGATTCTCGGCCACCGCGTGCTCTACGTGCTGCGCGCGAGCGACGCCATCGTCCGCCTGCGCATGGCCGACGC
Source organism: Massilia sp. DWR3-1-1 (assembly GCF_049898325.1). Lineage (NCBI taxonomy): Bacteria > Pseudomonadati > Pseudomonadota > Betaproteobacteria > Burkholderiales > Oxalobacteraceae > Massilia > Massilia sp. DWR3-1-1. Next base: position 14,553 of record NZ_JAFCXL010000034.1, on the reverse strand, counting down.
CCAGAACCGCGCCGTGCTGGCGGCCATCCCGGACACCTTCTTCCGCCTCAACGGCGACGGCTTCTTCCTTGACTACGAACCCGGCCACGACCGCTCCGGCGCCGCCTGGACCGGGCGCGAATGGCCGGGCCACGAATGGCCGGGGCGCGAATGGCCGGGCCGCGAATGGCCGGGCCGCGAGCGCACCGGCGCCGGCCAGGGCAGCCGCGCCGGCGGCGACAACGGCGCCATATTCGCCGCCGAGGCCTGCATCGGCAAGCACATCACGGAAGTGTTGCCGCGCCCGATCGCCGACCGCCTGCTCGAACAGATGCGCGCGGTGCTGGAAACCCAGCATATCCGCTCGGTCGACTACGAACTGACGCGCTTTGGCACGGTCCACCATTTCGAAGCGCGGCTGGTCGCCACCGGGCCGGGCGAGGTGCTCGGACTGGTGCGCGACATCAGCGAACGCAAACGAACGGAAGAACAGATTCGCCGGCTCGCGTACTGCGACAGCCTGACCGGCATCCCGAATCGCCAGGCGTTCCTGGAAACGCTCGAGCGCGAACTGCACCGCTCGAAGATCGGCAACAAGAAGTTTGCCGTGCTGTTCATGGACCTCGACGCGTTCAAACGCGTCAACGACACGCTCGGCCACAACGTGGGCGACCATTTGCTCAAGGTGGTCTCCGAGCGCCTGCGCGACACCACCCGCCCCACCGACCTGGTATCGCGGGGCGAACACACGAGCAACCTGGCCCGCCTGGGCGGCGACGAATTCACCATCCTCATCCCGGACCTGGAACGGGTCGACCATGCGCTCAACGTCGCCCACCGCGTCAAGGAAGCGATGCGGCGCCCGTTCATCATCGAAGGCAACGAGATTTTTTGCACCGCCAGCATCGGCATCTCGCTGTTCCCCGAAGATGGCGACGATTGCGACTCCCTGCTCAAGTTTGCCGACACCGCCATGTACCACGCCAAGAACTGCGGCAAGAACAACGCAAAGCTGTACAGCTCTTCGCTGACCATGCAGATCATGAGCCACGTGAAGCTGGAAGTGGGCTTGCGGCGCGCCCTGAAGAACCAGGAACTGTACCTGCTGTACCAGCCGCAGATCGACGTGCCCAGCGGCGACATCGTCGGCGTCGAAGCGCTGGTGCGCTGGCGCCACCCGGAGCGGGGCCTGATCTCGCCCAACGAATTCATCCCGCTGGCCGAGGACACCGGGCTGATCGTGCCGATCGGCGAATGGGTGCTGCGCACCGCCTGCCTGCAGGCGCGCGCCTGGCAGCGCGGCGGCGGCCGCAGCATCCGCATGGCGGTCAACCTGTCGGCCAAGCAGTTCAAGGACGACAATCTGAGCCTGATGGTGCAATCGGCCCTGCACGACAGCGGGCTCGATCCCCGGCTGCTCGAACTGGAGCTGACCGAGGGCACCCTGATGGACGACGCCCGCGCCACCATGGCGACCATGGAGCAGTTGCGGGCAATCGGCGTGCAGTTGTCGATCGACGACTTCGGCACCGGCTACTCGTCGATGAACTACCTCAAGCGCTTCGATGTGCGCGCCCTGAAAATCGACAAGAGCTTCATCAGCGGCCTGCCGCAGGACGCCGAAAACGCCGCCATCACCCGCGCCATCATCGCCATGGCGCACGGCCTGCGCATGGTGGTGGTGGCCGAAGGGGTCGAGACGGACGCCCAACTGACGCTGCTGCAGGAGTATGGCTGCGACATGGTGCAGGGCTTCCACCTGGGCCATCCGTCGCCGCACGAGTCGATCGCCGAGCGCCTGCAAATAGCTCAGGGCACGTCGCTGCCCTTTCTGGACAAGGTCAAGTAAGGCGCGCGTGCTGATGGCATCGGTGCGCGCGCGATACGCCCCGCTGCCGGCTCCAGGCGCAGACGGTGGACGGCCGGCCCTGGCAACAAGGGACCGGGGCGGCCCGCCAGCCAGTCGGCGTGATCCGCCATGAAATACGGCGACAATGGATGGCCGCTCTGGCCGCCCGGCATGTTGAAAACGCCCTGCTCCTCCAGGCCCGGACTGACCGTCATGCGTTCGGACTGGCCGAATTTGCTGCCGGCCACGCGCGGCATATGGGCGTCGCCGGGCAGTTGATCGGGCGGCGCCGCCAGCCAGGGCCGCAGGATCGGCAGCGCCACCGTGATGGGATGGGCAATCGCCGCCGTGTTGCGCCGGCCCCAGGTGGCCGCCGCCAGCGGCGCGCCGTCGGCCGTCAACCGCGCGGCCAGGCGATCGACCGCGGCCAGCTCGAACGCGCGCCAGCTCCCGTACCCGGCCGGCAGCCAGCCGGGCGGCTGCTCGTCGAGCAGGCGCTCCATCACCGCCGGCCAGCGCGCACTGGCGCCGTGCATGTCCGCGCGCGGATCGATCGCCGCCAGCGCGGCATTGGCGCGGCCATAGGCCTGCTCGTGCAAGGCCCACATGAAACCGCGCGCCAGCCGGTAGCCGCTCGAGTCGACGCTGGCGTGCCCGCTCCAGCTGTCCCGCAGCAGGCGGGCAAATTCGGCGCGTAGCGGATGCCCTTCGATGGCGGCGCTGTCGAGCAGCGCCAGGGCGCGCCGGCGCCAGCGTTCGGCGAACACGGCGCGGTCGTCGAGCATCACCCCGTACACGCTGGCCACGTCGGCGCCGGCGCCGAGCGCGCGCAAGGCATCGCGGGCCTGGCCGTTGCGCGCGCCCAGGTCGAAACCGCCGTCGCCGATCAGCGCCGCCTGCGGCCCGGCCAGCTGGCGGCTGTTGGCCGTCGAGAGCTGCCCGCCAGCGGGGTCGCTCAGGGCCGGATAGTCGGACGGCGCCAGCACCCCGTCCCAGCTGGTCGCGGCGCCATCGTGCAGCAGCGGAAAGCTGGCATCGCGCAGCGCACCTGGCGCGGCCGGCGCCCGCCGCGGCAACGGCCCGGTGATGGTCCAGCCGATATGCCCGGCAGCGTCGCCGGCGACGAAATTTTGCGCCGGCACGCCGACGCCCGCGGCCACCTGCAAGGCTTGCGCCAGCGTGTCGGCCGACTCAAGCTGGCGCAGGCGCAGATTGAGCGCCGCCGGATGGTGGGCGATCCAGTGCACGGCGTAGGTGCGCCCGTCGATGCTGCGCAGCGGCCCCAGGTCCGTCTCGCGCACCGCCAGGCGCTCGGCCGGGGCGCCCTTGACGACGATGGTCTCGAGCGTCACCACGACCTGCAGCGAGCGCGAGGCCGCGCGTACGCGGCTGGCGTCGGCCGGGTCCACGGCCACCTCCACCAGGTCGAGAAAATCGCCGTACGCATTGGTGTAGCCCCAAGCCACGCGGCCGTTGCTGCCCACCGTGAGCAGCGGCGGCGCGCCCGGCAAGGTCAGCCCGGCCAGCCGGCGTGGCTGGCCGCCGGCGTCGACAAACTGCATCGCCAGCCGGTACCAGGTGACGGGCAGTTGCAGGCCAAGGTGCATGTCGTTCGAGACGATGGCGCGGCCGCTGGCGCTGCGGCTGCCGGCCAATACCCAGTTGTTGCTGCCGACCGCCGCGGTGCCGTCGCCATCGCCCGGCATGGCGCCCATGGCGCTGCGCAGCGCCCCCGCGCCGCCCGCCGCGCTTGGCGCTGGCAGCGCGCCCGCACCCCACCAGGCGGGCGCCGTCGGCGGCAACGGCATCGGCGGCAGCGCGACCGATTCGGCGTCGAGCGGCGCGTCGAACGCGCTCGCCGCGGGCAGCAGGAAGGCGCGCTGCGCCGCGTCCGTATGGTCGGCCACCCAGCCGCGCGCCAGCTTGCGCGGCTCTTGCATGCCCTGCAGATCGAAGTACATGGCCCACCCCACCAGCAGCGAATCGGCCGCCTGCCAGGGCCGCGGCGCGGCGCCCAGCAAGGCGTATTCGAACGGCCGCGCCGTCAGGGCACCCAGGCCGTCATTGACACCGGCGACATAGCGCTCGAGAAAAGCGCGATCGTCCGCCGGCATGCGCGCCAACATGGCCTCGGCGCGCGCACGAAAGCGATGGAGACGGTGGCTGCGGTCGGGCGCAAGCGCGCGGGCGCCGAACAGCTCGGCCAGTTCGCCGGCGCCGGCGCGCCGCATCAGATCCATCTGAAAAAAGCGCTCCTGGGCGTGCAGGAAGCCGGTGGCATACGCCAGGTCGGCGCGGCTGGCCGCCGTCAGCAGCGGCACCCCGCGCGCATCGCGCGCCACCGTGACGACCCCGGCCAGGCCCGCCGCCTGGCGCACGCCGTCGAGCTGGGGCAGACTGGCGCGCAGGTACAGCCAGATAAGGCACCAGGCCAGCAGCAACAGCGTCGCCAGCACCAGCGCGACACCTGTACCCCACCGCCTGGTGCGTGCAGTGCCCATCGCCGTCTCCCGCGTTCATGATGAATTTTTCCAGCTTCCGATCTTGCCTGAAAAGGATGAAAGCGAGAAATCAGCTCGCATAGGCGACGACTTTTTTCTCACCGTGCACGATTGATATGCATCATGGGTACGCACGGGACGGCGCCTAAGCTGTAGCAACCGTACCGACGAAGGGAGACCGCCATGCGCACCTTGCTTCTGGCTGCCGTGAGCGCACTTTGCTTGACAGCATGTTCCACACCGCAGGAACGCGCGCTCAAGCAGCAAGCGGACATGGACCGCATCATCATCGAATTTGGCCCCGCCTGCGTGCGGCTGGGCTATACCGCCAACTCGGATCTATGGCGCAATTGTGTACTGCAGTTGAGCACCAAGGAAGAAATAACCCGCTACAGCAACTCGACCTATCTGTATGGCGGCTGGGGTGGCCATCCCTATTGGGGTGGTGGTGGCCGGTGGGGGCGGTAAGCGGCATTCGGTAAGGGGCAAGCGCCAACCGATAAGTGGTCAACCGCAAGCGGCAAGCTTGCGGGCGCAGCCGGCTTACCGGGCTGACACGCTCGCTCGAGCTGCACGGTCCACTACAGATCCACTACAGCAACGGCGCTGGCGTGCAAGTCGCAAGAGCGCCGACGCGGTTGACCATTGCCCCGTTGGCGCCGGGGTCCGGCATGGCATCGCCGGCACAGGTGCGGCGGTTGCTGCATGTAGTGGCGCCGTTGTTGATAGGGCAGTTGTTGCGGCCGTTGGTGCTGCTGTCTGTGCTGCTGTCTGTGCTGCTGTCTGTGCTGCTGTCTGTGCCGCTGTTTGTGCTGCTGTCTGTGCCGCTGTTTGTGCTGCTGTTTGTGCATCCACCGGTGCGGCCATTCATGCTGCGACTGATGCTGCCGTTGGTGCCGTTGGTGCCGCTACTGGTGCTACTACTGGTGCTACCAATGGTGCGGCGGGAGGAGTCGGCAGTGGCGCTGGCACTGGAAAACTGCAGTTGCGGCGCTTGTATCGTCGTGGTCCGCGCCCCATCACTGGCGGCAAAGCCGCTCTTGGTCAGCGGCTGGCGCTGCGCCAGCAGTTTTTCCAGCAGGGCCTGGGCATGGCGCAGCAGCGCCCGATGGCGGGCGTCGGCCGGATGCAGGCCCAGGCGCAGCAGCCGATTCGACCGCAATGCCAGCGCCAGCGCCTGTGCCAGGGGCGGCGACAGCGCACGGCCACTGGCGTTGCGCGCCGAGTACATCAGCGAGGGCGAATACACGCTGTGCTGGCGATGCAAACAATGGAAGTGGGTGAGCGAGGTGGTGTAGGCAAACGGCCGCTGCCTCACCGCCTTGCGCGCGCCGGGCCCAGCCAGCCAGGCTGGCGGCACGAAGCCGTCGACCGGCCAGCCCCGCTCGGCAAACCAGGCCAGGCCCAGATCGAGCCGCCGCAGCGCTTCCTCCTCGTCCAGCGCGGAAAACTCGCCTTCGCCGGTGGTGTAGACCTCGCGCACGAAGCGATTGCACAGGCCGCGGCGCCGGGGCGCGCTGTCGAGGTGGGTGTAGCCGTGCAGCGCCAGTTCGTGGCCATCGGCCAGCAGTTGGCCCAGCGTCGCCTCCATCGCCGGCGCTCGTGGAGAACGGCCATGGTAACGGGGCACCACCAGCCAGGTCAGCGGCAAGTGGGGCGCAACGTCGCGCACGGCCTGGTACAGCACCATGCAGTCGGCCCAGGTGGCAGGGGCGACGTCGTGAATCGACACGCACAGGACGGGGCGATCAATCGGCCACATAGTCTCGCGCCAGTTGGGCACGGCGATCGACCGTCAGTTCGGTCCGACGGGCGGCCGCATACAGGCGTTCCATGTCGAGTTCGTTGGTAAGACCGCGGGCCAGCAAACGGCCGTAACGACGCAGTAACTGGGGGGTAATCTGGTTCCAGTCGTAGTGCTCGCAGGCGCGGCGCCGGGCGGCACTGCCCAGGGCGGCGCGGTCGCCGTCGTAAATGGCGGCGATGCCTTCGGCCAGGCTGGCGGCGCTGTCCGGGCGCACCACCACCCCGCTGCGCTCGTCGACCAGTTCCGTGATCGCGCCGCCGGTGGCCACCACGGGCAAACCACAGGCCATGGCCTCGAGGACGATCAGGCCAAACGTTTCGCAATCGCCCGGATGGACCAGTACGTCGCAGCCAGCGAGCAGGCGCGCCAGCACGCGCTGGTCGCGACAAAACGGCAGGCGCGTGATGGCGGGATGGGCGGCAATGTTGCCGCCACCGCCGATCAGCAGCAAGTGGTACGGTGGCCCCAGCATGCGCAGCGCGGCAAGCAGCAGATCAAGTTTTTTCTCGGCGGTAAAACGTCCCGCATACACGAGCAGGCGGGCATCGGCGGCGAGATTGAGCTTGTCGCGCAAGCCGGCGCGCCCCGCCAGCGGGCGAAACACGGTGGCGTCGATGCCCAGCGGCTGGTGGATGGCGCCGGCAACGCCCATTGCGGCCAACTGCTCGACCATCAGCCGACTGGGGGCCAGCACCAGGTCGAACTGCCGGTACAGCCGCGCCAGGTAGCGAGCGGCGCCGCGACTGGCGCTGGCACCGAAGCGGCGGCGCATCAGGCGTGGCAGATCGGAGTGATAGTAGGCCACCGCCGGAATTGCCAGCGCATCGCGCACACGCAGCGCCGCCCACGCGCAGTGGCCGGCATCGCCCGCCTCGATCAGATCAGGTCGCATGGCGCGCAGCAGGGCCGCGGACGAGCGCACCGATAGCGGCATGCGGTAGCCGTGAATGCCGGGAAACGGGATCGATGGAAGGTGAATGCGCCCCGGCGCCCCCGCGCGCACCGTGCGAATATTGGGGCTGAGAATGCTATGGCGAATATCGCTGTGCTGCGCCAGCCAGCGCGACTTGGCATTGAGGTAAGTACTGACCCCACCGCCTTCGGCCGCATAAAACATGGTGATGTCGACGAGGTGCATGCTGGCTACCCAAAATGGATAGAACTACCTTAGCAGTGCCCTTTTCGCCATATTTGAGACTCATCAAACTAAAGCGCCCACCATGTTTGCTCAGGTGTCGCGCCGATCGAGCATGGCCCGTGCGATCGTGCCGGCATCGACATATTCGAGCTCGCCGCCGACCGGCACGCCCCGCGCCAGGCGCGACACGCGCAGGCCGCGCGCCTTGAGCATTTCGCTGATGTAGTGGGCGGTCGCTTCGCCCTCGTTGGTAAAATTGGTGGCGAGCACCACTTCACCGACCACGCCGTCGGCGGCGCGGCTGATCAGCTTGTCGAGGTGGATGTCCTTGGGACCGATGCCATCGAGCGGCGACAGGCGACCCATCAGCACGAAATACAAGCCTTTGTACGTGAGGGTCTGCTCGATCATCATCTGGTCGGCCGGGGTTTCGACGACACACAGCAGGCTGCGCTCGCGGTCCTCGTCCTGGCACAGCTCGCACACATCGGTTTCCGAAAACGTGTTGCACAGGGCGCAGTGGTGGACGCTGTCGACAGCCTGGTAGAGTGCGCGCGAGAGCATTTCGGCGCCCTCACGGTCATGTTGCAGCAGGTGGAACGCCATGCGCTGGGCCGACTTGGGGCCCACCCCGGGCAGGCGGCGCAGTGCTTCCGTCAGAAAGTCGAACGCCTTGGCCATCGTCTATGGCTGCCGGACGCCGACGCTGGGCGCTGTGGTCAGCGCCATCAGAACGGCATCTTGAAGCCTGGCGGCAAAGCCATGCCGGAGGTCAGACCGCCCATTTTTTCCGCGGAGGTCGCTTCCGCCTTGCGCACGGCATCATTGAAGGCGGCGGCGACGAGGTCTTCGAGCATGTCCTTGTCGTCAGCGAGCAGCGATGGGTCGATCGACACCCGCTTGACGTCATTCTTGCAAGTCATCACGATCTTGACGAGGCCTGCGCCCGACTGCCCTTCGACTTCCACCAGCGCCAGCGCTTCCTGCGCTTTTTTCATATTGTCTTGCATGGCCTGGGCCTGCTTCATCAAGCCTGCGAGCTGGTTCTTCATCATGGTGAAATTCTCCGAAATCTAAAAAGTGGCAACTATAAAGGAACTGGCGTCGGACCGTGCGAACGCCGCTCAGGCGGTGGCGGGCGGACGCACCGACCCCTGCACGACAAACGCATTGAGCTGGCGTCCCATCTCCTGGACGAAAGGGTGGGCGGCGACGGTCTGCTCGGCCTCCTGCAGCACCTGCTCGCGCCAGGCCTTGGCCTCGACGCTGGCGGTGTACCAGACGGGGCCGAGCTCGACTTCGACGGCGACCCGGGTGACGGGGAAACGCTCCTGCAACACCGCCAGCAATTTGTCGGTGTTGCCGCTGGCGCGCAAGGTGTCGATCGGCGCCCGCAAGCGAAACGTGCTTTGCTGGCCATCGCTGATGCACTCGACCAGTTCGGTCTGCATGGCCAGCTGTTGCGCCACCCCGCGCAGGGACAAGGTGGCCGCCAGCGCCGGCCAGTTGCCGTCCCAGTCGATGGCGGGCACAGCGGTGATCAGGTAGGGCGGACGGGCAGGTTCAGGCGCGCGCGACGTCGCCGCTGGCACCGGGGTGGGGCTCGTTACGGCCGCTGGCGCCAACGCGCTGTCGTCGGAAAATTCCGTGACCCACGATGGCGGACCGTCATCCTCGACCGGCTCGGCAGGCGGGGCCGGCACGCGGTCCTGGACTGGCGCGACACTGGCCGGCTCGGCCGCTGTCGCCCACGGCGGCGGCGCCGATGGCGCAGCCGCGCTTGCCACTGGCGGTGCTGGCCGGACCGGCGCGGCCGGCGCGAGCGCCGGCGGCGCCGCCGCAGCGGCCACCGCCGCCGCCTGGTTCGACATGGCCGTCGGCCGCTTGGCGCCGGCGTTCTGGCCACGACTGGCCGAGCGCGCCGCTTCGAGGGCGGCGTTGATGGCCGCCCGCGCCGAGTTCATGGCGGGCGCGACGGCGGCGGGCGCGGCCGCGGCTGCCACCTGCCCCGTGGACGGCGGCGGCGGTGACGGGGGCGCTGGCATGGCGGCCGGCGGCGGACGCTGTTGCGCCGGCACCACCGCAGCATGGCTGGCCGTGGCCACCGCCGCCGGCCGTGCTGGCGCGCCCGCTGCGCGCGCCGGCGCCGGCCGCGTCGCGGCGGCCGCCGACGGCGCCACTTCGGCGCCACCATTGCCCGGACGGAAGGCCAACATGCGCAGCAAGGTCATGGTAAAACCCGCGTACTCATCCGGCGCGAGGCCGATTTCGTTGCGGCCGTGCACGGCAATTTGATAGAACAATTGCACTTCCTGGGCGTCGAAGGCGGCCGCCAGGCGAACGATATCGGCCAGCTCCGGCAAATCCTGCGGCACCGCTGCCGGCACCGACTGCGCCAGCGCGATCCGGTGCAGCAAGGTGCCCAGGTCTTGCAGGGCGCCGTTGTACGACAGGCTGCGGCTGGCCATTTCGTCGGCCACCGCCATCAGGTCGCTGCCGTCCTGCGCCAATAGCGCGTCGAGCAGGCGCACCAGGTAAGTCTGGTCGAGTGCGCCCAGCATGCCCTGCACTGCTTCGAGCGTGACGGCGCCGGCCGCATAGGCGATCGCCTGGTCGGTCAGCGACAAGGCGTCACGCATCGAACCGTGCGCGCCTTGCGCCAGCAGGCGCAAGGCCGGTTGTTCGAAGCTGATGCCTTCCTGCCCCAGGATATTGTCGAGGTGATCGATGATGTGACCGGGCGGCATCTGCTTGAGATTGAACTGCAGGCAGCGCGACAGCACGGTCACGGGAATTTTTTGCGGATCAGTGGTCGCCAGGATGAACTTGACGTGCTCGGGTGGCTCCTCCAGCGTTTTCAACATGGAATTGAACGCGTGGTTGGTGAGCATGTGCACCTCGTCGATCATGTAGACCTTGAAGCGCGCGTTCGACGGCGCATAGACAGCTTGCTCGAGCAACTGGGCCATTTCGTCGACTCCGCGGTTGGACGCCGCATCCATCTCGATATAGTCGACAAAGCGGCCGGCATCGATGGCGGTGCAGGCGTCGCACACGCCGCATGGCGTGGCGGTGATGCCGCCATTGCCATCGGGACCGATGCAATTGAGCGCCTTGGCCAGGATGCGCGACAAGGTCGTCTTGCCCACCCCGCGCGTGCCGGTAAACAAGTAGGCATGGTGCAGGCGCCCCGTTTCCAGGGCATGCGTGAGGGCACGCACGACGTGCTCCTGGCCAACGAGGGTGTCGAAGTTGCGGGGGCGGTATTTGCGGGCGAGGACTTGATAGGACATAGCGCGATTTTACCGTAGATGGACGGCGCAGCGGGCAAACTCGGTGACGGAGCGGGGGACAAAGCGTCCGCACAGGCCGGCAAAGGGTCGTTTTGCGCGCAACAATGCCACGGTGCCGGGGCGGCGCGAAAACAAAAGGTATCAAGAGAACAGCGAGACGGCAGCAACGGTGCCATCGGAGGAGAACTACACTGAAAAACTGAGGAGGCGAGCCTGATCTGCGGCACTCATGGGTAATAGCCGTGGCTGCTTCGTTCCCGACCTGACCAGGTTAGCCATGCCACGATGCGCAGGGGCCCGCCAGCGCTCATTATATCCGACTTGACCCGTTTAGTAAAAGCGCTGTTGGCAGCGGGACGAAGGCCCCGCGCGCGCGGACAGGCGCGTAAAAAAAATTCGCCTGCAACAAGGGGCGCAAGGGGCGGCCGGCTGAACCCCGACCGCCCTGCGGCCTATTTGCGATCGTCGTTCTTGTGGCTCTGGCGCCCTGCCTCGGCATGTTGCTCGGGGGTGCCGCCACGGCTGCCGCCAGAGCCGGCGCTGCCGGCACCGGAAGCGCCGCTGCCGGACTGGCTCGAGCCGTCGTTCTTATGGCTCTGGCGCCCCGCCTCCGCATGCTGCTCGGGTGTGCCGCCGCGCGTGCCGCTGCCACTGCCGCCACTGCCACTGCCCGCGGCGCCACCCGAACCGCCCGCACCGGACTGGCGCGAGGTGTCGTTCTTGTGACTCTGGCGCCCCGCCTCGGCGTGCTGCTCAGGCGTGCCGCCCCGGGTCCCCTTGGTGTTGTCGTCTTTGCTGGTTGCCACAATGGTTCTCCTCGTTTGAAGAAAACACCAGCTTAGACCTGCCGGCGCCCCACGCGTATCAGAAAATTCCGCATCGCGTGTAGGAGCACACCCAATCAAATACCCAACTCCTGCCACATTGCATCGACCCTGGCCTTGATCTCGGGCGACATGGCAATCGTCGTGCCCCATTCACGATTGGTTTCACCGGGCCACTTGTTGGTGGCGTCGATCCCCATCTTGCTGCCCAAGCCGCTCACGGGCGAGGCAAAATCGAGATAATCGATCGGCGTATTGTCGACCAGCGTGGTGTCGCGCAGCGGATCGACGCGGGTGGTGATGGCCCAGATCACCTCCTTCCAGTCGCGGATGTTGACGTCTTCGTCGACCACCACGATGAACTTGGTATACATGAACTGGCGCAGAAAACTCCAGACACCGAACATGACGCGCTTGGCGTGGCCCGCGTACTGCTTTTTCATCTGCACCACCGCCATGCGGTAGCTGCAACCTTCCGGCGGCAGGTAAAAATCGGTGATCTCGCTGAACTGCTTTTGCAGCAGAGGAATAAACACCTCGTTGAGCGCCACTCCCAGCACGGCCGGCTCGTCGGGCGGCTTGCCCGTGTAGGTCGAGTGATAAATCGGATCACGGCGCATGGTAATGCGCTCGATGGTGAACACGGGAAAGCTGTCCTGCTCATTGTAATACCCCGTGTGATCGCCAAACGGCCCCTCGAGGGCGTGCTCGTAGCCGCTCGGGTGATTCGGGTCCGGCAAAATATGCCCTTCCAGCACGATCTCGCTCGACGCGGGCACCCGCAAGGCGCTGCCGATGGCCTTGGTGAGGATGGTGCGACTGCCGCGCAGCAAGCCGGCGAACTGGTATTCCGACAGGCTGTCCGGCACCGGCGTGACGGCGCCGAGGATGGTGGCCGGATCAGCGCCCAGCGCGACCGCGATGGGATACGGCGCCCCCTTGGTGGCGATGGCATGCTCACGGAAATCGAGCGCCCCGCCCCGGTGCGCCAGCCAGCGCATGATCACTTTATTGGGGCCAATTACCTGCTGTCTATATATACCAAGGTTCTGGCGCTTCTTGTTCGGTCCCTGGGTGATCACCAGCCCCCAGGTGATCAAGGGGGCGGCGTCGCCCGGCCAGCAGTACTGGATCGGCAGGCGCGCCAGGTCGACGTCGGCGCCCTCCCACACGATGTCGTGGCAGGCGGCCCCTTTGATTTCCTTGGGCGACATGTCCCATACCGCCTTCACCAGCGAGCCCATCCCCAGCATGTCCTTGAAACCCTTCGGCGGCTCCGGCTCTTTCAGGCGCGCCAGCAGGTGGCCGATCTTGCGCAGTTCGCTGACGTCGTCGGCGCCCATGCCCAGCGCCACCCGTTTCGGCGTGCCGAACAGATTGCCCAGCACGGGGATGGTGTGGCCGGTCGGCTGCTCGAACAACAGCGCCGGACCAGCGGCCCGCAACACGCGGTCGCACACCTCGGTCATCTCCAGATGGGGCGAAACGGGGGTAGAAATGCGCTTTAATTCGCCCATTTCTTGCAATTGAGAAATAAAATCACGCAAATCAGTATAAATCATCGTTTTTTTGCTTTTTTCGTTAGCGCGACGGAGTTATCAACTTAGTAGCCCAAGTGGTTGATTTCACAGCCTATTGATGGGCTTGGGCCGAAAAAGTCAGATTCAAAAGTTATAAAGGAACTCCGTGCTAGTATTGACTTCGTATAAGTCGGCTTTTACAATCCACCCAAGTTGATGAGGCAGGCGTTTTCGGCGGGGATTATGACCCCCAAAATGCAATTTTAGCCGGTCTCATACATTCACGGCGTCGGGGCGCCACATGACATTTTTAAGGAGTGTTTTCACAGGACGTCTGTCCTAACCCCCGAACAGAGTTGTTTGACCACTGATTCAATACCTCAGGGAACGATCAGCTAGAGCAGGCAATGACGGCGTTAATCGTACGCAGCAGCGACGGTAGACGATATTTCTGATGCACGGCATGAGCCATCCGACAGCGCGTAAGTAGCGCCGTGGGCAGAGCTTTTTCCGCGACAAAGGGGAATTCGATGATAAATCGTTTCAACGGGGCGACAGCAAAGTTCGCCCAATCAATGGCTCGCCAGCCAGCTATGTGGTTTTCCGTAAGCAAAACGGCCCGTGGTCTTGCGACCACCGCGCAACACACCCTGACCGTTCTTGGTCTCTCCGCAGTCACCGTCGCCGCCGTCCTGTACGTGCGTCCCGACGTGGCGCAAAAAGTATCGTTGCTCATCGCGCCCAACCAGGCCGCCCCGCTGGCCGCCGCGGCGCCAGCAGCGCCGCAACTGTCGGCCCTGATGGAAGCACCGGCCACGGCGCCCTCCGCGGCGGTCGAAGCAGCCCCGGTACCCCTGACGGCCGAAGAAAAAGCCTTGATGGGCAACCAGAAGCAGCAACAATTTGTTACTTCATGGTTGTCCAAGCGTTATCGCGTTGCGGGCGACGCTGCCAACATGCTGGTATCGACTGCATACATGACGGCAAAAGACGTCAAAATTGATCCCCTGCTCATCCTTGCGGTGATGGCGATCGAATCGGGCCTCAACCCGTTTGCGGAAAGCCCGGTGGGCGCGCAGGGCCTCATGCAGGTCATGTCGAAGGTGCACCACGCCAAATTCCAGCACATGGGCGGGGTCCAGGCGGCCCTCAATCCGGTGGCCAATATCCGCGTCGGCGCCTTGATCCTCAAGGATTACGTCAACCGGGGCGGTTCCATCGAAGCGGGCCTGAAAACCTATGTTGGCGCTGCCGCCTTCGAAAACGATGCCGGCTACGGCTCGCGCGTGCTGGCCGAATACCGCAAGCTCAAGCAAGTGGCCACGGGCAAGAACGTGCCCACCTTCACGACACCCGCACCGGTGGTCGTCAAGAGCGCGCCGGCCGAGCCGAAGATCGACGCGCCCGTCGCGCACGAGGGCATCGCCGGCCTGTGATGGCTTGCATGCCCGTCAGGTCCGCCGGCCTGACAAGCGCAACCGCCCCCTGGGCGGTTTTTTTTCGCCCTGCTACCGGATCGGCCAAAAAAAAAGGCGCTTTCACCGTTAGCTGTTGAGTTTCTTTCGAGCTCAAGCGCTGAAGTGACCGAGCGCCGCTGCGAGGAAGCGCTCGGCGTTGCCGATGCGGCGCAGGTCGATGGCCC
>NZ_JAFCXL010000033.1:0-35539 GCF_049898325.1 Massilia sp. DWR3-1-1 | reverse complement strand
GAGGGCGCCGCGCCCGGCAATAAAATCGATGGTGGCGCCGCCCCGGTCGCGCGCCACCACGATGTTGACCAGTTGCCTGGATATGCCCCGTTTCGACGCGACGCCGCCGCGCTTGCGGGACGCTCTGCCCAACGGTGTATTTTCCTGCTGACTTTCCTGCCCGCTTTCCTGATCCTTTTTCGGCCCCTTGTCCTGATCACTTTCCCGCTTATTACTCTGCTGGCTGCTCTGCGGGTTACTTTGCTGCTTGCTCTGCTTCTTACCCTGCCGGTTCCCCTTCTCCGATTCGAGTAAAAACGTCTCGTCGGCCTCGGTGATGCCTTGCAGTGTGACGGGTCGGTCGAACTTGACCCAGTGCAGGAAGCGGTGGCGCCATCTAAAACTGGTATTGGCGTGCACCTGCACTTTCTCAGCGGCGCTTTTGACGGTGCAGGCCGGGTCGCGCAGGCAATCGAAATACGCGAGCCACTTGCCCTTGAGGCGCAGGCGCGCCAGCGGCGTGCCCGTCAAACCATTGAAGGTCTTTCCACAGGCGCTGCAGCGGTATCGCTGCAGGCCATTGGCGAAGCCGTGGCGGCCGAATTGGCGCGATGCGCAGCGGGGACACGCGCTGCGCGCGCGGGCGATCTGGTCGATCAGCGCGGCGATGCGCTCGCCGTTGACGAGCGCCGACATAAAGCAGCAGACGGCCAGCCTTTGGTGGGTATTAAAGGCGCGCAGCCGGGAGAACAGACGGGTGAAATTCGGACGGACCTGCTTGCCTTGTGCCATGCTGCTCTCCCATCACGTTGGTGGAGCAGGTTTGACCTCAGCAATTCAAATCGGTTCGGGGTCGACCCACAGCAAACGGTGAAAGCGCCAAAAAAAACCACCGCGAACGGTGGCTGATGGCGTCATGCGCTGTACGCGGTGTTAGCGACGCGTGTCGCTGGCCACTTCCTCGGCACGCAACTTCGGCGCCAGCTTGTCGAGCACGCCATTAACATACTTGTGGCCGTCGATGCCGCCGAAGGACTTGGTCAGTTCGACCGCTTCGTTGATGACGACGCGATACGGAATATCGAGGTTGTTCTTCAGTTCATACGCGCCGATCAGCAATACCGCGTGTTCGATCGGCGAGAGTTCATCAACGCGGCGGTCGATGACGGGTGCGATGGCCTCGCGCAGTGACACTGAATCCTTGATGGCGCCATACAGCAAGGCGGCAAAATGGTCGCCGTCGGCTTTTTCGAAGCCGTGCGCGGCGCGGATATTGGTCACGACCGTGGTGGCCGCTTCGTTATTGAGCAGCCACTGGTACAGTCCCTGCAAGGCGAATTCGCGCGCGCGGTGGCGCGGCGTGCGGTTCTTGCTGGGGTTGGCGTGGAGGATCTTGTCGGTCATGATGGTGTTACCTGTCTTATCTACGGGTCGTATTAATCTTCGTCGGCTTGCAACTCTTCCAGCGCGAGCAAGAGGTTGGCCATTTCTACCGCGCAACGCGCCGCTTCCGTGCCCTTCTCCGCCATGCGCGCTTCGGCTTGCTCGTCATTTTCCGTCGTCAGCACGGCATTGGCAATCGGCATGCCGTAGTCGAGGCCGATGCGGGTGATGCCGGCGCCGGACTCGTTCGATACCAGTTCAAAGTGATACGTTTCGCCGCGAATCACGGCGCCCAATGCCACCAGGGCATCGAACTGCTGGGTTTCCGCCATTTTCTGCAGCGCCAGCGGCACTTCCAGCGCGCCCGGCACGGTCACGTGCAGCACGTCCTCGTCCTGCACGCCCAGGTGCTTCAGTTCGGCCAGGCACGACGACAGCAAACCGTGGCCCACATCGGCGTTGAAACGCGCCTGGACGATGCCAATACGCAGGCCGTTGCCGGTCAAATTGCTTTCATAAGTTCCTACGGTCATGACTGGCCTCTTCTCTAAAATGTTGGTTGGGTCGATGGTACGCCTCTGGCGCCCATCAGGCGTCCGGCGCCGCGCGGTAGCCCGTTACTTCCAGGTTGAACCCCGTCATCGACGGCATCTTGCGCGGATTGGCCAGCAGTTGCATCCTGCCGACACCCAGGTCTTTCAAAATCTGCGCGCCGATGCCATAGTCGCGCAAGTCCATGCTGGCGGCGCGCACGTGCGCCTTCGCGGCCGGCGCGTCGAGCGCGGCAATCTGGCCAAACAGTTGTTCGGCCGTTTCGCCGCAGTTGAGCAACACCAGCACGCCGCTGTCGGCGGCCTGGATGGCCTTCATCGACGACGCCACCGTCCACGAGTGGCGGGTGGCGCCGCTTTCGAGCAGGTCGACGATGGACACGGGCTGGTGCACCCGCACCAGCGCTTCGCGCTCGGGCGAGAGGTCGCCGTGGGCCAGCGCCAGGTGGGCCGAGCCGCTCGGCTTGTCACGGAAGGCGACCAGGCGGAATTCGCCGAACACGGTCTGCAGCGTCCGCTCGGCGACGCGCTCGACGAGGCACTCGTTCTGGCCGCGGTAGTGGATCAGGTCGGCAATGGTGCCGATTTTTAAACTGTGTTCTTTTGCAAATTCGATCAGATCGGGCAGGCGCGACATGGTGCCGTCCTTGTTGATGATTTCGCAGATCACCGAGGCGGGCGTCAGGCCGGCCATTTCAGCGAGGTCGCAGCCCGCTTCGGTATGGCCGGCGCGCATCAGCACGCCGCCCTTGACGGCACGGACGGGGAAAATATGGCCTGGCTGGACGATGTCGGACGGCACGGCGTTTTTCGCCACGGCCGCCTGCACCGTGCGGGCGCGGTCGGCCGCCGAAATGCCCGTGGTGACGCCTTCGGCCGCTTCGATCGAGACGGTGAAATTGGTGCCGAACGAGGTGCCGTTGCGGGACGTCATCATGCCGATGTCGAGCTGTTCGCAGCGTTCGGCCGTCAGGGTCAGGCACACCAGGCCCCGCGCGTGCACGGCCATGAAGTTGATCGCTTCAGGGGTGACGAAATCGGCTGCCAGCACCAGGTCGCCTTCGTTCTCGCGGTCTTCTTCATCGACCAGGATAACCATGCGTCCGGCGCGCAATTCGGCAACGATTTCCTGGGTACTGGCGATAGTCATGTGAATTTCCTCTAGACGTGCAGATATTGGGCAATCCGCTATTTTAAAGTATTTGCCGCTTGCTGACCGCCTTAACCTTCCCTTAAGCGGCGGCAAGTGCGGGGAATCTGCCTGCGTTGTGTGGAAACATTGCTGATAGACTCTCACATCGAATCTACGGCACAGCTCGCCTAACATGCGCAAAACCTCTTTCTGCCTACGCCGCGCCGCCGCGTATTTCACGGTCGCGCTGACGCTGACCGCCGCCGCCGACGCCGGGGCGACCATCAAACCGGGTGACCCGATCCCGGTCGGCCCGCAAGTGACGGTGGGCACACTGGCCAACGGCCTGACCTATTACATCCAGCAAAACGGCCGGCCCGAAAAAAAGCTCGAGTTGCGCCTGGTGGTGAAAGCCGGCTCGATCCTCGAAGACGACGACCAGCGCGGCCTCGCCCACCTGCTCGAGCACATGGCCTTCAACGGCTCGACCCATTTTAAAAAATGGCAGCTGATCTCCTACCTGCAGTCGATCGGCGTCAAGTTTGGCGCCGACCTCAATGCGTACACCAGCTTCGACGAAACCGTCTACATGCTGTCGATCCCCACCGACAAGGCGGAAAACGTCGAGCAGGGCTTCCTGGTGCTGGAAGACTGGGCCCAGGGCCTGACCCTCGACGACGGCGACATCGACAAGGAACGCGCGATCGTGCTCGAAGAGGCGCGCTCGGGCAAGGGCGCCGGCGAGCGCATGAACAAGCAGCTGCTGCCGAAAATGTTCAACGGTTCGCGCTATGCCAGCCGCCTGCCGATCGGCGACGAGACGGTACTCAAGACGTTCCAGCCGGCCGCCGTGCAGCGCTTTTACCGCGACTGGTACCGCCCCGACCTGATGGCGGTGGTGGTGGTGGGCGACATCGCGCCGGCGCGCGCGGCGCAGCTGATCAAGGCCCATTTCGGCCAACTGGTCAATCCGCCGGCGCCCCGCGCGCGCCACTACGCGCCGATCGCGGCGCGCTCGGCCACCGAGGCGCTGGTCATCACCGACAAGGAAGCGGCCGGCAATTCGGTCTTGATCCGCTACCCGGTGCGGCCGGCCCCCGGCCATGCCAGCTTTGCCGACTACCGCACCAAGCTGATCGACGCGCTGTTTGCCGCCATGCTGGGCCAGCGCCTGCAGGACCTGACCGAGCAGCCGGCCCCGCCGTTCATTGGCGCCGGCAGCGCCCTGTCGCGCCTGACGCCGCGCTACCAGTCCTACAGCGCCGGCGCCACGCTGGGTCGGGGCGGCGCGGCCCCGGCCATCGCCGCGCTGGTGCAGGAGAACGAACGGGCCCGCCAATTCGGCTTTTCCGGCGCCGAACTCGAACGCAGCAAGAAGGACATGCTGCGCCTCTACGAGCGCATCTACAGCGAGCGTGACAAGAGCAACTCGGCGTCCTTCGTCGCTGAATACACGCGCAATTTTCTCGAGGGCGAAGAGATCCCCGGCATCGAAAACGAATACCACTACGCGCGCGAACTGGTGCCCGGCATCGGCCTGGCGGAAGTGAACCGCTACGCCGCCGCCACCATTCCCGTCGATGCGGCCAAGCTGGTGGTGTACATGGGTTCGGACCAGCCGGGCGAAGCGGCGCCGACGCCCAAACCGGCCGAGCTGCTGGCCTGGACCGACGCCGCCGCCCGCGTGAAGGTGGCGCCCCTGCCTGAAGGCGCGCTGGCGGCGCGCCTGATGGAGACGCCGCCGGTAGCGGGCAGCGTGAGCGCGCAAACGCACGACGCCGCCCTCGGCACCACCACCCTCACCCTGTCGAATGGCGTCAAGGTGATCTTGAAGCCGACCGACTTCGCCAACGACCAGGTGCTGTTATCGGGCGCGCGCCCGGGCGGCCTGACCCAGTTCGCCGAGGCCGACGTGGCGGCGGCGCGCTACGCCACCGCGGTGGTGGCCAGCATGGGGGTCGGCAGCTTTTCGCCGGCCGAGCTGCAGAAGCTATTGGCCGGCAAGGCGGCCAATGCCTGGGTCGACTTCGGCCAGTACACCGACAATGTGGGCGCCAGCGCCGGCAGCGACGACATCGAAACCATGCTGCAGCTGCTGCACCTGCGCTTTACCGGCGCGCGCCGCGACCCCGCCCTGTTCCAGTCCTTCATCGCCCGCGAACGCGAGGGCGCCCGCAACGTCATGGCGCAACCGGCGGCAGTGTTCGGCGACACCCTCACCACCGCCATGTACGGCGACAGCGCCTGGGTGGCGCGGGCACCGCGGCCGGAGGCGTTCAGCGCGCTCGACCTCGAAAGCAGCATCGGCTTCTATCGCCAGCGCTTCGCCAGCGCCCGCGGCATGACCTTCATCATGGTCGGCAGCTTCGATGTCGCCGCCGTCAAGCCGCTGCTGGCGACCTACCTGGGCAGTTTGCCGACGCCCGAACTGGCGCTGACGGCGCGCGACGTGGGCCTGCGCCCCGCCACCGGCGTGGTCAAGCAGGCGGTGTACAGCGGGGCCGATCCGAAAAGCGTCGTCTCGCTCAATTTCACCGGGCCCGCCACCTATTCGAAGGAAGAAAATCTGCGCTTCCAGGCCCTGCTCGAGGTCATCAACATCCGCATCACCGACGTGCTGCGCGAGCAGATGGCCTTGATCTACAGCGGCGGCATGAGCGGCGCCATCAGCCGCATCCCGTACGGGCACTACACGATCGGCGCCACCCTGCCGACGGGGCCGGAGAAGGTCGAGCAGGTGCTGGCGGCGACGTTCGCGGAGATCGCCCGCATCAAGTCGAGCGGACCGGCGCCGGCCGACCTGGACAAGGTCAAGCAGAACTGGCGCCAGGTGCAGCGCCGCGCCATGCGCGAGAACAGCTACTGGCTGGGGCAACTGCAGTCGGCGGTGACGCACGAGACCGACCCGGCGGCGCTGCTGACGCTGGAAGAACGCATCGGCGCCGTCACCGCGGCCGACATCCAGGCCGCCGCGGCGCGCTATTTTAATCTCGACAATTACGTGCAGCTGGTGCTCTATCCGGCGCAGAAAAAATAAAAAGGGCGCCTGCACAGGCGCCCTTTTTACTCAGGCAGAACCAAGGTTTTCAGCGAGCGCTCAGCGAATAAACTTGTCGAACCAGGCGATGGTGCGCGCGCGCTGGTCGCGCTGGTGCTCCGGTTTGCGGATCGAGTGGCCTTCGCCGTCGTAGATCACCAGCGAGGTTGGCACGCCCATCGCCTTGAGACCGTGCCAAAACTCGGTCGACTGCGCCGGCGGACATTCGACATCGCGTTCGCCCACGTAGATCAGGGTGGGCGTCTTGGCCTGCTTGATCGACTCGATCGGCGAAGCGGCCCGGTAGATGGCCGGATCGTCGTAGGCGGAGGCGCCGAAGAACGGGATCATCCACTGGTCGATGCCGTTCTGGCCGTAATAACTGATCCAGTTGGCGATGCCGGCGCCAGCGACGGCCGCCTTGAAACGGGTGCTGTGGGTGACGCCCCACATGGTCATGAAGCCGCCGTAGGAGTGGCCCATCAGGCCCAGGCGCTGGCCATCGACGGGGGCGTCCTTGATCACCGCGTCGACACCGGCGAGGATGTCGCGCCAGTCACCGCCGCCGAAATCGCGCTTGTTGGCGCCGCTAAATGCGCTGCCCTGGCCGAAGCTACCGCGCGGGTTCGGCATGAAAATGAAGTAGCCCTTGTTGGTCAGTTCGCGGATCAGCGCGCTGCCGCCCTCGCCTTCGGCGACGAAACGGGGCGTGGCCGCCGCCGCCGGGCCGCCGTGGACCACCACGATCATCGGGTATTTCTTGCCCGCTTCGAGCTTCTTCGGCGACAGCAGCCAGCCCTGCACGTTGAACTGGTCGTTGGTCCAGCTGATCGAACGGGCCGCCACCTGCGGCTTGTGGCCGTCGTTGTCGCTGGTGATTGGCGCCAACTGCGGTAAACGGCCGGCGACGATGCGGGCGGCGTGGCCGAAGTCCTCGACGACGGCGGCGGCGATCGCGCCGTTATCACTGAACACGAAGCGGCCGTCGCGCGAGCCGGACGCCGACACCGGCGCCGACCACAGGGTGCGCTGGGTTTTCGCGCGCGGGTCGATGCTCACGATGGTCTGCTCGCTGCCGGCCAGCGCCGAGGCGACGATCTGCTGGCCCTGCCAGCTGAGGCCGTTGAACGAGCCGCGGTAGCCCGGCGTGACGTTGACCGGCGTGCCGCCCGCCACGGGCACGGTAAAGACATCGCCGCCGACCGAGCCGAAGTCGCTCATCAGGCCGCCGATGAAGGCCACCGTGCTGCCATCTTTCGACATGCGCGGCATGTTCATCTGCATGGAAGGTGCCGCCAGGATGCGCAGCACGCCGCTGGCGGCGTCGACGTGACCGAGCGTGGCCACCCACCAGTTGTTGTCGCCATTGCCCTTGGCGCTGGTGACGACGAAGCCGCGCCCATCGGGGGTCCAGTCGTACTCATAGACGTAGGTGTCGGCGGGCGACACCAGGCGGGCCTCGCCGCCGCTGCGTGCGACGATGGCGATGCGCTGCTCGTCTTCCTCGGCGCCGATTTCGCCCACCTGCGCGGCGCCCGCCTCGGTAGCGCCGGCCATTTTTTTGGCGCCCACCGTCGCCAGCAGCGCCAACTGGCGGCTGTCGGGCGACCAGCGCGCCGTGCTGGCCACGCCCTTGATGGTGGTCAGCACGGCGATCTTGCCGTCGGCGCCGGCGACGTACAGGGTGGCGGTGCCGGCCTTGCGGTCCGAGCCGATGAAGGACAAGGCGCTGCGATCGGGCGACCAGGACGGGAAATCGTAGGTGCAGCTGGCGCACGGGTCGTGCGAAGCGACGATCTTGCCGCTGGCGGCGTCGCGCACCTTGATGACGGCGTGCGGGCGCGCGCCCGCTTCGACCGCGCCGGCGCCGCTGATCGATTCGATCGCGGCGATGCGATCACCCGCGCCGGACATCGCCAGCGCGCGGTACTCGTGCATGGGGTCGGCCGCATGCGCGCCCGCGGCGGCGGCCAACAAGCCGGCCACCAACATTGTATGTACTGTTTTGTTCATGTCGCTTCCTGTGGTTCGATGGGACGCTGCGGGCTTTTTTTGCCTCCGAGAGTCTACGCCAAAAATGCCTGGCGGTGGCCGCCACCGCTGCGCCCGGCCGGTCCATCGCGCCAATAAAAAAGCCGCCCCGGCATGACCGGGGCGGCTTTGGCCTGGCGGCGCCGATCCTCTAGCGCGTGCGGGTGCCGACCACTTCGATCGTCACCCGGCGGTTTTTCGCGCGCCCTTCGGCGCTGCTGTTGGTGGCGATCGGCTGCGACTCGCCCTTGCCTTCCGTGTACAGGCGCGACTGCTCGAGTCCCTGCGCCACCAGGTAGGCCTTGACGGCGTCGGCGCGGCGCAGCGACAGCGCGTTGTTGTAGGCGTCACTGCCGACGGCATCGGTGTGGCCGACGGCGATCATCACTTCCGTGTTCATCCCCTGCAGCCTGGCCAGCAAGCCGTCGAGCGCAGCCTTGCCCTCGGGCTTGACGACGGCCTTGTCGAAATCGAACAGCGCTTCGGCGGCGAACGACACTTTTTCCGAAGTCGGCTGCGGCGCGGGCGCGGGCGGCGCCACCACCAGCGCTTGCGGCGCCGGCATTGGCAGCGGCGCGGCCGGCGCGGCCGGTGCGGCCAGCGGCGCGGCGGCAGGACGGCCGAATTTATAGACCATGGCCAGCGAGATCAGGTCGACGTCGCCCCGGTTGCCCACCGCGTCGTCGATGCGAAAGCGGGTCAGCTCGCCGCGCACGGCGAGCGCTTCGCTCAGCTTGTACTCCAGGCCCAGGCCCAGCTTGGCGCCCAGTTTTTTCTCGCTGGCGTTCGGATTGGTGACCGCGCTCAGGCGGTTGCCTGCGAAGTCGGTGTTGGTGCGGGCGTACTGCATGCCCACCCGGCCCAGCACGGAGAAGCGCTCGCTCAGGGGGTACTGGCCCACCAGGTCCAGGTTCGCACCGCGAAAGCGCGCTTCGCCACGGAAGGTGCCGTTGCCGGAGGTGGTCGCCGCCACGCTGAACTTGCCCAGGTCGAAGTAGCCCGCTTCGACCGCGAAGTAGCCATTGAGCTGCTTGCCGAGGAACAGTGCAACACCGCGATCACGTTCGTCCGTGGTCATGCCGGTCAGCGCGGCGCCGTTGGCCGAGAGGCTGCGGGCGATGCGGGCGTCGTCGATGGCGGCGCGGGTCTGGCCCAGCGAGGCGCCGGCATACCAGGCGGTGTTGGCCCAGTCAGGGTTGATGAAAACGCCGCTGTCCTGCGGCGCCGCCTGGGCGGCGGTGGACAGGGTGGCGATGGCGACGGCGGCGCAGCGCAGCGCGGCGCGCAATGGTCGTGGGCGGGTCATGGATGGCATGGTTGTCGTGGATGGCATGGTTATTTGGCGATCTGGTTATTGCTGAGCGTGACGGCGGCACCCGACAGCACACGGCCGTTGAGCAAGGTGGTGTTGTCGCCCACCGTGATGGCGGCCGACTGACCCAGCACGGAGCCCTTGAAGGCGCTGTTGGCGCCCAGCGTGGTGGCGCCGACCGGCACCCAGCTGATGTTGTCGGCGGTGGCGCCGCCGATCAGCAACACGGCCGAGTTGGCGGTGGTATTGAGCGTTTGCGCCGTGCGGAAGATATACACGCCGGCACCGTTCAGGGTCAGGGTGCCCGTCACGCTGATGGTGCCGGCATAGCAGTACACGCCCGGTGGCAGGACCAGGCCGCCCAGGTCGATGTTGGCGGCGAAGCTGACGTCGCACGTGCGGCCCTTCGCGTCCGTGATCGCCAGTTGCAGGTCGCTCAGCGCGGTGTCGAGGATGGCGCCCGACTGGTAATTGGTGAACCCTGCCGTCACGGGCGGCGCGGTGGTCTGGGACGGCGAACCGACATTGCCGGCGATCAGGGTGGTGCCACCGGAATTGCTGGTCAGCGCGGTGCCGGCCAGCACGGCAAAATTCGCCGCGCTGCGCAGGTTGACCGCGGCGACCGGTGTCGGCGCCGGCGCGGTCAGCGCCGTCACCGTCAGCACGCCGCTGCCCGACTGGCCACCGGCGCTGGCAGTGATGATGCTGCTGCCTGCTGCCAGGCCGGTCGCCACGCCGGTATTGAGGACGGTCGCGGCGGCGGTGCTCGACGAGGACCAGGCGGCGCTCGAGGTAATGACAGCGCTGGTGTTGTCCGAGTAGGTGGCAATGGCGATGAATTGCTGGGAGCCGCCCACTGGCACGCTGGCGCTGGCGGGCGAGACGGCGATGGCGGTGATCGTCACTGCCGTCGTGGTGGCCTGGGCGGTGGCGCTCTGGCCGCCGAAGCTGGCGCTGAGCACCGAGGTGCCGGCGGCCACGCCGTTGATCAAGCCGCCGGCGCTGATGCCGACCGCGGCCGGCGTCGCCGACGCAAACGTCGACTGCGTGGTGACGTCGACCACGGTGGCGTCGCTGTAGCGGGCAGTCACCACCAGTTGGCGGGTGGCGCCAACCTGGAACGTGGTGGCCGCCGGGGTCAGGGTGAGCGAGCTCAGGGTGACCACTGGCGCGGGCGCACGCACGGTGAGAATGGCGCTGCCGAACTTGCCGCCGGCGCTGGCGGTGATGGTGCTGGCGCCCGCGGTGAGGCCGGTGGCGATACCGGTATTTAACACCGTGGCGGTGGCGATGCTCGACGAGGTCCAGGCGGCCGTCGCGGTGATGCTGGCGCTGGTGCCATCCAAATAGGTGGCCAGCGCGGTAAATTGCTGGGCGCCGCCGATATTGACGGTGGCGCTGGCGGGCGAGACGATGATGCCGGTGATCGTCGCTGGCGTCGTGGTGGCCTGGGCGCTGGCGCTCTGGCCGCCGAAGCTGGCGCCAAGCGTCGAACTGCCCGGCGCAACGCCGGTGATCAGGCCGCTTGCGCTGACGCTGACGGCCGTCGGCGTCGCCGAAGTGTAGACCGAGGCGCGGGTGACATCGACCACGCTGCCGTCGGTGTAGGTGGCGGTTGCGACGAGCTGGCCGGTGGCGCCCACCTGGAACGTGGTGGCCGCTGGCGTCAGGGCAAGCGAAGCGACCGTTGCCGGCCGCACCGTCAGGCTGGCGCTGGCGCTCAGTCCGCTCGACGCGGCACTGACCGTCGTCACGCCCGCCGTCCGGGCCGTGGCCAGGCCGCCGGCGCCGACGGTGGCAATGGCAGGCGCGGCCACGCTGAAGGTGGCGGCCGCCGTGATGTCGCGCGTGCTGTTGTCATTGAAGGTGCCGAGCACCGCGTACTGCTGCGTGTTGCCGATATTGAGCACCACCGTGGCAGGCACCAGGGCGATCGACAGCAGTCGGGCGGGCAGGACGGTCAACGCCGCGCTGGCGCTCTTGCCGGCGAACACGGCCGTCAAATTGACGGCGCCGGCACTGATGCCGGTGGCGACGCCGGCGGCGTTGACCGTGGCCAGGGCCGGGGTCGCCGAGGTCCACGTCGATTTGGCGCTGACGTCCACTGCCGAGCCGTCGGTGTACGCGGCGACGGCGGTGAACTGCTGGGTGGCGCCGATGGCGACGGTGGCGGTGGCCGGCGTCACCACGATGCTGACAAGGTCGGCGGCAGGCACGCCAAGGATGGGGTCGCGCCCCTGGTCGCCACTGCCACAGCCAGCGAGCAGCGCCGCGGCCAGCAGGCCGGCGGCGCAAATGAGCGCCTTGATAGTTCGTTTGGGATTCATGATTCGGTGCTTTCGTTATCGAACACAATTTTTCCCCGTGAGCGCACAGGTCTGTACGACGGGGTGAAATATTTCCTCACAGTAATATCTGTGGTTGCCGCCGAACTATAGCTTTTTGCCCGCAGGTGGACCGCGCCGCGCCAATCGGACGCGGGTATTTATTTTTTTTCAACAGGATTTGATTTTTTGGAGAAAGTTTTGTGTTACTGTTGGCGTTCTTTTATATTGCTTTTTGGCAAAATGCCGCGTCCCGGGCACGCGATGGCCATGACGGCGCCGCCCGGCCGTGCACGCTGAGGTGGACGACGTGGCCAGACGCTCACGCGGCACAGACAGGGCGTCCATGCCTTGATGGGGCGGGCAAGCAGCGGCACACCGCAGTCGGCGTGCTTGGGGGCAATCAGATTATTGGGTGCTCGCCAGCGACAGCATGCGCTCGACGTAGCGGGCGATCAAGTCGATTTCCAGGTTCACCTTGCTGCCGGCGACCAGGTGCTTGAGGGTGGTGACGGATATGGTGTGTGGAATCAGGTTGATTGAAAACCGGCAGACCTGGCCGACGTCCTCGACCCGGTTGACGGTCAGCGACACGCCGTTGACGACGACCGACCCCTTGAAGGCCAGAAAGCGGGCCAGTTCGGCCGGCGCGTCGATCACCAGTTCCCACGATTCGCCCACCGCTTCGAAACGGTGCACGGCGCCGAGCCCGTCGACGTGCCCGGACACCAGGTGACCACCCAGGCGGTCGGCCAGGGTCAGCGCTTTTTCCAGGTTGACTTCGCCAGGCTGATCGAGCCCGGCCGTGCAATTGAGGCTTTCACGCGAGACGTCCACGGTGAAGGCGGTGGCGGTCTTGTCGACCACCGTCATGCAGGCGCCGTTGATGGCGATCGAATCACCGAGGCCGACGTCGGCCAGCGGCAGACCGCCGCCGTCGATGTCGAGGCGCACGCCGGCGTCCAGGCCGCCCGCCAGGGGGGTGACGGATTTGATATGGCCGACGGCGGCGACGATTCCTGTGAACATGGTGCGAATTCCTATTGGGCTGTAAGTCTTGCAAGGATACGCAAATCGGCGCCGATCTGCTGAACCTGGTGAAAGACCAGTTGCTGACGCTGCTCGAGCGCATCGTACGGACCCAGTGCAAACATGCCCTGCGCCGTGCCCAGCAGGCACGGTGCCAGGTACACCAGCAGCTCGTCGACGCAGCCTTCGCGGATCAGCGAGCCGTTCAGTTTGCTGCCCGCTTCGACGTGCACCTCGTTGATTTCGCGGCGCCCCAGTTCGCGCATCAGCGCGGGCAGATCGACCTTGCCGTCGGCGTTGGGCAGCAGCAGCACCTCGTGGCCGGCGCTGCGCAAGGCATCGGCGCGGGCAGGGTCGGCACGGGCGGCGACGATCCAGCACGGCGGGCCGGCCAGGATGCGCGCATCGAGCGCGATATCGAGGCGGCTGTCGACGATCACGCGCTGTGGCGGGCGCACGCTGGCGACGCCGCGCACCGTCATCTGCGGGTCATCGGCCTTGACGGTGCCGATGCCGGTCAGGATGACACCGGCGCGCGCGCGCCAGGCGTGACCATCGGCGCGTGCTTCGGCACCCGTGATCCATTGGCTCATGCCATTGTGCAGGGCGGTGCCGCCGTCGAGGCTGGCGGCGGTCTTCATGCGCACCCACGGCAAGCCGCGCCGCATGCGGGAGAAAAACCCGATATTGAGTTCGTAGGCCTGTTCGGCCAGCACGCCCACGCGGGTGTCGATGCCGTGCGCGGCCAGCTTGGCCATGCCCTGCCCGGCCACCAGCGGATTGGGGTCCTCGATGGCCGCCACCACCCGCCCCAGTCCCGCCGCCACCAGTGCGTCCGAGCACGGCGGCGTGCGACCGAAGTGATTGCACGGCTCGAGCGTCACGTAGGCGGTGGCGCCGCGCACCGCATGCCCGCGTGCGGCGGCGTCGCGCAAGGCGGCGATTTCCGCATGGGCCTGGCCGGGCGGCTGGGTGTGGCCGGCGCCTATCACGGCGCCCTCTCGGACGAGGACGCAGCCCACGCGCGGATTGGGCGCCGTACTGGTCATTGCCCTGGCGGCCCATTCCAGGGCCAGGGTCATGCCTTCGATATCGTTTTGAATGTGCACTGGTGAAGTTTGGTCAATATGGGTCGGTGTGGGAGGTGATGCTCGCTTGGTCGGCTTGCCTGGGGTTGATGGTGGAGCTCGTCTGCTCAATACATAATGCGTAAAAATCGCCAGTTGCCCAGGTCGCGGGCAGTGCCCGCCGCCGTCGCCGGAGCCGCCGCCCGCGCAACGCTCTGCCGGCGCCCCCGTGCTAGGGATCGACGCCCGCGCAAGCGGCAGCGTCGCGGCCAGGATCGCACAGCCGGGCCCGTCCCAGCATGTTGATCTTGATGCGTCGCACCTGGCGCCCCTGTAACAGCGTGAGGGTGCCAAAGCGCGGCGCCAGGCTGCTGCTGTGGCTGCAACCCCGGCCCATACTATTATATGCAAGATAAGGCGGCCCCTGTTGGCTGCCAAAGTGCATCGTGAAGGCGATCGACGGCATCGACGGCGCCAGCGGCGGATGGCGCATCAGGATGTCGTCGCCGTCATCGGGGCGCCGGTCGCCGTTGCGATCGACAAACACGGTCCAGCCATCGGCCCAGTCGAGCGTCGCGCCGGTGGGCGCCAGCAGCACATTCTGGCCCAGCGCAATGGCCTGCCCGCGCGTGAGTTCGACGGCGCCCAGAAAATCGGCGGCAGCCAGGCGCAGGCGATAGGCGAGCAGCCACTCGTGCATGGCCGGCATGGCAACGCCCAGCACGATGGCGGCGATGGCCAGCACGGCCAGCAGTTCGGTCAGGCCAAAGCCCCGGCGCCGGCGCCGGGGCGGCCGTGGGCGCAGCATGTTCATGGCCAGCAGCGGGCGTTGCCGCTGGCGGCGCGCTGCTCACCCGTGCTGCGCAGGCTCAGGGCGCCGCAGTCGGGATCGCGAAAACCGCCGTCGACCATGGCCGTGCCGGGCGTGGCGACCATTTCAATGCACTGCGCCAGGCTGGCGTCGCCACACGGCTGCGCATGCAGTTCATAGGCGCTGCCCGCCGCGCCGACACCCGACCACCATTTAAAGGCGCCGGCCGCCGGCGCGGCCGGCTGGTCGG
Source organism: Massilia sp. DWR3-1-1 (assembly GCF_049898325.1). Classification (NCBI taxonomy): domain Bacteria; kingdom Pseudomonadati; phylum Pseudomonadota; class Betaproteobacteria; order Burkholderiales; family Oxalobacteraceae; genus Massilia; species Massilia sp. DWR3-1-1. The sequence goes on along the minus strand of NZ_JAFCXL010000033.1, from coordinate 20,633 downwards.
CCGACCAGGCGGCGTAACTATTACTGCGACTATATAATTTTTCCTGCAGGTGCATGGCCTCGACCAGCGCCACCTTGCCTTCCAGGCGCCGCGCCCGCAGCACGTGGGCCGCGTACGATGGATAGGCAATGCTCGACAAAATACTGATGATCGTCATCACGATCAGCAGTTCGACCAGGGTGAAGCCGCGCCGTTGCAGCGCTGGCGGAAAACGCACGGGCAGGGGTGGGTGGCGCAAAGGCGGCTGGGAGTGGGTCGGCATGATCGCTCCTGTCAGGGAAGGGGAAGCACGGGTGGGATGGCGGTGGCGCGCAGTTCGCGCCAGTTGGCGATTTCACGCCAGCTCAGGCGCCCCACCGGGCTGCTGACGACGACGCGCTCGACCGGCGTGGCCGGGCCGCCCGCCGCCAGGTGCAGCACGGCGATGCTGCGCAGGGCGCGAACGGCGCCCTGCGGCGTGGCCGCGCCCTGCCCCAGTGTGCGCGACAGCAACAGCGGCACGCTGGCGTCGCCGGTGGTGATGCGCCGGCCGGTGACGGCGCCGTCCGCCGCCCCGCTGATGGCGGCGACGGGCACGCCGCGGCGGTCGTACGGCAGGCCGGTGATGCTGTCGAGCACATAACTGCGCAGCGCCGGCACGCAGTGATCGCCGCCGGGCGCCACACTGTTGATCAGCACGGCGCTGCCCGACAGGATTGGTGCGGTGGCGCTGCGTTCGCCTTCCTGCAGCGCGCGCGCGAAGTCGAAGTACCAGCCATGTTGGACCGCGCTGCCGGTGCCGTTGTAATCGATGCGCCCGCCCTCGACGACGAAACCACCGCCGTCACCCCGGCCGACCAGGCGCCGCTGGGCCAGTGCAGCGCGCCCGCCCACCGCCGCCAGCGGCCGCGCATCGCTGTCGCGCACGGCGTAAAACGATTGCTGGACGAAGCTGGCCGCATCGAGATCGCCGTTCTCGATGGCGCGGCCGGTTCCGAACAGCACCAGGTAGCCGCCACCGGGCGCAAACACCACCTGGGCCGCCTCGGCGACGGGCTGCGCCGCGCCGTCGGCCGCGCGCGCGTAAAACAGGGGCGAGACGGCGGCCGCCTGCGCGCCAGCGGCGGCGATGCCTTCCAGGTCGAAGCGCCACATCGTGCCTTGCAAGTCGCCCGCATAGGCACTGTGGGCGCTGCCGTCGGGGCCGATGGTGAGCACGGGCGGCGCCAGGGCGTTGGCCGCTTGCGGCGCGCGCGCGGCCGCGCGCAGGCGATAGTAATTGTCGCCGTGGCGCCAGGGCACGCCTGCGCCCTTGTCGAGGGCAAGCAGGAACAGCACGCCGTCAACGGCGCCGTCGGCGGCATTGACGCCATTGCCGGTGAGGGCGAAATAGCGGTAGACGGGGGCGCCGCGGGCGCCATTGACGCGCAGCTTGACCACCAGCGGCGGCGCCTGGACGAAGCCCATGGCGGCGTCGTCGCGTTCGGTAAATTCCCACAGCACCAGCGGACCGGCGGCGGGGTCGGTGATGTCGAGCGCAAACAGCCCGCGCGCGCCCATCGCCATGCCCGACACCAGCGTCGAGCGCCACTGGCCGCCGATGAGGGCTTCTCCCTGCCCGGGCGCGGCATCGATGCCGGCGCCGCCACTGGCGCCGGCCGTGGTCAGCCGCGCCAGCGCCGGCAGCAGCGCGGCGGGGATATAGGCGAAGCGCTCGGCACCGTCGGCCCAGTCGAAGGCGTGCAGCATGCCATCGTTGGCGCCCACGTAAAGCAGTTTCGGGCGATCACGGTAACGCAGGTGGAAGGCGGCATAGCTGGCCGATCCCGTGGCCGCCGCCACCGATGGGGCACCCACCAGCAAGGGCGTGGAGCGGACGATGTTGCCCAGCAGGCCAGCGCGTGGCCGCAGGGGATTGCCCTCACGACCGCGCTCGCCGCGCAGGTAGGCCAGGCGCGCCTCGCCCAGGCCATCCGCGGCCGGATCGAGGGCCGCGCGCTGCGCCGCGTCGAGGCGGGCCCATTCAAAGGGCAGCGCCTGGCCGGCGGCGGACTGCGTCAGGATGTGTCGCCCGTCCGGGGGCGGCCGCCCGCCGTCGAGTACGGCGCCCGCGTCCCAGGCGGGCGCACCCACCGTCGCGCCATCCTCGACGCGCAGCAAGCTGCGGCGCAGCAGGTACCCGGCGCCACTGGCCGCATCGTAGCCCGCGTCGATGAGATAGCCGGCGCCGCCGTCGAAGCCGGCCACCTGCGTGGCGGTGTGCCTGCCGGCGGCGCAGCCCTGGCGCGCCGGTGGCAGCTCGGGGATGGTCAGCTGGGGCGATGCCTGCGCGTGGCCGGCCAGCAGCGTACCGAACACGGTGGCGAACAGAGGAACAAACACAGCGACGAACACAGAAAAAAGCACAGCGACGAACGCGCTGGGGTGTCCGCCGGCCCGGCACCAGGCCGCCGCCGTCAGCACTTTTATTACTTTCAGCACTTTCAGCACTTTCAGCACTTTCAGCGCCCCCAGTACCTCCAGCGCCATCGGTGCCCGGGCGCGGCGCCACCGACTGTCCGTGCGGGCGCACTTCATGACTGCCCCGGCGCCGCGGCGGCGCCGCGGTACACGGCCTGCAGCACCACCAGGGTACCGGGCCCGATGCCGTAGCCGAACGCGGTGATGCGAAACACATGCGGCTGGCCGGGACCGGCGTCTTCGCCCGCCTGCGCGACCGGCATCCGTTCGATGAGATAACGGGGCGGCGCCAGCGGCAGCGCGCCGTCGTAAGGCAGGATGGCGCCCGTGTAGCGGCCATACGGCGTGGTGGCGACGGCGTCAGCCACCTGCCAGGCCGGCGCCGCGCCAGGCACGAAGGCGCACAGGCCCAGGTTATCGGGCGCGCGGCCGCAGCCGGCCACGAAGCCGAGGGCGCCATCGTCGTGGAACAGCGCGGCCCGCGCCGAGGCGGGGTTGTCGCCACCGTCGATATCGCGCTGGGCGTCGGCCAGCCCCGCTTCGGCGGCCTGAAACGCCAGTTGACGGTCACGCCCGGCGCGCGCGCTCCGTTCGGCGTCGAAGGCGATCCGGGCGACGGCCAGCGCCGTCATGGTCAGCGCCAGCATGACGAACAGGGCGCTCACCAGCGCCACGCCGCGCTGGCGGCCCCGCGCCAACGCCGGCGCGCGCACATAAAAGCCAGCGCCGCTCATGGCTCGCCCGGGCTCACGTTGCGCAGCAAGATCGTGGAGGCGAACAGGCGCCGCTCACGCAGGCGCAGCGCCGCCACCATCGGTGCTTCGTCGATGCGCACGCCATCGTCGCCGTCGGCGAAGCGCTCGCTGTAAGGGGCGCCGAAGACGTCGAACACAAGCGGCTCGCGGCTGGCCGCCGCGCTGGCGCCGTGCAGCAGCAGGGCGACGCGCACCGCGGCCACCCGCTTCCAGTGGGTGCGCCGCTGCAGGTCGCGCTGGCGGGCGGCGGCGTCAGGCCCATTGAGCAAGAGGGCGCCGTCACGCAGTTCGATGACGCTGGCGCTGACGAACTCATTGGGTACGCCATCGCCCGGCACATCGGTATCGATGCCGTACAGGACCTGGAAGGTGTCGACGCCGTCGACGATGGCGTCCGACCCCCAGCCGCCGCCGCCGCGGTATTTGCAGCGCAGTTCGCCCTCGCCGGCGGCGTTGCGGCCCACATGAAAGATGCTCCAGCCGTCTTCGCCCGCATCGACGCCGAAGCCGGCGCAATCGAGCGCGCCGCCGCCATGGGCGCCGCTAAAGCGCAAGGCGAGGATGTCGCTGCCGTTGACGGCGTCCCCGGTCGCGCCGTCGATGCCGTGGCTCGTGCGTGGCAGCGCCAGCGCGTCGCGGCCAAGAATTTGCGGGGGCGCGTTGACGGCGTCGGCGGCGGTGGCGTTTTCCCAGTCGACGAAGGCCGCCTGGCGGGTGGCGCGGGCGATGATGTCGAGGGCAAAGCGGCCACCGTCGTCGAGCGCTGCGCCATCGGCCTGGGCGGTCCATGCCGTGTTGGCCGACACCAGCATCAGCGCCCCCATTAACATCAGCACGGCGCCAATGGCGGTGGCCACGAGCAGTTCCGCCAGGCCGATGCCGCGCTGGGGAACCTGGCGCCGGGGAGCCTGGCGCTGCCAGGCGCTGCGTGCCGTGCCCCTCATGGCACACCCGCGGGGTGGCCCGCCACCACCGGCAAGATCACCAGCGCGGGCGCGCCGCCGGCCACCTCGCCGGCCTGCGCCAGCCGGTGCTGCCAGCCGATCTTGACCACCACGGGCGCGCCGCTGGCGCCGTTGCAATCCCAGCGCATGGCCAGCCTGAGCCGGTCCCACCAGGCGCTGTCGCGGCAAATTTTGATGCGACCGAGCGGGTAGTGCTGAAACACGCTGCGACGCAGCGCGGCCAGGTCGGCGGCGGCCAGGGCGGCGCTGTCGCAGCCGCTGGCGCTGCAATCGGTGCCGGCGGCAGGCGGCCCGTCAGCCAGGGCGTCATAATCGAGTTGCAGGTAGGGGTTGAAGGCGTCGGCCGCCGCCATGGCGGGCGCGTTGGCGCGCATGGCGTCGCCCGCCAGTGCGGCCAGTTCGACGGCGCCGGCGGCGAGCGAGGCCTGCTGCCCGGCGCGGCGCGCGGCCAGCACGGTGGCACCGGCGCCGAGCGCGCCCACGGCCAGTACCAGCAAGGCCACCAGCACCTCGATGAGGGTGAAGCCACCTGTACGCCGCTGCGTGTTCATCGAGCCTCCCCGTTTGCCAGAGCTCCACGTTAGCGGTAGCGCTCAGCGCACCAGTGAGGTGCTTCAATCGTGTTCGCTTGCGTCCCGAACGGGCGCGCGGGCGCCGCCCACTGCAGGATCAGGCAGGCATGGAACGCTGGCGGTGATTTACTTGCGGGGCCGGGCCGGCTGGCCCACTTCGGCGATCGCATCCTGGAATTCGGCCAGGTCCTCGAAGTTCTTGTAGACGGAGGCGAAGCGGATGTACGCGATCTTGTCGAGGCGCTTGAGTTCGTGCATGACGAGTTCGCCCACATAACCGCTGTCGACTTCACGACGGCCGCTGGTGAGCAGTTTTTCTTCGATACTGGCGATGGCGGTGTCAATCGCTTCGGCCGATACGGGCCGCTTGCGCAGCGCCAGCATCAGGCTGCCGCGTAATTTGGCGCCGACGAATTCGGTACGGCTGCCATTTTTCTTGACGATGATGGGCATCGACAATTCGATCCGCTCATAGGTGGTAAAGCGTTTGTCGCACTGGCCGCAACGGCGCCGCCGGCGCACGCTGTCGCCCTCCTCGGACACGCGGGTGTCGAGGACCTGGGTTTCGCCGTGCTGGCAGAAGGGACATTTCATGATGGTGCCTGGCGTGACCTGCGAGAAGACGTTGCCGGAGGGCGCCGCCCGGGAGCGGCGCCACAGAACCGCAAATTACCGCTAAACGCGCCAAAACACAAGCTGGCAGCCGAAACCGGCAGCCTGCGTTGGCGCGCCGGCGCGCTTAGCCGACCGCGACGCCGTTGACGCTGGCGTACACGGGATACTTGTCGGTCAGCTTCTTCACTTCGGCCTTGACGCGCTCGATGGTCGCCTCGTCGTTCGGGTTATCGAGCACGTCGGCGATCAGGTTGCCGACCACGGTGGCATCGTCTTCCTTGAAGCCGCGCGTGGTGAAGGCGGGGCTGCCCAGGCGGATGCCGGAGGTGACGAACGGTTTTTGCGGATCGTTGGGGATGCCGTTTTTATTCGTCGTCATGTGGGCGCGGCCCAGGATGGCTTCGGCTTCCTTGCCGGTCAGGTTTTTCGAGCGCAGGTCGACCAGCATGACGTGCGATTCGGTGCGGCCCGACACGATGCGCAGGCCGCGCGCGATCAGCGCCTTGGCCAGCGCGTCGGCGTTTTTCAGCACCTGGGCCTGGTATTCCACGAACGCCGGCTCGAGCGCCTCCTTGAACGCGACCGCCTTGCCGGCGATCACGTGCATCAGCGGGCCACCCTGGATGCCGGGGAAGATCGCCGAATTGATGGCTTTTTCGTGTTCGGCCTTCATCAGGATGATGCCGCCACGGGGGCCGCGCAGCGATTTGTGCGTGGTCGAGGTGACGAAGTCGGCGTGCGGCACGGGGTTCGGGTACAGGCCGGCGGCGATCAGGCCCGCGTAATGGGCCATGTCGACCATGAAGTAGGCGCCGATTTCCTTGGCGATGCGGGCGAAACGGGCGAAATCGATTCTCAGCGAAAACGCCGAGGCGCCGGCGATGATCAGCTTCGGCTTGTGCTCGCGCGCCAGCTGTTCCATCGCCTCGTAGTCGATGTCTTCTTCCGCCGTCAGGCCGTACGAGACCACGTTGAACCACTTGCCCGACATATTGAGCGCCATGCCGTGGGTCAGGTGACCGCCTTCGGCCAGCGACATGCCCATGATGGTGTCACCGGGTTTGAGCACGGCGAAGAACACGCCCTGGTTCGCTTGCGAGCCGGAATTGGGCTGCACGTTGGCCGCTTCGGCGCCAAACAGTTGCTTGACGCGGTCGATCGCCAGTTGCTCGGCGACGTCGACGAATTCGCAGCCACCGTAATAGCGCTTGCCCGGATAGCCTTCGGCGTATTTATTCGTCAGTTGCGAGCCCTGCGCTTCCATCACGGCCGGCGAGGTGTAGTTCTCGGAGGCGATCAGTTCGATGTGGTCTTGCTGACGCTGGTTTTCTTGTTGAATCGCCGCCCACAAATCCGGGTCGACCTTGGCGAGCGTGTGATCTTTTGCAAACATGTAAAACTCCAATCGGGTAGCGGTGCGCAGCACCTGGCAACAGGGAACGCATGAGGGATCGACAAGCGGACAGGCAGCCTCACGCGCGTATCCATCGTGGCTGCCCAGGCGAACGGCTCGGGTCCTGCTCGCCGACAGTGAGCGCGCTGCGCTTCGGTGTCGGCCAAAAAGACCCGGGTAAAATCTCACGTTCCCCGGTGGGTGCCCACCTGGCCTGCGGACCAGGTAAGGGGCCGCGGCGTTTCGCCAGTTACGTGAGACGTAATGGAGGCCAAATTGTAGTTTAAACCCCCATTTAGGGCAAGGAAGGCGCACTCGGCGGCGCTTCAAGGGGCGGGCGTTTCAGCGTCCGCCCTGCACGACTGGTCATTTCGGCTACAATTTGCATCGCTGTTCCTGCCCCGCGAGGGGCCGCTCACTATTACTTTGCCTGGGAAAAAATCATCATGATCGTCTTCATCACTGGCGCATCCTCCGGCTTCGGCGCCGAAATGGCCCGCGTTTTCGTCGGCCACGGCCACCAGGTCGTCCTCAGCGGACGGCGCCAGGACCGCCTCGACGAGTTGGCCGCCGAACTGGGAGAGCGGGCCCTGCCGATGGTCATGGACGTCACCAGCAAGGCCTCGATCGAGGAAGCGCTGGCCCTGCTGCCGCAGTCGTGGCGCCAGATCGACGTGCTGATCAACAACGCCGGCCTCGCGCTGGGCACCCAGCCCGCCCAAACCGCCTCGCTGGACGACTGGGAAACCATGATCGCCACCAATTGCACGGGCCTGGTCAGCATGACGCGCGCCCTGCTGCCGGCCATGGTCGAGCGCGGCGCCGGACTGATCATCAACCTGGGCTCGACCGCCGGCTTCTATCCTTACCCGGGCGGCAATGTGTACGGCGCCACCAAGGCCTTCGTCGAGCAGTTCACCCTGAACCTGCGCGCCGACCTGGTGGGCACGGGCGTGCGCGCCACCAATATCGCGCCCGGCCTGTGCGGCGGCACCGAGTTTTCCAACGTGCGCTTCAAGGGCGACGACGCGGCCGCCGCCAAGGTCTACGAAGGCACGCAGCCACTGACGGCGCGCGATATCGCCGACACCGCCTACTGGATCGCCACCCTGCCACCGCACGTGAATATCAATGTCATTGAAATGATGCCAACCTGCCAGGGGTTTTCCCCGTTCACGATCAAGCGCACCTGATCGCCGGGCCGCACTGCGCCGCGCGCGCAGTGCGTGCCCGCTCGCCCGATGTGAGCAATTGTTACAAGTCTTGTCGTTGCCGAAGGCAGATTGTTTACTGACGGCTTCGCCACAGCCCAGCTCGCTTAAGTGCGCCAACGCACATAGCCACCCGGAATCGCGTAAAATATGCCCGTCCCCACTCATGGCCAATGACATGCCCGCAGTTTTCAGCTGGACAGTACGCGTCTATTACGAAGACACCGACGCCGGCGGCATTGTGTACTACGCGAATTACCTGAAGTTTTTCGAGCGCGCCCGCACCGAATGGCTGCGCAGCATGGATTTGCATCAGCAGCGCATGATCGTGGCGCACGACGCCATGTTCGTCGTCAAGCGCGCCAGCGTCGACTATCATGCGCCGGCGAAACTCGATGATGAGATAACATTGACCTTGTCCATCGAAAAACTGGGCAAAGTCTCCGTCGAATTCCTCCAGCAAGCCTGGCGCGGCACCGTGCTGCTGGCCACCGGCCGCGTCAAGGTCGGCTGTGTCGATTGCACCAGCGTGCGCCCGCTGCCCATCCCCGCCGCCGTGGCCGAGCGCATGCGCGCCCTGACTGCCTCCCCTTGAACACCTCGCCGCCGAGAAAACGCCGCCAATGAACGTTGCCCAAGATCTTTCCTTTATCGCCCTCATCGCCAACGCCCACCTGATCGTCAAGCTGATCATGCTGCTGCTGGTGGGAATCTCGGTTGTGAGCTGGACCTATATCTTCCGCAAGATGTTCGCCATTCGCGCCGCCCGCAAGCAAACTGAACTGTTCGAACGCAGCTTCTGGGCGGGCGGCAATTTGCATACCCTGCACCAGAGCGCCACCAGCCAGCGCGAGCAAAACGGCGCGCTGGCGCGCATTTTCGAGTCCGGCATGGGCGAATTCATCAAGGGCAAGCAGGCCTCGCGCGACACGCTCGACATGGGCGCCGTGCTCGACGGCTCGCGCCGGGCCATGCGCGCCGCCTTCCAGCGCGAACTCGACGCCCTCGACATCCACCTCAATTTTCTCGCCTCGGTCGGCTCGGTATCGCCCTACATCGGCCTGCTGGGCACCGTGTGGGGCATCATGAACGCCTTCCGTGGCCTGGCCAGCGTGCAGCAGGCGACCCTGGCCATCGTCGCCCCCGGCATTGCCGAAGCGCTCATCGCCACCGCCATCGGCCTGTTCGCCGCCATCCCCGCCGTGGTGGCCTACAACCGCTTTACGCACGACATCGACCGCCTGGCGATCCGCTTCGAGAGTTTTGTGGAAGAATTCTCGAATATCCTGCAACGGCAGTCGCGTTAAGGGAGGCGGACCATGGCATCGTTCAACAGCAGCATGCGTGGCGGCCGCGGCCGCAAGTTCAAGTCGGAAATCAACGTCGTGCCCTACATCGACGTGATGCTGGTGCTGCTGATTATTTTTATGGCCGTGCCGCAGTCGAACACGCCCAATGTGATCAACCTGCCCAATGCGGAAAAATCGGCCCTGCCGCCGGACGACTTCATCCAGATCCAGCTCAAGCCGGACGCCAGCCTGTCGATCGGGGTGGCCGGCAAGAACAGCACGGCCGCGCAAGACCTGCCCGACCGCACTGCCCTGCTGCGCGCCCTGCGCGTCTTGCACACCGAGCATCCCGAGTATCCCGTGCTGATCGCAGGCGACCGCGACAGCAAGTATGACGAGGTGATCCAGCTCATTTCCGAATCGAAAAAAATGGGCATCACCCGCGTCGGCCTGGCGACCAGGTAGGCATGGACCGCGACTGATGGCCACTCCTCAAGCCAGCAACGGCACTCCCTACCGCGTTCCGCCCGAACCGCGGCGCTGGCCGTCGATTGCGCTGGCCGCGGCCGTGCACGCGGGCTTGCTGGCATTTTTATTCATCGGCGTGAACTGGCAAAACACGGAGCCGGCCGTGGTCGAGGCCGAAGTGTGGGACATGAAAACCCAGGCCGCCGCGCCGCCGCCACCGCCGCCGGCCGAGGTGGAGCCGGCGCAAGCGCAGCCCGAGCCCCAGCCCGAACTGCCACCGCCGCCGCCGGCGCCCGCCACGCCGCCACCGCCGCCACCGCGCGCCGTGGTCGAAGAGCCGCCCGCGCCGAAACCACCCGATATCGCCCTCGAACGCGAAAAGAAAAAAGCCGAACAGAAAAAACTGGCGGCCGAAGAGAAACGCGCCGACGACAAGCGCGCGCAGGAGCGCGAAGAAAAAGAACGCAAGGCGCAACTGGCCGAGAAGAAAGAGCAGGAGCGGGCCGACAAGAAAGCGCAGGCGCTGGCCGAGAAGAAACTGGAAGAGAAGCAGCTCGAAGCAAAAAAACGCGACGCGAAGAAGCTGGAAGAGAAGAAATTGGCCGACAAGCAGCTGGCCGAGAAGCAACTGGCGGACAAGCAACTGGCCGACAGGCAGAAGGGCGAAAAACTGGCCAAGGCCAAGGCGGAGGCGGCCGAGCAGGCCAAGCTCGATCGCCTGCGCGATGCTGAGATGAAACGCATGCTGGCAGGGGTCGGCGGCACGGGCGACGCGGCCAAGTCGACGGCGCCGAAATCGGACCCCGGCTACCTGGCTGCGATCAGCGCCAAGGTCAAAAGCGCTACCTCCTACTCGGGCAGCACCGATGTGGCGGGCAACCCGGCGGCCGAGTTCCGTATCGAGCAATTGCCCAGCGGCGAGATCATGAACGTGAAGCTGCTCAAGAGCAGCGGCGTCAGCGCGTTTGATGATGCTGTGGAAAAAGGCATTATCAAAGCGTCACCGCTACCCAAGAAAAAAGATGGTACCGTGGCGCGAACGGTAACGATCGCTTTCAAGATGAAGGACATCAATTGATGCCGCATCGCCCTTCTTATATTGGACTCAAGCAATGATAAATAAAACCCTCTGCACATGGATGTTCGCCAGCGGCGTGCTGGCGGCCTTGCCCGCCAGCGCCCAGGTGCGCGTTGAAATTGCTGGCGTGTCCAGCAACCAGATTCCCGTCGCCGTCGCCATCTTCGCCGACGAAGAAGTGGCCCCTGCGCAGGTATCGGCGATCATTCGCGCCGACCTCGAACGCAGCGGCGTGTTCAAGGTGATCGATGCCGGCATGGTGCTGTCGGACAGCGCGGCCATCGATTACGCCCAGTGGAAAGGGCGCGGCGCCGATGCGCTGGTGGTCGGCAGCGTGCACCGCGGCGCCGATGGCCGCCTCGACGTGCGCTACAAACTGTACGACACCATCAAGACGAGCCAGTTGTCGACCCTGTCGAACACCGTGCAGCCCAAGTCGACCCGGCTGGCGGCCCACAAGATCGCCGACGATGTGTACGAAAAGCTGACCGGCACGCGCGGCGCCTTCGCCACCCGCATCGCTTACGTCACCCAGGCCGGCCGCAACGAATACCGGCTGGAAGTGGCCGACGCCGACGGCGAGGGCATGCAGGTGGCGGCCCACGGCAAGGAGCCGATCATTTCGCCGTCCTGGTCGCCCGATGGCAGCAAGGTGGCGTACGTGTCGTTTGAAATGCGCAAACCGGTGGTCTACGTGCAAGACCTGGTCACGGGCGGGCGCAAGGTGGTGTCGAACGAAAAAGGCAGCAATTCGGCGCCCGCCTGGTCGCCCGACGGCAGCAAGCTGGCGGTGACGTTGTCGAAAGACGGCCACTCGCAGGTCTACAGCGTCAATGCCGACGGCAGCGGCATGCGCCGCCTGTCCAACAGCAACGGCATCGACACCGAGCCGCAATTTTCCGCCGACGGGCGCAGCATTTATTTCACCAGCGATCGCAGCGGCGGCCCGCAGATTTACAAGATGAGCGCCGACGGTGGCGCGGCATCGCGTGTGACCTTCAACGGCAGCTACAACATCAGCCCCCGCCTGTCGTCGGACGGCAAGACCATGGCCTGGATTTCGCAGCGCGAAGGCGGCTTCTCGCTGTACGCGATGGACCTGGGCAGCGGCCAGGAACTGCGCCTGGCCGATGGCGCCGGCGAACCGAGTTTTTCGCCGAACGGCAAATACATCATGTACGCCACCAAGGGCGGTCGCCCCGGGCTGGCCGTGGTGTCGGTGGACGGCAAGGTCAAGCAGCGCTTGACGACACAGGCAGGAAACATTCGCGAGCCCAATTGGGGTCCGTTCATGAAGTAACGAGGTAGTACATTTTTTTTAATCCACGAACAGGAGAAGAACCATGCGCAATTATAAAAGTTTAGCCTTCATCATCACGAGCGCAGCCCTGCTCTCCGCTTGCAGCTCGCCCGTCAAGCTCAACGACGCACCCGTCGTCGACCGCACCGCGCCACCGGCCTCGACGGCGGTGGTCGACACCAGCCGCGACGTCCGTCCGGTCCAGACCGGCACCACCGATCCCCTCAACGACCCGCAAGGCGTGTTGGCCAAGCGTAGCGTGTATTTCGACTACGACAGCTATGCCGTGCGTGACGATGCCAAGTCGGTGGTGGAAAACCATTCGGCTTACCTGAACAAGAACAAGGGCCGCAAGATCCTGATCCAGGGCAACACCGATGAACGCGGCGGCACCGAGTACAACCTGGCGCTGGGCCAGAAGCGCGCTGAAGCGGTACGCAAGGCGATGTCGTCGATGGGCGTGGCCGAGTCGCAAATCGAAGCCGTCTCGCTGGGCAAAGAAAAGCCAAAAGCCATGGGCAGCAACGAAGCGGCTTGGGCTGAAAACCGTCGTGCGGACATCGTCTATTGATGATGGTCGCCAGCCGCAAGGCTGAGCTGGTGCAAGGCGGCGATGGCCGCACGCCGGCCGATTGACAAGGGGGTGGCGTGCGGTGCAGACTGCACCCGCCCCGTTTTTTTTACAGACGTGCTTTAACCGCAGGCCCGATTTTTTAGAAGGCCCATTTTTTAGAAAGTCAGACCATGAAAACGCTCTACAAGTTCCGCTTCGCCGCACTCTGCCTGGCCCTGGCCGGCGCCATGCCGCTGCAGGCCGGCGCCGGCATTCTCGACGACGATGAAGCACGCAAGGCGATTCTCGATTTGCGCAGCAAGGTCGAGAACCTGGGGCGCGAGCTCAACGCCCGCCTCGACACCAAGTCGGACAAGCGCGACGCGCTCGACCTGGTCAACCAGCACGAGCAGACCGTGCAGGAAATTGCCCGCCTGCGCGGCCAGATCGAAGTGCTGGCGAACGACATCGCCAACGCCCAGAAGCGCCAGAAAGATTTTTACGCCGACCTCGACGCCCGCATCGCCAAGCTCGAGCCGCGCCAGGTCAGCATTGACGGCAAGACGGCCGAAGTCGACCCGGGCGAACTGAAATCGTACGACGCGGCCATGGCCACGTTCAAGACGGGCGACTACAAGGCCGCCGCCACCGCCCTGTCCGAGTTCGTGCGCCGTTACCCGGGCTCGAGCTATGCCTCGAACGCCCAGTACTGGCTGGGCAACGCCTACTACGCGCAGCGCGATTACAAGAACGCCATCGCGGCCCAGGAGATCGTCGCCTCGACCTACCAGGACAGCGCCAAGGCGCCCGACGCCATGCTCAACATCGCCAGCAGCTACACCGAGCTGAAGGACAAGAAGAACGCGCGCAAGGCCTTGCTCAGCCTGGTCAGCAAGTACCCGGAGTCGACCGCCGCCGTGGCCGCCAAAGACCGCCTGGCCGTCCTGAAATAAGCGCCGCGCATAACAAACTGCTGCGGGGCATTTGACAGGAAGGGCTTCACCCCCTATAATCTTGCTTCTTTCGGGTCGTTAGCTCAGCTGGTAGAGCAGCGGACTTTTAATCCGTTGGTCGCAGGTTCGAATCCCGCACGGCCTACCACGAATAAGTATCAAGCCCGCAAACGCAAGTTTGCGGGCTTTTTGCCTTGTGGGACCGATTCTTTGCGACCCTGCAGCATTTGGGACCATCGCCGCTTTTCTCATTGCAGCGGCGCTGCCAGCCAGGTTCCGCACGGGCGCTGCTTCGCCCCCTCCTCCCCCACCCGGTATCGCATCCTTCAGCGCGGCGACTGCCCCGCCAGCGGCAACTCGCGCAAATCGATTTCGCGCAGCAGTTCCTGGTGGGCGGTGTCGCCAATGCTGCGCGACAGGCGCAGGCGGAACAGGGCGTCGCGCTCGGCCTGCAGGCCTTCCAGGCGCAGCATGCGCTCCGCTTCGGCCTGGCGCCGCAGTTCGGTGGCGTGCTCGGCCGACGCTTCGCCATAGTCGAGGCGGTGGCGGTAGGCTTCCAGCACCCGCATGGCGGCGTCGGCACGTACCGCCTGCTCGTGCGGGTCGGCCAGCGGCTGGGCCAGCAAGGCCTCGATGCGGCGCACCGCCGCTTCGGCGGCGGCGTTGCGGGCATGGTGGTCCGGCCTGGCGCGCTTGGCCGGCGGCAGGTCGGCGTCGAGTCCCCGCGCCAGCGCCGGCAGCGCGACACTGGCCACCAGCAGCGACAGCAGGATCACCCCCATCGCCAGGAAGATCGCCAGCTCGCGCCCGGGAAACGGCGTGCCGTCGGCCAGCGCCAGCGGCAAGGTCAAGATGCCGGCCAGGGTGATGGCGCCGCGCACGCCGGCGGTGGCCGTCACCGCCACCACGCGCATGCGCGGCATGGCCGGGATGGCGGCGCTGTCGGCGAGGTCGCCGCGCTGGCGGCCGGCGCCGAACACGGTGATGCGCATCGATAGCCAGACCCAGACAAAGCGCAGCACAACCAGCACCAGCGTGATCAGCAGCGCGTAGCCAAGCAAATGCCAGGCCGTGCCGACGCCGGCCGCGCGGGCAACCTCGGGCAGCCGGCGCAGCATGGACGGCAACTGCGCACCGAGCAGCACGAAAATGCTGCCGTTGAGCGCCGTCTGCACCGTGTCCCACACCACGTTGCGCTGCATGCGGGTGCTGGCCGGCGCACGGCCCAGCAATTCGCCGTAATGCATGCCGATACCGGCCACCGCGGCGGCCAGGATGCCGGAGACACCCAGGTGCTCGGCCGACAGGTAGGCGGCAAACGGAATCAGCAGGCTGATCAATACCTGGATGGCCGGGTCCTCGCCGGCACGCCGCACCAGCAGGCGGTTGAACCGGGCAATGGCCCATACCACCGCCAGCCCCGTCAGCACCCCGCCACCGGCCACCATGACGAAGCTGAGCGAGGCCGCCGGCAGCGAAAAGCTGCCCGTCAGGGCCGCCGTGACGGCAAAGCTGAAGCACACCAGCCCGGTCGCATCGTTGAGCAGGGATTCCCCTTCAAGGATGTGCATCAGGCGCGACGGCAGCGGCGCCGTGGCCGTCATCGCGCTCACCGCCACCGGATCGGTGGGAGACACGATGGCGGCCAGCGCGAACGCGACCGCCAGCGGCAGCGTGGGGATCAGCCAGTGGACGAACCAGCCCAGCCCGACCACGGTAAACACCACCAGCCCCGTGGCCAATGTGAGGATCGGCCGCCACTCGCGAAAAAACGCCCCCTTCGGGATGCGCCAGCCATCGAGAAACAGCAGCGGCGGAATGAACAACAGCAAAAACAGGTGGGGATCGAAGGTGATCGACACACCGAACGCGCCCGCCAGCAGGGCGCCGAGGGGAATTTGCAGCAGGGGCGCCGGTATCTTGACGGGCAACAGGCGCGTGGCAAAGGCGCTGACGACAACGGCCAGCAGCAACACCAGCACCATGGTAACGATATGCATGAATAACCTCCAGAGCCCGCCATCATAACAAGCACGGCGCCAGCGTCCCGCCGCGCAGCCGGGCCTGCCGGCGGCGGCGCGGCGGGCATCAGCCACGCTCGCACAATCTGCAAAAGTGGTCCGTCCAATTGCTTAACTGGACAGGCCAATATACAATCGAATCTCCCTTGTTGCCCGACTTCCAGGATTGCCCATGAACCGTCGCCTCGCCTGCATCGCCATCCTGTCCTGCCTGCTCACCATGCCCGCCCGCGCCGCCGCGGCGGACTTGCCGATTCGCGTGATCCTGGTGGGCGACTCGACCATGGCGACGCGTTCCGGCTACGGCGACGCCCTGTGCGCGCTGTTCAAGCCGGGAACGCGCTGCATCAACCTGGCGCGCGGCGGACGCAGTTCGGGCAGCTTCCGGGCCGAAGGACGCTGGGACGAAGTGCAGGCACTGCTCAAGGACGGCGCCTCGTTCCGAGCCACTTACGTGCTGGTGCAGTTCGGCCACAACGACCAGCCGGGCAAGCCGGGCCGCTCGACCGACCTGGTGACCGGGTTCCCGTCGAATATGGCGCGCTACGCCAGCGAAGCGACGCAGTGGGGCGGCGTGCCCGTCCTGCTCACCCCGCTGACCCGGCGCAGCTTTCGCGGCCCCAACCTCAAGGACGACCTGGCGCCGTGGGCCGACGCCACCCGCAAGGTCGCACGCGCGCTCAAGGTGCCGCTGCTCGACCTGAACGCGCTGAGCGCCGCGGCGGTCCAGCAGATGGGAGAACAGGAAGCGGACACGCTGGCGATGGAGCCGCCGCGCGAAGCGGCCGCGCCCCTTCCTGCCGGCGCCAGCGCCGAGCCACAGGGCACGCCCAAGAGCACGTTCGACCGCACCCACGTGGGCCCGAAAGGCGCCAGCCTGTTCGCCGCCATGGTGGCCGGTGAACTGGCGCGCCTGATCCCGGCGCTCGCCCCCTCGCTCAAATAAACCAGCCCAGCCAGCGGCCGAAAGCCCCACCCATGAAGCAGCTCGCCTTCCCCCTCACGGCGCTGTTGTGCGCCGCCCTGTCGATCCCGGCGCAGGGGGCCCAACGCTGCCCCGGCGGCGCCAGCTGGTGCGACGATTTCGAGCACGGCGCCGCGCGCGTGCTGGTGGCCGGCGCCGCCGCGGCGGTGGGCCTGGACGGCGCGACGGCAAACCACTTCCTGCCAGCGGGCGACGGCCAGGCCCTGCTGGTGGCGCCCGCCGACAGCGCGCTTCTCACGCGCATCCCCTACTTCGTCGAAGCGCGCGTGCGCCCGTCCGCGCCAGCGACGGCAGCGGCGCGCAAGGTCTACCTGGTGGCCCGCCACCTCGACGAGAACAACTGGATTGGCGTCAGCGTCAGCTTCACGCCCGGCAGCAAGCGGCTGCTGTTCGAACTGGTCCGCATGGAGGACGGCAAACTGCTGCACCTCAAGCAGGTGGGCCGCACCAGCGAGGCCGGCGACAGCTACGGCGACAGCTACCACACGGTTCGACTGGAACTGGGGGACGAGCTGCTCACGCTGTACCTCGGCGGTGAACGACTGACCACCACCCCGCTCCCGTTCGCGCCCGGCGGCCAGGCCGGCGTGCGCGCCGATGGCGGCGCCTTCGACATCGACGACCTGCGCATCGGCGCGGCGGCGCAGCGCCCCGGGCGCATCGCGCTGGCGCGCATGACGGGCCGCATCGGCCTGCAGGCGGGCGACGCCCCGCGCCACTTCGCCGTCAGCGCGTTCGACGGCGACGGCGTGAGCGCCCTGCCCTTTTCGGCGCAGTCGAGCGATCCCGCCGTGGCCAGCGTGGCCGTGGCCGGCGCCGACCTGCTCGTGCGTGCGCACCGCCCCGGCGCCGCCACCATCACCCTCACGGGCCGGGACGACGTCAACGTGGCCACCACGCTGGCGCTGACCGTCGCGCCGGCGCAGCACGCGCCGGCGCGCACCTACGCGCTGCGCGGCCACCTCGCTCCGGCCGCGCACGCAAGGGCCGTGCCGGTCGATACGCCGCTGCGGATTACCTTCGACCAGGCCGCCACGCTGGGCAGCGCCGGCACGGTGCGGATTTTCCGCGCCGCCGACGATGCCCTCGTCGATGTGATCGGCACGGCGGACGACGTCGACACCATCGGCTATCCCGGCCAGCCGTTCAAGCGCGTGGTGCGCTACCAGCCGCTGCGCATCGACGGCGCCAGCCTCACCATCCGTCCCCACAACGCGCGCCTGGCCTACGGCACCGACTACTACGTCACCATCGACCCCGGCGTGGTCGCCGGCGCCACCCTGGGCGGGCAGCCCTTCACCGGCCTTGGCCGCCAGGCCGGCTGGCGCTTTCGCACGCGCGCCGCGCCGCCGACGGGGCGCACCCTCAGCGTCGACGACGACGGCCCGGCCGACTTCCGCACCGTGCAGGGCGCGCTCAACCACGCCATGCGCGCCCTGCCGCGCGCCGCGCCCGTCACCATCCACATCGCCAACGGGCGCTACGAGGAACTGCTGTATTTGCGCGGCAAGGACAAGCTCACGCTGCGCGGCCAGAGCCGCGACGGCGTCGTCATCGAAGCGGCCAACAACGACCTGGCCAACCCCGGCTCGGGCACGGCGCAGGCGGCCACTTCTCCCGCGGCGACGGGCGGGCGATCCGTGCTGCTGATCGAGGACGCCGACCTGGTCACGCTGACCAATCTCACGCTGCGCAACAGCAGCCGGCGCGCCGGCACGCCCGGCGGCTCGCAGGCCGAAGCGCTGTATTTCAACAGCGAGAACGGCCGCCTGATCGCCCACGACGCCACCTTCCTCAGCGAGCAGGACACCGTCCAGGTCAAGGGCTATAGCTGGTTCTACCGCACCCTCATCGCCGGCAACGTCGACTTCATCTGGGGTTACAACCGCGCCGCCCTGTTCGAGCGCAGCGAGATACGCTCCGTCGGCGACAGCGCCAACCCTGCCAGCGGCGGCTACGTGGTGCAGGCGCGCACGGTGGCGGCGGGCGACCCCGGCTTCGTGTTCCTCGACAGCCGCCTCACCCACGGCCCCGGCCCGGCCGGCAACGACGTCCCCGCCGGCAGCACCTACCTGGCGCGCAGCCCCGGCACCGCCAGTACCTGGGACAACGTCAGCTACATCGACTGCCGGATCGATGCCCACGTGGCCGCGGCCGGCTGGGCCGGCGCCGGCGTGCAGGGCCAGCCGGCGCCGAATCCGCCGCTGCCAGGCGCCGGCGCCGGCTGGCGCGAAGCGGGCAGCATGGACCTCGCGGGCACCCCGCTCGACCTGGCCGCCCGCGTCGGTGCCGATCTGCCCGCCACGGCGCAGGCGCGCGCCCGCTTCGGCACGCGCGCACGGGTATTCCAGGGTTTTAATGGCGGGCGCGGATGGCAGATCGTGCCACCTGCCGAGCAATAAGGCGGCGCCGGCGACATAATTCTGGTTAGTCCGCATTGCGCACTTGGTCAGACCACTTTAGAATGGTCCCACCAATAACAACTGCCGGAGACACCGTGCCACCTTCGAAAACCCTTCTCGCCGCGGCCGCCTTCCTGGCCGCGCTGGCCAGCCCCGCGCAGGCGGACGGCCCGTACCGCAACCCCGACAACAAGAATCCCAACGATGTGGGCGAAGGCAGCTACCCGGTGCCCTACAAGATGCCGGTGGTGGCGGAAATTACCGCCTCGCTCGATCGCATCCGCGGCTACCTCGACGCCGCCACGCCCACCCGCATCATCGACAAGAAGAGCGGCGCGCCCATTACCGACCTGGGCACGCCGGTGGCAGACGCCATCGTCGAACCGAGCAAGGGCGACTTCGGCATCACCGTGTACGAGATGGGCGTGGTGCACGCGGGCCTGATGCGCGCGCGCGCCGTCACGGGCGACGCGCGCTTCACGGCGATGACGGAGCGCCACCTGCAGTTCTTCAACGATGCCCTGCCCTACTTCCGCGCCCAGGAACAGCAGTTCAAGCTCGAACGCGCCAACAGCTTCGCGCGCATGCTCGAACCGCGCTCGCTCGACGACGCCGGCTCGATGTGCGCGGCGATGGTGCGCGCCCGCTTCGCCGCCATCGGCCCCGACCTGTCGCGCCAGATCGCCGTCTGCGGCGACTGGGTCGCCAACAAGCAGGTGCGGCTCAAGGACGGCACGCTGGCGCGAAATCGCCCGCAGGCCTGGTCGCTGTGGGCCGACGACATGTACATGGGCGTGCCGGCGCTGGCCGAGCTGGGCCACCTGGGCCACCTGGGTGGGCAGCGCAAGTACTTCGACGACGCCGTCAACAACGTGCTGCGCATGTCGCATTACATGTTCAATCCGCAGCTGAACCTGTACACGCACGGCTGGAACGCCAACCACCCGGATGCGCCGCAGTTCTTCTGGGGCCGCGCCAACGGCTGGGCCGTGCTGGCCATGTCCGACCTGCTCGACGTGCTGCCGCCGTCGCATCCGGGCTACCCGAAGGTGCTGGCGCAGCTGCGCAAATCGCTGCAGGGCATCGCCCAGTTGCAGTCAGGGTCCGGCCTGTGGCACCAGATGCTCGACCGTAACGACTCTTACCTGGAGACCTCGGCCAGCGCCACCTTCGTCTACGTGATCGCCCACGCCATCAACCAGGGCTGGATCAAGCCCACCACCTACGGCTCGATCGCGCAGGCTGGCTGGAACGCCCTGTCGGCCCGCATCAACGCCCAGGGCCAGGTCGAAGGCACGTGCGTCGGCACCACCTTCGCCAGCGACCAGGTGTATTACTACAACCGTCCCACCAGCGTGCACGCACTGCACGGCTACGGTCCCACCCTGCTGGCGGGCGCGGAGATGATCCGGCTGCTGCGCAATCCGGCCATCGTCGTCGAGCACCGCCTGCGCACCTATCACTACCGGCCGAAAGACGCGGCGCCGGCCAGCGAACACTGACCGGGTAAAAAAAGGCGCTTTCACCGTTTGCTGTGGGTCGACCCCGAACCGATTTGAATTGCTGAGGTCAAACCTGCTCCACCAAGGTGATGGGAGAGCAGCATGGCACAAGGCAAGCAGGTCCGTCCGAAT
>NZ_JAFCXL010000032.1:0-36928 GCF_049898325.1 Massilia sp. DWR3-1-1 | reverse complement strand
ACCGATGAAATCGAGGGCTTTGACCTTGATCTGCTGCCCGAAGATTCCCGCACTCGCTGGGAGCGCCTGCAAGTGGTGTTTTCCCACGCCTGCGATCAGGTACGCCGCGAGCGCGCACCCGGCCTGCAAATGGACCCGCGCGCACCGCATGATGCGCTGTTAGGTCAGTTGCGCCGCCGTGCCAACGACGGCGCGCAGACGCGACCAGAATGGGGGCTCGCGGGCAATGCGGCTTTTCTGATCGCTCCCCGGCACAGAAGCCGTGGCGTTGTGCTGGGCGGGCGCAGTTTCCTGCATGACTATGACGCCATCCAAGATAGTGATGGAAGCGTGCTGGAACTACTGATGACCGCGCCCATGCTGGTCACGCATTGGATCAACTGGCAATACCATGCATCTACCTGCGATCCGCTGCGGCTAGGCAGCGGCAATAAAGTGCTGCACAACGTGGTGGGTGGCAACCTCGGCGTCTTCGAGGGCAACGGCGGAGATCTTCGAATCGGGCTGTCCCGCCAGTCGCTACATGACGGCCAACGCTGGGTGCACGAGCCCTTGCGGCTGACCGTGGTCATCGATGCGCCGCAGGCGGCCATTGAAGTGGTGATCGGCAAGCATGCCGTCGTCCGGCAACTGCTCGACAACGGCTGGCTCCACCTCTGGCGCTTCGCGGTTGCTGGCTTCGAACGTTACGAACATGGAACATGGTCGCCGTTGTGCCTGGAGGTCGAATGATGGCGAAGCCGTTCTATTACAAAGGAAGTCGGGCTGATTGGGCGCGGCTGAAAACGTGCTTCGACAGTAGCCTCGCGCAACCACGTTGCGGCAAGGTGTTCATCAAATTGGATTTGCGCGCCTTCGCTAATCCCAGCCGCATGAAATACATCGAACAGGCTGCAAATGATCTGCTGCAGCGCCTGTAATCGACCTGCCCCGCATGGAGTGTCCCTGGCTTCTGGATCAGCAAGCGGCAACCGGGACTGCCCTGCGCATCGTGTTGGTTGCCAACCCATAGTTATCGCAGCGAAGTGTAGACGTGCAGGCGCAGTGAGAATAGGCGCATCGCTGAGCGGACAGATCGGTCAGCAGCTGGCCCTGTGCATTATGCTTACTACAATCCATAACTCCCTGAAAACTATCTCTGAGGGAGAAGTTCATGAAGCGGTGTGCGCCAAGATGTCTGGTTGAGCTATAGCTCAAGCTGACACACCACGTCTTATGGAGGCGCCGGAATTACTTTAGGGAAACCTCCGGCGTTCAGAAATTAGCGCAATGAGCTTCATGAACGTCATATGATCGCGGGGGCCACAAAAAATGAGTTGGCATGACGAAGCATTCAAATTGGCAAAAGCTCGGCTGCTGGACACGATAAAGGTTTGGAAATGAAAATACTGATCGTTGAAGACGAGCCCAAGACCGCCGCTTTCATCAAACGCGGTTTTCTCGAGGAAGGTTTCGCTGCTGATCACGCTGCGGATGGGCCAGACGGGCTTCATCTCGCGCTGACGGGAGTATATGACCTCATCGTACTTGATGTCATGTTGCCCAAGCAAGACGGCTGGTCGGTGCTTACGCAAATCAAGGAACGTCTGCCCCGCCAGCCGGTGATTCTCCTCTCGGCACTTGACGCCGTTGCTCATCGGGTCAAGGGCCTGGATCTGGGCGCCGATGACTACCTGGTCAAACCGTTTGCGTTTTCCGAATTGCTTGCCCGTGTGCGCAACGCCTTGCGTCGGGCGCCGGCGCAACAACCTGATATCTTGCGTCTGGCCGATCTCGACATGGACTTGGCTCGGCACAAGGCATCACGGGCGGGAAAGCCGCTTGAACTCGCTCCACAGGAATACCGACTGCTCGAATACCTGCTTCGTCATCCCGGCGAGGTGCTGACCCGGACGCGGCTGGCCGAACAGATATGGGACATCAATTTTGACGGCGACAGTAACGTGGTCGACGTCGCTGTGCGCCGACTGCGGCGCAAGGTTGACGATCCGAGCGAGCGGAAACTGATTCACACTCTGCGGGGCGTCGGCTATGTCATCGAAGAACGGCTTTGAGCCAATGGCCGTGATCGGGGAGCACGGCTCGATCGCCTTTCGCCTCACGGTCTGGTACGCGGTCCTTAGCGTGGTGTTGATCGCGTCGGCCGGCAGCATCCTGTACTGGGTCTTGGCGGACCGCCTGCGCCAGGAAGATGACCAATGGCTGGCTGGTCGGATCGCCCAAGTGCGCATTATCCTGTTGTTACATTCCCGCGACACCGCAGCGCTTCAGGAAGAGGTTCATCGCGAGGCCGCGATGCTTCCCGGCTCCTATCTGCGCGTCGTCGATGCCCAAGGCATCAATGTGATAGAGGCACCGATCCCGCATGCCGTCGCGAGCGGACGCCCATTCGCAGATCCCCGTTTCCGCACACGCGGCGACGAACAGGGAGTGGACTGGGCTTCAGGCTCGGGGGAGACGTACCGACTCTTGTCCGCTCGCGTCGGCGTTGGCGCCGGATTTACGGTGCAGGTTGCAATGAACCGGACCAGTGAAGAAGAGGTACTCGCGGCATACCGGCGCATCTTGTGGCTCGCTCTTTCCGCCTCGCTTGCCATCGCCGTTATTGCGGGTTACCTGATCGCACGGCGCGGCCTACAGCCAGTGTCCCGGCTGGCAGCCATCATCGCGGAGCTGAGCGCAGCACAGTTGCACCGGCACGTAGTGGACGACGACTGGCCTCGGGAATTGCAACCGCTCGCCGCCAATTTCGACCAGCTCCTAGTGCGCTTGGATGAGTCGTTCGTCCGAATGTCCCGATTTTCCGCCGATATCGCGCACGAATTGCGTACCCCTCTCCACATTCTTCAGGGTGAAGCGGAACTGGCTCTTTCCAAGGACCGCTCGAAAGAGCAATATCGCGACTGCATCGCGTCGGCTACGGAGGAGTACGAGCGCCTGGCACGGATGGTCGACGCGTTGTTGTTCCTCGCCCGTACCGAACAACCCGACTCGCTGCCTAACAAGCAAACGCTGGTCATTGAGCATGAGGTCGCAGCCGTGTGCGCTTTCTACCAGGCGCTAGCGGACGAGCAAGAAACCACCCTGATCGCTGGCGGCCCGGGGACGGTGCTGGCTGATTCCGCCCTATTGCGCCATGCGTTGGGCAATCTGATCATCAATGCACTAAACCACACTCCAAGCGGCGGGTCCGTTGTTGTCGATGTGACGAAAACATCTGATCGCGCTGTGGAAATCGTCGTCAGCGACACCGGAGAGGGCATTGCGCCGGAGGATTTGCCCCACGTTTTCGATCGTTTTTATCGTGCTGACAGCGCACGCTTCAGGCAGGGCGCTGGCACAGGACTGGGCCTCGCCATCGTCAGGTCAATCATGCTGTTGCACGGTGGATCGGTTTCCATTGATAGCCAACTTGGCCGCGGCACCGCTGCGACACTGAGATTCCCGGCCACGTAACAACGATATGAATCGGGCATTGCAAGATGACCAAACGGTCAGCTTCCGGTCATGTCGTCGCACTACTTTCTTCGCTATGATCGCGTCCACATGTAGTCGGCACGCAACCTCAGCGCACGATTTTTCCCATTTCCTGAACAGGCACCGATAGCGATCGGTCCGACCTGAATCCCATTGAAAGCGATGAAATTAATGGAAGAGTTTTTAATCGCTCAGTTTGATATCTCATTTATCGATGTCAGCGCCTATATTGGCCTGACGGCCGCCGGCATCATGACCCTAAACCTTTTCATTGGGCTCCTGCTTTCGGTGCACTACAACACCGAACTGCGGTGGCCTCATCGGCGTCTTCCACTGCTGGAACTTCACAAATGGTCCGGTTACAGTGCTCTATTTATTTCGCTGCTGCATCCCGCGTGGCTACCATTGGCGAAAGCGGCGAACTACACGGTTCTTGCGGTCTTTTTCCCTTTCATCACGCGCGAGCAGCCGATCTTGACGAGTTTGGGTGCGCTCGCGGCGTACACACTGATATTTGTCGTGGTGACTGCGTACCTGCGAAACCGATTCAAATATACGTTGTGGAAAAAACTGCACTACGCAAGCTATGTCGTGATCGGCTCATTTCTGGTCCATGGAATTTTCACCGAACCGTCGTTGAAACAAAATGCAGTAATCGACTACTTGGATGGTGGAAAGCTATTTATCGAAGCTTGCGCTCTTGTCTGCGTCAGTCTCGTTGTCTGGCGCGTGACATATGGGACCAAGCTTCGTGCGTTCAATGCGGCGCAACAGCCGGAAGCGCCTTCCTGGCGTGGTGAACTGGTCATTCACTCGATCATCGATCTGCGCGATGACGTCAAAATGTTCCGCCTGGTGAACCCGCGTGGCGGGGATCTGCCTTTTACTTTTTTACCCGGACAGTCTCTGAGATTTCGACTCAAGCAGGACGACAGCGTGTTTACCCGCAGTTACAGCATCTGCTCGGCACCAGACTCAAAAATTTTTTGCGACATAGCTGTGAAGCGCACGAGCGACGGCAAAGGGTCGGCCTATCTGTACAGCATGACGCAGGTAGGGCAACTCTTGACATGCGATGGCCCGCACGGCACTTTCACGTTCACTGGCGCAGGTTCCGATGGCGTCGTTCTCATCGCTGGCGGTATCGGCCTCACGCCGTTGCTATCGATCGTCCGCCATCTGGTGAACCAGAAGTGGCCGCACGACGTGTTTCTTCTGTTTGCCGTGAGTACCCCGGCGCATGGGTTGTTCGAGGAAGAACTACACGCACTCGCCGAACGGTATCGGCATTTCCACTACTTGATTTTGCCATCCCGAATCGATGGGACGGAATGGCCCGGTCCAAGCGGTCGCTTGCAGTCTTCTCATCTTGTGGAACTCGCCCCTCAGATTGCGCGCCTTCCTGTCTACCTATGTGGTCCTGAGCCAATGATGGCGGCAACAATTTTCAGCCTTCGCAGTTTGGGCGTGGAAGAAGCACAAATCCATACTGAATCATTCGGCGGCGCAATCATTCACGACGACGCGCTACGCGCCGCGACCATCTTTTTTGCAAAATCCAAGAAAACCGGGTTGGTCACTGCCGGCGGGACGCTGCTTGACGCCGCAGAAGAATACGGCGTACCGATCGAGTCGCTGTGCCGAACAGGGGTCTGCGGAACATGTAAAGTCCAACTGATTTCAGGTGAAGTCAAGATGCACACCGACACATCGCTTACCGCACGGGATATCCGCGATAATCTCGTCCTCGCTTGCCAGGCACGGCCGACCACATCAAAAATAGAAATCGCATGTTAACCCTACAAAAAATCACGAGAGCACGATGAAAAAATTCCAATATGGATGGGTTGTTTTTGGTCTGCTCGCCACTGCCGGCACGGCGCAATCGGAAGAGTTCACAGGTCAGTATCTCGCCACAGGCAATCTCTCGACCCAGTCGCGCCTGATGCCCTCACTGAATAGTCGGCTGACAGCGAATTATGCGCCACCCGCCCTGACGGGCAATGTCGATTTTCGTCTGGAGCGCTACACAGAGAACTCGTATCACACCGTCGATGGGAACATGACGCGCGAGCGGAAGTTTGAAGCGCAAGTCAATTTCAACTTCCCACTCACCGAACATTTTACGGCGACGGTCGGGGCGTTGCGGCATGAAAATTACACGTTTCGGGACAACTATAATTGGGCTGTGGCGGGCTTGTCATGGTCTGGCGATATCGCAAAAAACTTGAGTCTCACCACAGCGCTGTTAGCTGAAAAGCGTAACGGTGGTGGTCGCACTTTTTATGATCTGTCCGGAACTGCCGAGCACCGTTTCAATGAGAAGTATGGGGCGTTTGTCGCCGCTCATATTTACGAAAATTTGGGCGAGTTCGACGCATCGCCATCTCGTAAACGCGAGTTCGAGACGGGCATAAATTACTACATTAGTAAACGGTATTTTGCCGGAATTTCCTACTTTTATCATCAGCAGGTTGGCGATCCGACCGACCGGTTTTCGTTCGTGAAACTGAAAATTGGCGTAAATTTCTGAAAAACTGCGTTCTGGACGAGCAGCTTTAATATATGGTTTCATGACGATGACAAAAAAATGACAACAAAGAACATCGGCAGCACACTCAAACAAATCCCATTCGGGATCTGGATGCTGGGATTTGTGAGCATGCTGATGGATATTTCCTCGGAAATGGTCCATAGCCTGCTTCCCTTGTTCATGGTCGGCACGCTCGGGGCCAGCGCCCTCGTTGTTGGCTTGATTGAAGGACTTGCCGAATCCACCGCCCTCATCGTCAAAGTGTTCTCGGGAGCGTTGAGCGACTACCTCGGCAAGCGCAAGGGCCTGGCATTGTTCGGTTATGCGCTGGGTGCGCTGACAAAGCCACTTTTTGCGGTGGCGAATACAACCGGCATCGTACTTACGGCTCGTCTACTGGACCGGGTAGGGAAAGGTGTGCGAGGGGCGCCCCGTGACGCGTTGGTCGCTGATATCGCTCCACCACACCTGCGCGGCGCCGCTTTCGGCCTGCGCCAATCGCTTGACACGGTGGGGGCATTCCTCGGCCCACTGCTTGCGGTCGGATTGATGCTTTTGTGGGCCAACGATTTCAGGAAGGTATTTTGGGTTGCGGTAATTCCGGGCCTGCTGGCCGTTGCGCTGCTTCTGTTCGGTGTGCGCGAACCAGTGCAGCATCAAAACGGCAAACGTACAAATCCTATCCGCCGAGAAAACCTAACACGTCTTAGCGCCCGTTATTGGTGGGTAGTTGGGATTGGCGCGGTATTCACCTTGGCCCGTTTTAGCGAAGCATTTCTTGTCCTGCGCGCTCAACAAAGCGGCATCCCGGTTGCGTTTGTGCCACTGGTGATGGTAGCGATGAATTTGATTTATGCCGCCTCGGCGTATCCATTCGGAAAACTGTCGGACCGCATGAGCCATACGAAGTTGTTGGCGCTCGGGCTTGTCGTCCTGGTGGCCGCCGATCTGATTTTGGCCGCAAGCGATCATTGGGCGGTGGTATTAAGCGGCGTCGTGCTTTGGGGCGTTCACATGGGGATTACACAGGGACTCCTGGCAACGATGGTCGCCGATACGGCACCGGCTGATCTGCGCGGCACAGCCTATGGCGTGTTCAACTTGATGAGCGGCATCGCCATGCTGATAGCAAGCGTGTTGGCAGGCCTGCTATGGGATCGATTTGGGGCGTCGTCAACGTTCTATACTGGTGCCGTTTTTTGCATGGTGGCCCTGATTGGGCTCGCCAAGTATGGTTCCGGCGCGATCCACGACTGCGCTACCTCTCCCCCTAAGTAATACACCGATGCAAGCCAGAATGGTGCAATCACAGCTAAGCAGGGAAACTCATGCCAGTCAGCTTTCTCTCGAACGACCAGCGCGACAACTATGGACGTTACGCTGGGCCACCTTCGCCCCATGACCTTGCGCGGTATTTTCACCTGGACGATACTGATCATGTGCTTATCGCGCAAAAGCGCGGCGCGCACAATCGGCTGGGCTTCGCCGTTCAGCTCGGGACGGTACGCTACCTGGGCACGTTCCTTGACGACCCGTTAGCCGTGCCTCAGCCTGTGCTATCGACGCTGGCCAAGCAGCTGCGCATCGAGGCACTAGATAAGGCGAGCGCCTACAGTGCCGGCGAGCAGCGCTGGCAGCACGCGACGGAAATTCGAGCATCCTATGGCTACGTTGAATTCACGGAACCCCTGATCGCGTTCCGCCTGACCCGGTGGCTATATGCTCTTTGCTGGACCGGCACCGATCGGCCGAGTGTACTGTTTGAGCGCGCCACAACATGGCTGATGACGCACAAGGTACTGCTACCAGGCTGCACGACGCTCGAACGGTACGTTGCGCGCCTGCGCAGCCGCGTAGAGGAGCGTTTATGGCGCTCGCTTGGGAATGGGATCAGCCTGAACCAGCAAACGCGCCTGGAAGCTCTCCTGGTATCTTCCGGCGGCATTCGGAACTCGCCGCTGGATCGCCTGCGTACCGGGCCGGTGGTTGCCAGCAGCCGGTCGATGAGCCTTGCGCTCATGCGGTTGCAATCGGTACGTGAGCTTGGCATCCGGCTGCCGGCTGCCACGCGCATCCCAGCTACGCGGGTCGCGGCCTTGGCCCGGTTTGCTGGCGCCGCCAAGGCCAGCGCAATCCTGCGCATGCCGTTACTGCGCCGCACAGCAACCCTGGTCGCGTTCGTGCACTGCCTCGAAGCATCGGCACAAGATGATGCCCTGGAAGTGCTCGAGGTCATCCTGCGAGAGCTTTTCGGTGACGCCGTGAAGGCGGACAAAAAATCGCGCCTCCGTTCGCTCAAAGACCTTGACGAAGCGGCGGCAATCCTCGCGGGCGCTTGTCAAATGCTGCTAGACGATGCCGTGCCGGATAGTGAGCTACGCAAACAGCTATTCGCGCGGATTTCGCCTGACGCTCTCGTCCTGGCCCTCGCAGGCGTCAACAAGCTGATTCGACCAACCGACAATGTTTACTACCAGGAGCTGGACGCCAAGTACAAGACCGTCCGCCGCTTCCTCCCAGCGCTGGCCGAGCACATTCACTTTGGCGCAAATGCCGCCGGCGCGCCGTTCGTCACAGCTTTCGCCTGGCTTCGCGCAAACATGACAGTGAAAAGGCCCGGTAACGATGCACCACGCGACATAATCACCAGGCCTTGGCAACGCCATGTGCTGCGCGAGGGTGACACCATCGATTTCCATGCCTACACTTTCTGCGTGTTGTCCGAACTGCGTGTCGCGCTGCGGCGGCGCGACGTGTTCGTGACCCCGAGCTGGCGTTACGCCGATCCGCGCGCCGGCTTGCTCGATAGCGCGGAATGGGAATCCACGCGTCCGATCATTTGCAGGACGCTGGGTCTTTCGGCGGCGCCGGGGCCAACCTTGACCGCCTTGGCTGATGAATTGGGCCGCACCTACCAGGCGGTAGCCGCCAGGTTGCCCGACAATCCGGCCGTCCGGTTTGAGAAAGTCGGCGACAAATACGAACTGGTGCTCAGCCCATTGGACAAAATGGACGAGCCGGCGTCGTTGATCGCGCTGCGTGCCAGGGTCATAGGCATGCTGCCGCGCGTCGATCTGCCAGAGCTGATCCTGGAGATCGCCGCCCGCACCCACTTTACGGACGCTTTCACCCACATATCGGAGCGCACTGCGCGCGCTTCCGATCTGCATGTGAGCATCTGCGCGGTGCTGATGGCCGAAGCCTGCAACACAGGACCGGAGCCCCTGATCCGCGGCGACATACCGGCACTCAAACGCGACAGATTGTCGTGGGTGGACCAGAACTACCTGCGCGACGATACCATTACAGCGGCAAACACCATACTGGTATCGGCGCAGGGCCGTTCGGCGCTGGCCAGCGTGTGGGGCTGCGGCGAAGTAGCGTCCGCCGACGGAATGCGGTTCGTGGTGCCGGTGCGCTCGGTGCATTCCGGGCCCAACCCGAAATACTTCGGCGTCGGGCGTGGTGTGACTTGGTACAACCTTATATCGAACCAGTTTTCAGGACTGAACGACATCACGGTGCCTGGCACGCTACGCGACAGCCTGGTTCTGCTGGCCGTCGTCTTGGAGCAGCAAACCGACCTTCAGCCGACCCAGATCATGACCGACACCGGCGCCTACAGCGATGTGGTTTTTGGGCTGTTTCGCCTGCTTGGATATCGATTCAGTCCGCGCCTGGCCGATGTCGGCGGTACGCGGTTCTGGCGGATCGACCCGAAGGCGGACTACGGGCTGCTCAATTCTGTATCTACACAGAATATCAGCCTGCAAAAGATCGAGCCGCATTGGGACGACATGCTGCGCTTGGCCGGCTCGCTCAAGCTCGGCCGGGTGCCGGCTGCCGGCATCATGCGCACGCTCCAGGTCGGAGAGCGCCCGACCCGGCTTGCTCAGGCCATCGCCGAGTTCGGCCGCATCGACAAGACCTTGCACACGCTCACATACATCGATGACGAAGCGAAGCGTCGAGGCACGCTGACTCAGCTCAACCGTGGCGAGGGGCGACATAGCGTCGCCCGCGCTGTTTTCCATGGCAAGCGCGGCGAACTGCGGCAGCACTACCGTGAAGGGCAGGAGGACCAGCTCGGTGCGCTCGGCCTGGTGCTCAACATGATCGTGCTGTGGAACACAAGCTATATGGAGGCCGCATTGAACCAGCTTCGCACGGACGACTTTTCGGTCCGGGATGAGGATGTGGCGAGGTTGTCGCCCCTACTGCATGAACACATCAACATGCTGGGTCGGTATTCGTTCTCAGTACCGGACGCGGTGGCCAAGGGCGAGATGCGGCCGTTGCGCAATCCAGCGATCGACGAGTAGGCCAGAAACCGGCCTTAACCCGGTTTTCCGTTCCACTGCACCTTAAACCCCTTAAACGTGCGCGTGGGCAGGGCCGATCGGCGTATCTTGTGGCCGGAGCGGGCGCCTGCCACTGGCCGTGGCGCCCGCCCACTGGCCATGGGAGGTCCGTATGCAAGCGATCCTGAGTGCTGTGTTCGATAATCGCCGCGACGCCGAGGCGGCCATCGACGAATTGCTGCTGGCCGGTTTCAGGCGCAGCGCCATCCACCTGGGCACGGGCGACCCGACCGGCGCCGACAGTCCGCTGACGGGCAACGGTGGCCCGGCCACGGGCGCGCCCGCGCCCGGGGAAGGCGGCGTGGGCAATTTTCTGCACACCCTGTTCGGCACCGACAACAGCGAGTTCGTCCAGCAGATCGACGGCGCCGTCACCCACAGCCACCTGGTGCTGACCGTGCTGGCGGCGCCGGCGACACTGGCCGGCGCTGTCGATATCGCCGTGCGGCACCGGCCGGTGCGGCTCGAGACGCGCACGCCGGCGAGCGGCGCGCCCACCCAGTTGCAGGACCAGCCGCCCGGCGGCGACGCGCGCGCGGCGCCCGAGCAGGCATCCTGGCGGCGCCACCATGCCGACAGCCATGGCGACGACGATCCGCACTACGACGAATATGCGCCCGCTTACCTCTATGGCCTCGACATGGCCAGCCACGAGCAGCACGGCGGCAAGGAGTGGGACGAGGCCGAGCCGGCGCTGCGCAGCCACTGGCAAGGCCTGTATCCGCACGCGGCATGGTCGACCTTCAAGGATGCCGTGCGCCACGGCTGGCAGCGCCTGCGCAAGCCAGGCAAGGACTAGCGCAGCTCGGTCAAGGGCAGGCTGATGCGGTTGCGGCCCATGTGCTTGGCACGGTACAGGGCGGCGTCGGCGATCGCCACGAGCTGGTGGGCGCTGGTGTCGGCGGCGGCGATGGCGGTGGCGGCGCCGATACTGACGGTGACGCAGCCGGGGCCGGCCGGATTGCCGGTGCCGGTCGGCATGGTCAGTCGCTCGACCCGGCTGCGGATGCGCTCGGCGACGATGGCGGCGCCCTTGAGCGACTGGTTGGGCAGGATCACCGCGAATTCCTCGCCGCCGTAGCGCGCCACCAGGTCGTTGGCGCGCATTTCGTTCGCCACTGCCCTGGCAATGCGCTTGAGGCATTCGTCGCCGCCCAGGTGGCCGTTGGCGTCGTTATAGTCCTTGAAATTGTCCACATCGACCATCAGCAGCGACAGCGGCTGCTTCTGGCGCAGCGCGCGCGCCCATTCGGCGTGCAGGGTGTCATCGAAGCAGCGGCGGTTGGCCAGCCCCGTCAAGCCGTCGCGCGTGGCCAGTTGCTCGAGCGCGGCCTGCGCCAGTTTCTCGTCCGTCATGTCGCGCAGGGTTTGTACCGCCGCCACCAAGCTGCCCGCCTCGTCGTGGATGGGGCTGGCGTCGGCGGCCAGGTAGCGCCGCGCGCCCACCCGCGGCATGTCGCACCAGCTCTCGGCGCACAAGGCGCCGTCCTCGGCAGGGTGGATCGCCGGCAGCGGATACAACTGGCTCAGCTCGCCGCAGCGGTTCTGCATCACCAGGTCGGCCAGGGTGGGCCTGGGGGCCTGGTGAAAGCTGCGCCAATGGTCCCGCGTGCCCAGTACATCGCCGGCAGCGACCCCCGTCAGCCGCTCGCAGGCCTTGTTCCAGATCATCACGCGACAATCCGTGTCGAGCACAAAAGTGGGCACGGCCAGCATCGCCATCAGGCGGAAGCCGAAGGCGCCATTCGGCAGGGCTGGGGCGGCGGGGGGAACGCGGTGGAGGCTTGGCATGGTCGGTCCTGTTTGAGCTTTCAGGTCGGCAATTGATTTCCGACAAGTTCCGATTTTCCTGCAGGGCTACGTCAGCACCTTTGATCCCGCGCAATCAGCCAAGATGTCATGCATCAAGACTGAAACAAAGGGAAGGACATCGACAACAGTGTCCCGCGACCGGGTGCGCTGTCGACGGCGAAGCTGCCGCCCGCCGCCGTCACCCGCTCGGCGATGCCGGCCAGGCCAACCCCGGCGGCACCGGCGGCGGCCTTGACAGGCTGCGCGGCGAAGCCGATGCCATTGTCTCGAATTTCCAGTGTGACATCCTTTTCGCCGTGCCGGAACGTCACCCGCACCGCGCTGGCCTGGGCGTGGCGCACCACGTTCGCCAGCGATTCGCGCAAGATGCGCAGCACGGTCGTGTCGAGGGCGTCGTTGGGTGCGCCGCCTGGCGGCGGCGCCTGCGCGACGAGCTCGTAGCCGATGCCGCTGAGACGGGAAAATTCGCGCAGTTGCTGCTCCATCGCCGCCTGCAAGCCTAGGTGCAGGGCGGCCGGGCGCAAATTGTTGATCACCACCCGCAGCGCGCCGATGCTCTGGTCGACCTGGCCGGCCAGTCGCGCCAGCGTGGCAGGGCAGGGGGCCTGGCCCGCCCCTTCTGCCTGGCACGCCAGTTGCAGCTCGATCTTCAGGGCCAGCAGGTGCTGACCCAGGTCATCGTGGATGTCGCGGGCGATGCGCGTGCGCTCGCTGGCGCGCGCCTGTTCCTGCTGGTGCTGCACGCTTGCCTGCAGTTCGTCCAGCGCCTGCTCGGCGCCGCTGCGCGCCGCCTGCTCGCTGTACAAGCGCGCATGGGCACGCGCCAGCGCGTCGGCGGCGCCCAGGTGGCGCACCAGCAGGCAGTGCACGCCAAAGGCGGCCAGCGCCAGGCCGGCGATGGCCAGCGACAGCAGCGGCTGCGGCGCTTGCGCCGCCGGCCACGCGCCCAGCACGGTCGCGGCGACCGGCACCAGGCTGGCGACCAGGACGGCGGCAACAAGGGCACGGAGGCGGACGTGGTTCATGGCGGCGATGGCGTGAGCTGAAAATCGAGCTTACGGAACTGCGCAGTCGGCCATGTTGTGTTGAGTCAATTTCGATGCCAGTCTGGATGGGATTTCCCGGCCAGCCGGCGCACCGGCGCCCACCGGACACGCCGCTGGCGTTATAATGGTCGGTTGAACACCAAGGATTACCGTGACTTACAGCATCAAAGAGATCTTTTACACCCTGCAGGGCGAAGGCGCGCATGCGGGCCGGCCGGCGGTATTTTGCCGCTTTTCCGGCTGCAATCTGTGGAGCGGGCGCGAGGCCGACCGGGGCGCCGCCGTGTGCCAGTTTTGCGACACCGATTTTGTCGGCACCGATGGCGACGGCGGCGGCAAGTTCCGTGGCGCCGCCGCGCTGGCCCAGGCCATCGACGCCTTGTGGCCGGCCAGCTATCCCGCCACCAAGTACGTGGTGTTAACGGGCGGCGAACCGCTGCTCCAGCTCGACGCCGCCCTGATCGACGCGCTGCACGATGCCGGCTTCGAGATCGCCATCGAAACGAACGGCACCGTGCCGGTGCCGGCCGGGGTCGACTGGGTCTGCGTCAGCCCCAAGATGGGCGCGACCCTCGTCGTAGAGCGCGGCAATGAACTCAAGGTGGTGATTCCCCAGGCAGGGCAAGACCTGGCGGCCTACGAGCACTTGCAGTTCGACCATTTTTTCGTCCAGCCCATGGACGGCCCGCTGGCCGGGTTCAATACCGGCCTGGCCATCGACACCTGCAAGCGCCATCCGCGCTGGAAGCTGAGCTTGCAGACCCATAAACTGCTGCAGATTCCCTGATACCCATTCATGCTCACAATTACCCGCAAACTTGAATTCGACGCCGGCCACCGGATTCCCGACCACAAAAGCCAGTGCCGCAACCTGCACGGGCACCGCTACACGCTGGAAATCACCCTGACCGGGGCGGTCATCGATGTCGAGGGTTCGTCCGACAACGGCATGATCATGGATTTCTCGGACATCAAGTCGCTCGCCAAGGCGCACCTGGTCGATGTGTGGGACCACGCCTTCATCGTCTACGAGAAAGACGAGGCGGTGCGTTCTTTCCTGGCCACGCTGCCGGACCATAAAACCGTGGTGATCGACCGCATTCCGACGGTGGAAAACCTGGCCCGGGTCGCCTTCGACATCCTGCGCGCCGTGTTTCTCGACCGCTTCGGCACCGGCCTGCACCTGCACAAGCTGGTGCTGCACGAAACCCCGAACTGCTGGGCGGAAATCACCGATGCCTGAGATGGAGGCGCACGCTGACGACGGGCAGCGCTTCATGCAGCTCGCCCTCGACCAGGCGCAGCTGGCGTGGCAGGCGGGCGAGGTGCCGGTGGGCGCCGTGGTCGTCAAGGATGGCGTCGTCATCGCCATCGGCCGCAACGCGCCCATCGGCAGCAGCGACCCCACCGCGCACGCCGAAATCATCGCCTTGCGCGCGGCCGCCGCGGCGCTGGGCAATTACCGCCTGCCCGGCTGCGAACTGTATGTGACGCTCGAGCCGTGCCTGATGTGCGCCGGCGCCATGCTCCATGCGCGCCTGGCGCGCGTGGTGTACGGCGCCACCGATCCCAAGACGGGTGCCGGCGGCTCCGTCGTCAATGTGTTCGAACACGGCCAGCTCAATCACCAGACGGCCGTCAGCGGTGGCCTCATGGCCGCCGAGTGCGGCGCCATGCTGCGCGGTTTTTTTGCCGAACGCCGGCGCGCCGCCCGCGCGCCGGCGGCGGCGCCGGCCGACGGCGCGTCGACCGGCTGACGATGGCTGACCCGGGCTGACGAGCCAGGGGCCGCGCCGCGCCGGGCCGATTCGATGGTATGCTCGACGCGACACCATCTTGTCGCCGCCGCCACCATGCCCACCATCACCAACAATGGCATCACCATCGCCTTCGAGACCGCGGGCGATCCCAAGTCCACGCCCGTGCTGCTGGTGGCGGGACTGGGCCTGCAACTGACCGCCTGGCCCGACGATATCGTCGACGGCCTGGTCGAACTGGGCTACTACGTGATCCGCTTCGATAACCGCGACTGCGGGCTGTCGACCAAGCTGGCCGCCGCCGGCACCCCCAGCCTGCCGCTGGCCTTACTCAAGGCGGCCCTGCGCCTGCCCGTACGCGCCCCCTATAGCCTGGACGACATGGCCGGCGACGCCGTGGCGCTGCTGTCGGCGCTGGGGGTGGCGCGCGCCCACGTGGTGGGCCAGTCGATGGGCGGCATGATCGGCCAGTTGCTGGCCGCGCGCCATCCGCAGCGGGTCGCCAGCCTGACCTCGATCATGTCCTCGAGCGGGCGGCGCGGCCTGCCCGGGCCCACCCGCGCCGCCAGGCGCGCGCTGTTGCGGCGCATGCCGGCCGTGCGCGCCAGCGCGCGCGACGGTCCGGCCGCCATGCTGGCCGCGCAGATGCGCCTGGTCGAGCACCTGGTCGGCGTAATGCGCGCCATCGGCAGCCCCGCCTACCCGATCGGCGAACGCCTCTTGCGCGAGCGCCTGCTGGCAGCGGTGCGGCGCAATGTCTGTCCCGAGGGCGTCATGCGCCAGCTCGCCGCCATCATCGCCGGCGGCTCGCGCGCGGCGCTGCTGGCCACCATCGCGTGTCCCACCCTGGTCATCCACGGCGCGGCCGACCCGCTGCTGCCGCTCGCCTGCGGGGTCGACACGGCGCGCCTGGTGCCGGGCGCGCGCCTGGCCGTCATCGAAGGCATGGGCCACGACCTGCCGCCCCAGTTGAGCGAGCGCCTGCTCGCCTTGATCGACACCCATGTGCGCGGTAAGATGGCGCCCGACGCGCTGCCGCGCCTGTTCGAACGCCACTAGCTTGCGCGGCGAGCGCGGCTTGCCCACCATCTTTTCGACGGATCGACGCCCTCTCATGACCATTGCTCCAGGTATTGCCATCATCGCCCCCGCCGGGCGCCCCCAGGACGAGGCGGTCTTGCCGCGCGGCGTGCGCCGCCTGCAGGAGCGGGGCTTCGTGGTGCACGACTATTACCGCCCCGAAGCCGCGTTCCAGCGCTTCGGCGGCACCGACGACGGCCGCCTGGGCCAACTCGAGCAGGCCATCGCCGACCCCGACATCGGGCTGATCCTGGCCATGCGCGGCCAGTACGGCCTGACCCGTCTGCTGCCGCAGATTAATTTTGAAGCGCTCGCCGCCAGCGGCAAGATCGTGGTGGGCTTTTCGGACCTGACGGCGCTGCACATGGGCCTGATGGCGAAAACGGGCGCCATCAGTTATGCGGGGCCCATGTTCGCCGGCGACTTCTGCGGCGAGCACACCGACGAGCTGACGCTGGGCAGTTTCTTTGCCTGCCTGGCCGGTCCCCAGCACGTCATTCGCGAAAGCGTCGAAGGCAATCCCGTGCTCGACGTGGAAGGCCCCGTCTGGGGCGGCAACCTGTCGATGATGGTGTCGCTGCTGGGCACGCCGTATTTTCCCGCCATCGACGACGGCATCGTCTTCATCGAAGACGTCAACGAGCATCCCTACCGCGTCGAGCGCATGCTGCTGCAACTGCTGCAGGCGGGCGTGCTGGGGCGCCAGCGCGCGCTGGTGATCGGCGAGCTGTCGGCCTACCGGCTCAGCGCCGCCGACCGCGGCTACGACCTCGCTGTCATGCTCGACTACCTGCGCGCGACGCTGCCGATCCCCGTGCTGACGGGGCTGCGCTTCGGCCACGGCGCCAGCCGCGTGACGATTCCCTTCGGCGCCCCGGCGCGGCTGGTGTCGGACGGCGCCGGTTTCAGCCTGACCATGCGCGATTACCCGACCTTGTAAAAGCGCGCCAGGCGCCAGGGGGAGGGCGCCGCCATGATAAGATAGCCGGTTAATGAAAATCTTCGCTTAAAAGGTTATACCGTGCTCTCCACTGCCAATATCACCATGCAATTCGGCGCCAAGCCGCTGTTCGAAAACATCTCCGTCAAGTTCGGCGATGGCAACCGCTACGGCCTGATCGGCGCCAACGGCTGCGGCAAATCGACCTTCATGAAAATCCTGGGCGGCGACCTCGAGCCGTCCGCCGGCACCGTCATGCTCGACACCAACGAGCGCCTGGGCAAACTGCGCCAGGACCAGTTCGCCTTCGAAGAGATGCGCGTGCTCGACGTCGTCATGATGGGCCACACCGAACTGTGGAACGCCATCTCCGAACGCGACGCCATCTACGCCAATCCCGAGGCGACCGACGACGACTACATGCACGCGGCCGAACTGGAATCGAAAGTGGCCGAATACGACGGCTACTCGGCCGAAGCGCGCGCGGGCGAACTGCTGCTGGGCGCGGGCGTGTCGATCGACCAGCACCAGGGCCCGATGAGCGCAGTGGCGCCCGGCTGGAAGCTGCGCGTGCTGCTGGCGCAGGCGCTGTTCTCGAACCCGGACATCCTGCTGCTCGACGAGCCCACCAATAACCTCGACATCAACACCATCCGCTGGCTGGAAGACGTGCTCAATGAGCGCAACTCCACCATGATCATCATTTCGCACGATCGCCACTTCCTCAACCAGGTGTGCACCCACGTGGCCGACATGGATTACGGCACCCTGAAGATCTACCCGGGCAATTACGACGAGTACATGCTCGCCTCGACCCAGGCGCGCAACCAGCTGTTGTCGAACAATGCCAAGGCCAAGGAAAAGGTCGCCGAGCTGCAGGACTTCGTGCGCCGCTTCTCGGCGAATAAATCGAAGGCCCGCCAGGCCACCTCGCGCGCCAAGATGATCGACAAGATCAAGGTCGAGGACATGAAGCCGTCCTCGCGCGCCTATCCCTTCGTGCGTTTCGAGGGCGAGAAAAAACTGCACCGCCTGGCTGTCGAGGTGGAAAACATCTCGAAAGCCTACGACAAGCAGCTGTTTAAAAACTTCAGCGTGGCCGTGGAAGCGGGCGAGCGCATCGCCATCATCGGCGCCAACGGCGCCGGCAAGACCACGCTGCTGCGCTCGATCGGCGGCGACTTGTGCCACCTGCAGCCGGACAGCGGTCGCGTCAAGTGGGCGGAAAACGCCAATGTCGGCTACATGCCGCAAGACCCCACCGAAGAATTCGCCGACGGCGCCGTGCTGACCGACTGGATGGGCCAGTGGACCAAGGAAGGCGACGACGACCAGGCCGTGCGCTCCATCCTGGGCCGCCTGCTGTTCGGTGGCGACGAAGTGAAGAAATCCGTCAAGGTGCTGTCCGGTGGCGAAAAGGGCCGCATGATGTACGGCAAGCTGATGCTGGGCCGTCACAACGTCATGCTGCTCGACGAGCCCACCAACCACATGGACATGGAGTCGATCGAGTCGCTCAACATCGCCCTCGACAAATACGCCGGCACCCTGATCTTCGTCTCGCACGACCGTGAGTTCGTCTCCTCGCTGGCCACCCGCATCCTCGAAGTGAAGGAAGACGGCATCGTCGACTTCCCCGGCAACTACGAGGACTACCTGACCAGCCAGGGCATCGCCGCTTAAAAGGGAGACCGTACCATGATCGTCACGCCTGTCGTTATGCCCATCAAGAGCGTCGAATACGACCACCCGCAAGCGGGCCTGTCGTGCACCGCCCAGGCCTGGGCGCGCGCGCCCGAGACCCCCGACGCGGCCGAACGGGCCGCGCTCAAGGCGCGCATCCGCACCTTGCTGCGCGAGCGCGAAGCGGTGCTGGTGGCCCATTATTATGTCGACGCCGACCTGCAGGACCTGGCCGAGGAAACCGGCGGCTGCGTCTCCGATTCACTGGAAATGGCCCGCTTCGGCCGCGACCATCCGGCCAGGACGCTGGTGGTGGCCGGGGTGCGCTTCATGGGCGAGACGGCGAAGATCCTGTCGCCCGAAAAAACCATCCTGATGCCGGACCTGGATGCCACCTGTTCGCTCGACCTGGGTTGCCCGGCCGACGAATTCGCCGCTTTTTGCGACCAGCATCCGGACCGCACGGTGGTGGTCTACGCCAACACCAGCGCGGCCGTGAAAGCGCGC
Organism: Massilia sp. DWR3-1-1; assembly: GCF_049898325.1. NCBI lineage: Bacteria > Pseudomonadati > Pseudomonadota > Betaproteobacteria > Burkholderiales > Oxalobacteraceae > Massilia > Massilia sp. DWR3-1-1. The sequence goes on along the minus strand of NZ_JAFCXL010000032.1, from coordinate 17,732 downwards.
GCCGACTGGATGGTGACGTCGTCGATTGGCCTCGACATCGTCGCCCACCTGCACGCGCAAGGTAAAAAAATCCTGTGGGCGCCGGACCGTCACCTGGGTTCGTACATCCAGAAAAAAACCGGCGCCGACATGCTGCTGTGGCAGGGCTCCTGCCTCGTGCACGACGAGTTCAAGGGCATCGAACTCGAGCTGCTCAAGGCCGATTACCCGGACGCGATCGTGCTGGTGCACCCGGAGTCGCCCGCCAACGTGGTGGCGCTGGCCGACGTGGTCGGCTCGACCACGCAGCTGATCGACGCCGCCCGCGGCATGGACGCCACCACCTTCATCGTCGCCACCGACAACGGCATCCTGCACAAGATGCGCGCGGCCGCGCCGGGCAAGCACTTCATCGAAGCGCCCACCGCCGGCAACAGCGCCACCTGCAAGAGCTGCGCCCACTGCCCGTGGATGGCCATGAACGGCCTGCGCAACCTGGCGGCGGTGCTGGAAAACCTCAACAACGAAGTGTTCGTCGATCCGCAGGTGGGCCAGCTGGCCGTGCGCTCGATCGACCGCATGCTCGATTTCGCTGCCGCCAAAAAAGCGCGGGCCCTGCCCGCTGGCGCGCTGGCGCAAGAATCCACACTGTTTTCCGGAGTTGGCCCTGCATGAGCAATTTGCGTAATCCCCACAATACTTTCGACGCCGCCCTGCAACAGGCGTTCGAGGCGAATATCCTCTCGGCCCTGCTGGAAGACGTCGGCAGCGGCGACCTGACCGGCCGGCTGGTGCCCGACGACACCCGCATGCGTGCCCGCGTGATCGTGCGCGAGGACGCCGTCCTGTGCGGCGCACCGTGGTTCGACGGCGTCATGCAGGCGCTCGACCAGGACACCGAGGTGACCTGGAACTACGCCGAGGGCGCTGCGATGATGGCTGGCAGCGTGGTCTGCACCATCGAGGCGGCGCCGCGTGCGCTGCTCACGGCCGAGCGCTCGGCCCTCAATTTTTTGCAGCTGCTCTCCGGCGTGGCCAGCGCCACCCGCAGTTTCGTCAATGTCGTCGCCGGCACCCGTGCGGCCATCCTCGACACGCGCAAGACGCTGCCGGGCCTGCGCCAGGCGCAGAAATACGCGGTGCGGGTGGGCGGCGGGCAGAACCAGCGCATGGCCCTGTTCGACGGCATCCTGATCAAGGAAAACCACATTGCCGCCGCTGGCGGCGTGAGCAAGGCGCTGGCGGCCGCGGCCGCACTGAACGCCGGCAAACCGGTGCAGATCGAGGTCGAGACGCTGGCCCAGCTGGCCGAGGCGCTCGAAGCGGGCGCCGTGTCGGTGCTGCTCGATAATTTCGAACTGGCGCAGATGCGCGAAGCGGTGCAGCTGACCGCCGGTCGCGCCCTGCTCGAAGCGTCCGGCGGGGTGACCATGGAGAGCGTGCGGGCGATCGCCGAAACGGGCGTCGACCGCATCTCGATCGGCAGCCTGACCAAGGATGTCAAGGCGACCGATTATTCGCTGCGCATCGTCGACTAAGCTGCGCTAAGGGGCAGACTGGTCGACCGTGATCAGTTTGTCCGTCTCGAAGCCCAGGCTTTTTGCTTTTTGCACCAGGCGCGCGCGCGTGGCCGCGTCGATCGTCGGCGTGCGCGACAGGATCCACAGGTACGATTTGTCGGCGCCGCTGACCATCGACACCTGGTACGCGGGATCGAGATCGAACACGATGTAAGACGCATAGAACGGTCCGAAGAACGACACCTTCAGGTAGGCCGCGTCGGTCCCCTCGACGAAATACGCTTTGCCTTCGGCCTGCTTCCACTCTTTTTTGGCGACGTCCAGGCCCCGGTTGAGCACCTTGATGCCGCCGTCGGGGCGCATGCTGTAGTCGGCCGTGATGTGTTCGAGGCCCCGCTCGAAGCGGTTGTCGAGGCGGGCGATTTCGTACCACTTGCCCAGGTACCTGGCGCTGTCGAACGGCGTCACCGGGGTGACGTTGGCCGGTTTGCTCACGCAACCGGCCAGTAAGCTCACCCCGAGCAGGGCGATACACAGGTGTTTCATTGGTGCTTCCTTGTTTTTTAATGGGTGGGAAATGCTTGTGTCAGCGCCGCCGCCAGTTGCGGCAGCAGTTGCTCGGCGGAGGCGTCCAGTTTCAGGTCCAGCAGTTCGTCGGCGCGGGTGATGCCCAGGTTGATGGCGGCAATCGGCTTGCCGGCCGCCGCCGCCATGCGGCAAAAACGAAAGCCCGAAAACACCATCAGCGACGAGCCCACCACCAGCAGGGCGTCGGCCGCGTCGACCCGGCGCACCGCCTCGATCGTGGTGGCGGCGGGCACGCCATCGCCGAAAAACACCACGTCCGGCTTGAGCGTGCCGCCGCAATCGGGGCAAGGCGCAACGTCGAACCGTTCCAGGTCGTCAGCGTCGACGTGGGCGTCGCCGTCGGGTGCGGCCAGGGCGGCTACGCCAATGTGGTGCGGATTGCGCTCGACCAGCATGGCCTGCACCTGGGCGCGCGAGAACAGCCGCTGGCAGTCGAGACAGACCACCTGGTGAATGCTGCCATGCAGTTCGAGCACGTCGGTGCTGCCGGCGCGCTGGTGCAGGCCATCGACGTTCTGCGTCAACAAGGGGGCGATCCGTCCCGCCGCCTGCAGGCTGGCCAGCGCCCGGTGGGCGGCATTGGGCAGGGCGCCGGCCATGGTGGCGTAGCCGATCATGCTGCGTGCCCAGTAGCGCTTGCGCACGGCGACATGTTTTCTGAATTCGGGTCCCTGGACGGGGGTATTTCCGCGGCGCACGCCGTCGCGCCCCCGGTAGTCGGGTATGCCGGAGGCGGTGCTGATGCCGGCGCCACTGAGGACCAGCACGCGCCGGTTGGCGTGGAAGAATTCTTCCAGTTGCCCCAGCATGTCTGCCGTATCCGTGATGATGTTTTCTTCAGCAAAAGATTGCATTTTAATTAAATTGACCCCACATTGGTATTTCTTCAATCTAACAGAAAGGATGATTATGCGCCGCCCCCTGCTGTCCCTGTTGTTCGCTGCCACCGCCTTCGCGTGCGGCGCCGCCTGCGCGCTCGAGCCCGCACAGCCCGCCTACATTGGCAAGCGTGTCACCAGCGCGGCCGATGAAGCCGCCATCCGCCAGGTGGCTGCGCAGTTCCAGGCTGCCATCCGCAGCAAGGACGTCAAGCTGCTCTCGACGCTGGTGCTCAATTCGAACATCCCGTTTGATGCCCCCGGTTCGCCGGAGATGATCGCGCGCGTACGCGACAAATTCGACGTCAGCTATGACGGCGTGCGCAGCGGCGGCTTCGGCTCGTTCGCCCGCTTCATCGGCGAATCGAAGGAGCCGCTGGAAGAAAAATTCTACAACCTGAAAATCACCCAGGACGGCCACGTGGCGTGGCTGCTGTTCGACTATGAATTCCTGCAGGGCGGCAAAACCTCGAACCACGGCATCGAAGCGTGGCAAATGATGAAACACCTCGACGGCAAGTGGAAAATCGCCAGCGTCATCTGGACCGCCAATTATTTGCCGGAATAGCCCTTCAGGCGGCGCGTGACGACCAGGCGATGCCGCCGACGATCAGCGCGAAGGCGGCCAGGTGGTACAGGTGGGGCGCCTCGTGCAGAAACGCCAGCGACATCAGGGCCGCGAACAGGGGCGTGAGGTTGCTGAAAAATGCCGCAATGGTGGGACCGGCGCGCTGCACGCCGGCGCCCCAGCAGCGAAACGCCGTCAGCGCCGGGCCGATTGCCACGAAGGCCAGCACGGCGGCCAGTTGCCAGCTCCAGGCGATATGGCGCGGCCCGCTGCCCCATTCGACGGCGGCAAGAGCGCCAGACCAGACGACACCGTACATGACCTGGGCCAGCAGGAAGGCGGCCCAGTCGGCGCGCAGGGCGGGTCGATCCTGCGGTTGGATCAACAGCCAGCTGTAGAACGACCAGCAAATCGTCGCCAGCACCATGAACAGGTCGCCCGGCACCAGCCGCAAGGCCAGCAACTGCTGCCAGTCGCCCCGCGCCAGCACCAGCAGCACCCCGGCAATCGACAGCAGCGCGCCGACGATCTGGCGTCGGCGCAGCGGCGCATGGAAGAACAGGGCGCCGACGAGCATCATCCACACGGGCATGCCGGCGGCGACCAGGGTGACGTTGATGGGGGTGGAGGTTTGCAGCGCCAGGTATTGCAGGGCGTTGTACAGGCCCACGCCGAACAGGCCAAGCAGGCTGTAGCGGCGCCAGCCACGCAGTACGCCGCTGCCGCGCACAAACACGGCGCGTCCCAGCGGCAGCAGGATCAGCAGCGCCAGGCTCCAGCGCAGCAGGTTGAGCGTCATCGGCGGCACCGCCTCGCGCACCAGCCGGCCGACGATGGCGTTGCCGGCCCACAGCAGGGGCGCGGCCGTCAGCAGCAGGGCGGTCGATGCCGTCAGCTTGCGGGACATGGCGCGTCAGCCCGGCCTAGCGGCGCGGCGGCGTCAGGATGCTGGGCAAGGCCTTCGGCAGGGTGGCGGGATAGTCGCGCGAAAAGTGCAGGCCGCGGCTTTCGCGGCGGGTCAGGGCGCTCTTGACGATCAGTTCGGCCACATCGACCAGGTTGCGCAGTTCCAGCAAGTCGTGGGTAATGCGGAAGTTGCGGTAGTACTCGTCGATTTCTTCCTTGAGCAGGGCGATGCGGTGCTGGGCCCGTTCGAGACGCTTGTCGGTGCGCACGATGCCCACGTAATTCCACATGAAGCGGCGCAATTCGTCCCAGTTGTGCGAAATGACCACTTCCTCGTCGGCGTTGGTGACGCGGCTCTCGTCCCACTGGGGCAGGGCAGGCACGTTGATGGGGCCCTGTTCGGCGATAAAGCGGGCGCATGCGCGGCCGATCACCAGGCATTCGAGCAGCGAGTTGCTGGCCAGCCGGTTGGCCCCGTGCAAACCGGTGCAGGCCGTCTCGCCCACCGCATACAAGCCTTCCAGGTCGGTGCGCCCGGCCAGGTCGGTGACCACGCCGCCGCACGTAAAGTGCACGGCCGGCACCACCGGAATCGGCTGCCTGGTGATGTCGATGCCGTATTCGAGGCAGCGGGCGTAGATGGTGGGGAAATGCTCCATCAGGAATTCGGGCGACTTGTGGCTGATGTCCAGGTTGACGTAGTCGATACCGCGTTTTTTCATCTCGAAGTCGATGGCGCGGGCGACGACGTCGCGCGGGGCCAGTTCGCCCCGCTCGTCGTGGGCCGGCATGAAGCGGGTACCGCCGGCGGCCCCCGCTTCAGGCGGCAGCAGCAGCAGGCCGCCTTCGCCGCGGATTGCTTCGGTGATCAGGAAGGACTTGGCAAACGGGTGGTACAGGCAGGTGGGGTGGAACTGGATAAATTCCATGTTCGACACGCGGCAGCCGGCGCGCCAGGCCATGGCGATGCCGTCGCCGGTGGCGGTGTCGGGATTGGTGGTGTACAGATAAGTCTTGCCGGCGCCGCCCGTGCACAGCACCGTGTGCTCGGCCTCGAACGTGAGCACGGCGCCGGTGCCTTCGTCCTGCACGTACAGGCCCAGGCAGCGGGGCGTGGACGGCGTCGGCGTGGCGGCGTTGCCGGGGGCGGGCGCGAGCTTGTCGGAGCTGATCACGTCGATGGCGCAGTGCTGCTCGAACACGGTGATGTTCGGGTGCGCGCGCACCTTCTGTTCGAGCGTGACCTGGACCGCGTGGCCGGTGGCATCGGCGGCGTGGATGATGCGGCGCTGGCTGTGGCCCCCTTCGCGCGTCAGGTGAAAGCCCATCTCGGCGTTGGCGTCGCGGGTGAACGGCACGCCCTGCTCGATCAGCCATTCGATCGCTTCGCGGCTGTGGCCAATAATGTAGCGGGTGGCGGCTTCGTCGCACAGGCCGCCGCCGGCGATCAAGGTGTCGTTGACGTGTTCGTCGACGCTGTCGTTGGAATCGAGGACGGCGGCGATACCGCCTTGCGCCCAGTTGCTGGCGCCGTCGAGCAGGGCGCGCTTGGAGATGATGGCAACGGTGCGGGTTTGTGCCAGGTGCAAGGCGACCGACAGGCCGGCCAGTCCACTGCCGACGATAGCGACGTCAAATTTCATGGTGTCATAGTGATGTGTACGAGAGGCATCACTATAGACGATTTGTCCGGGCCCTGCCGCGGCGCTGGCCGCGCGCCGCGTCGATGGCTACCACGACACCATCCAACTGGCACAGGTGGCGGCGCGCAGGGCGTCCCCGTCAAGGCGGCCGCCGGCTGCGCGGTCGGCCGGCGCGGGCGCGGCGTCGTCGATGATCTGCACGCGATTGCTGGTGCCGGCACGCTCGACCAGCGCACGCAACTGGCGCACCTCGGCCTGGGCGGGCGTCGGGCCGGCCCAGGCCGAGGTGGCGGCCACCACCAGCACCTGGCCCGGAAAGGCGCACAGTTGCTCGGCCAGTCCGGCCAGCCGCGCGCCGCTGGAGGGGCCGCGGCGGGGCGGCTGCGAGCGGCGCCAGAACAGCGCCGCGCCGATCGGTGCCGGTGCCGGCACGGGCGGCGCCAGCATGTGCGCCGTGCGCGCAGCGTTTGCGCGGCGGCGCGGATCGAGCAGCAGCAGGGCGCGCACGCGCGGGTCGATACGGGCGCAGGCGCTGGCGGTGGCGATCGCGCTGCCGCTGCCGGGCGCCAGCAGCACCACTTCGCGCACGCCCGGCACCTGCTGGCAAAACTCCTGCACCGCCGCGCGCACGTCGCTGTCGTTGTAGTCGCAGCCTTCGCTGTCGCCCACGCCGCGGCGGTCGAAGCGCATCACGGCGAAGCCGCGCCGCGCCAGCGCCCGCGCCAGCATGGCGAACTGGCGCTGGGCGCCCAGCCGAGAATCGGGCTGGCCAGCCACCACCAGCACGCCGCGCGGCAGCGGCCGCTCGGGCAGGTCGATGATGCCTATCATGCTGCTGCCCAGGCAATTGAAGCGGATCGCCCGCTGATCGCAGTTCATGGCGCCAAGGGGGGATCGGCGAAGGCGCGTGCCGTCGCCGCCAGCAGGGACGGGCATTCGGGCCGGGCCGGATCGGCCCAGAATGGCAGCAGTTCGACGGCGTGATAGTGCAGGTCGATGCCCGCTTGCGCCCAGCGGGCGGCCAGCCGGCGCGGCATGGCGGCGCTGCTGAACCAGTGCACCGTGCACGGGGCCAGCGCGAGATCGTGGGCATCGCACGCTTCGATGCCGCGCACCAGCGCCAGGTCGAGTTCGAAACCGGCCACCTCGATGTGGCCGCGCGCGCCGAGCTGGGCCCGCAGGTCCTTCACGGCGGGCAACTGGTGCGCAAGCCCGCGCGAAGCCGGCGCCGTGGCGGCCAGTTGCTGGCGCAGGAACTGGTTGACGCAGGTGCGCCCCTTGACCACGGGCTGCCACAGGATCAGGCCATCGACGGGGCGGCGGCAGGCCAGGTCGAGGGCCAGCAGGGCGCCCAGCCGCAAGCCCCATACATGCAGCGCGCCCGCCTGGCGCAAGGCCAGCCAGTCGGCCGCCACCGCCAGGTCCTGCTGCCACTGGGCCCAGCGCCCGGCGGCGAAAGCGCCGCAGCTGTCGCCGCAGCCGAACAGGTCGATTTGCAGGACCGCATAGCCCAGCGCGGCAAACGCGCGCGCCTGTTGCGCCGCCATGCGCCGGCTCAGGTTGAGCTCCTCGGCGAACGGGTGGACGTAGAGGATGGCGCCGCGCGGCGCAACGTGCGGATTGGCCGCGTGGTACAGGCAGAAGCGGGTGCCGGGCTCGACATCGAAAAAAAACGGTTCGACCTGCGGGACGACATGGTAGGGCGCGTTCATGAGAAGTCTCCAGCGTGCGGGCGCCGCCGCGCCGACGCCGCGCGGGCGGAAGCGGCGCGGCCGGCGGGCTTGCGGCCCGTGCATAACAATTAGACACCTGGCGGCCCCGGTGAATTTGAGCGCGCACAATCAACAGCCTCGGCCGTAAATATTGCGAAAAATCAACGTCAGGCGCCGCCATTCTCCCAATCATGAAACGCGTGATGGCGGCGGTCCATCGGCCGTCCTGCCGCCCTTCCCGGGAGAATGCGATGCGTGTAGGTATACTGACTTATCCGATGCTGTTCCAGCGCGACGGCAACTTGCGCAGCGCCGTGCGGGCCCTCCTGGCGGCGTTCGCGCGCAGGCGCCCCACCGCGCTGTTCGGCGCGGTCGAGGCCTCGCTGGTCGATCCGCTGCGCGAAAATCTGGATGACTACGACCTGATCCACGTGGTGGGGGCGGCCCACGGCAATCACGCGACCGTCGAGGCCGCTGCCGCCTGCGGCGTGCCGGTGGTGCTCACCCCCTTGATCGCCGGCAGCTGGCGGCGCGCCGATGGCGTGCGCGCGCGCGCCGCCGATCGCCTGCTGGCGCACCTGCTGGGGCGCGAACTGCAAACGAGCTACGCACAGATCGGCCAGGCCCTGCGGACGGCCACGCTGGTGGTGGCACAAAGCAGCCGCGAGCGGCGCGCCATCATCGACGCTTTCCTCACGCCGCCCGCCCGGGTCCGGCTGGTGGCGCACGGGGTCGACCAGGCCTGGTTCGACGCCGAGCCCACCGTGTTTCGCCAGCGCAGCGCGATTCGCGGCGAATTCGCGCTGATGGCCGGGCCGCTGTCGCCACGCCACGACCAGTTGGGGGTAGCGCGCGATTTGCAGGCACTGGCGCTGCCGCTGGTAGTGGTGGGCAGCGCCCTGCAGCGAGACGCCCGCTACGTCCAGCAACTGCGCGCGCTGCCCGCCGTGAGCGTGCTGGGCGAGTTGCATGGCCAGCCGCGCCTGCTCGCCAGCGTGTTCGCCGCCGCCAGCATGCTGATCATGCCCGTGCACGGCGAAGGCGCCGATGCGGGTGCGCTGGCGGCGCTGGCGGCGGGCACCGCCGTGCTGGCCGATCCGCTGGCCGCCGAGGACCTGCCCGATGACGACTACGCCGTCAAGCGCCGCCGCGCGCGCGACTGGCGGGGGCGCCGCAGCGCCATCGTCGGCCTGCTCGAGGCGCCGCCGCTGCGCGAGCGCGTGCGCGCCCTGGTGCACGCGCACGGCTGGGATCACATCGCCACCGCGCTGCTCCATTGCTACGCCGATGCCATCGCCCTGCACGGCCCGACCAGCAATGTGTTCACGGGCGCCGCGGGGGGCGGCAAACTGCTCGCCCGCGCCCCGCGCTGACCGGCCGGCGCGGCGCCAGCAGTTGCTGGTAGAGGGGCCGATAGCGCTCCACGCACACTTCCCAGTTGCGCTGGTACTCGATGAACCAGCGCGCGGCTTCGGCCAGCGCCGGCCAGCGCGCACGCGCGGCCAGCAGCACCTCGAGTGCGTCGGCCAGCGCGCCGGCGTCGTCGGGCGCGAACAGCAGGCCGCTGCGGCCGTGCGCAATCAGGCTGCGGTGCGCTGAAGTGTCAGCGGCGGCGATCACGCAGCCGCGCGCCATCGCCTCGAGCAGGCTGCGCGGCGGCGCCGCCGCCAGTTGCGCGCCCGCCTGCGGGAACACGACGATGTCGGCCAGCCCCTGCAGATGGGCGCTGGCGCCGGCCCCAGCGTCGTCCGCCAGCAGGTGCACCTGCCCGGCCAGGCCGCGCCGCGCCGCCATCTGCACCACCTCAGCGCCGTGCCGCCCGGCGCCGGCGATGAGCAGGCCGACCCCGGGACGGCGCCGCTGCAGCATGGCCAGCGCCGCCAGCAGCAACCGGGCGCCGTCCCCATCGGCGCCCAGGCACACGCCAAGCAGCGCCGCGCCGCCGTGCGCGTGCGCGCGGCGCGCGTCGACGGCGCCATAGCGGGACACATCGAGCGCGTCGGGCACCACGGTCAGGCGGCGCGCGGAAACGCCGCCGTCGCGCAGGCGCTGGCCCATCGCTTCGCTGTTGGTGACGACGGCGCCGGCACGGGCGGCCAGCCAGGCTTCCAGGGCGCGCATGGCGTAGCCGGCACAGATGCCGGCGCTGGCCGGGCGCGCCGGGCCGGTCCAGATCGACCCGGCCGCCGAACACGCCGCCGGCGCATGGGCTTCGAACAGCACCGGCAGGCCGTGGCACCGCCCCACCCACAGCGCCGCCACCACGTTGATCAGCGGCGAATGGGCGTGCAGCAGGTCGGGCCGGGTCAGCCTGACCACCTGGCCCAGCCGCTGCGCCAGCGCGCTGGCGGTGCCGGCCAGCGCAAGGGGCGCAAGGTGGGCAGCCGCCGCGCGCGGCGCCGGCGTGCGGTAGAACTGCCAGCCACCGGCAGGGGGGGGCAGCGGGGCGCACGCCGGCTGGTGCGGACCGGTCAGCTGGCAGGTGTGCCAGCCGAAGGCGCGCTGCTGGCGCAGGATCGCCATCACACGCCAGCTGTAGCGGCTCACGTGCGGCGGAGAATGGTCAAGCAGGTGCAGGATGCGGATGGGCCTGCCCGCCGCGCCGGCAATGGGCGGGCGCGGCGGCTGGGGTAGCGGGTGCGGTCGATCGTGCATGCGGCCTCCGTCATGACGCGATGGCGCGATCGTCGCGTCCATGGCAGGGCCGCAGTGTACGCGGCGCGGCGCGGGCACGGCAGCAGGCGGCCGGCGCGGCTGCGCTGCGTCAAAGCGGCCATTGCTCACGAAAAACAGGGTTTGTCCGTCGACAAACGCAGGCGCGGACGGCGGAACTCGGCCATTGGCGGCCCGGTCTGATGTTGGCCAGTGCCGGCGCCCATCGATCACCCTGGAGACCATCCCGATGATGCTAGACGATACTTCCCTCGCCAGTTTCTCCGTTTCACCGCGCGCCACCGTTCCCGCCGCCCCGGCCGTCCCGGTCAGCGACGTCAAGCGGGCCCTGCACGACGGCACCCGCCAGGTCCGCCGGCAAGATGGCGCGGCCGAACAGGTGTTCCATATTCGCCTGGCCGACAGCAGCTCGCACCAGCAAGCGGCGCATCTGCTCATTCGCAAGATGTACGGCTGGCGCGGCTATGCCGTCGAGGCGGACGGCGGCGGCCCGTCCGGCCGCCTGACCCTGTTTGCCGAATGCCACGGCGTGGTGGTGGGCACGCTGGGGCTGTGCCTCGACGGCGCGGTGGGGCTGCCGGCCGACGAAAATTTTCGCGAGCAGCTCGACATCCTGCGCGACCAGGGCCTGCGCCTGTGCGAGCCGTCGCGGCTGGCCATCGACGCCGGCATGACCAAGCGCGTGTTCGCCAGCATGATCCACGTCTCCTACCTGTATGCGCACGTCCTGCACGGCTATTCCGACTACATCATCGAAGTCAATCCCCGCCACGTGGCGTTCTACCAGCGCATGCTGGGCTTCGAGCGGGTCGGCCCGGTGCGCCCGTGCAGCCGGGTCGGCGCGCCCGCCGTGCTGCTGCGCCTGCCACTGAGCGTGATGGCAACGCAGATCAGTGCCTGCGGCGGCCGCCCTGAACTGCAATCGGACGAACGCTCGTTTTATCCCTTTTTTTTCGCGCCGGCCGAGGAGGCGGGCATCATCGCCCGCCTGCTGGCCGCGCGCCGCCAGGAGTGAGCATGGCCGAACACGACCCCCGCACCAGCAACACCGTCGATCTGATGCAGGCGCTGCGCGCCATCGTCGGCGCTGCCCATGTGCTCGACGACGCCGCCAGCCTGCGCCGCTACGCCAGCAGCACCGCGGGGGCCGACGCCGGCACCCGGCCGCTGGCGGTGGTGCGGCCCGGCGGGCGCGCCGAGGTGGTGGCCATCATGGCGGCCGCCAGCAGCCACAGGGTCGCCGTCTACCCCGTCAGCACGGGCAAGAACTGGGGCTATGGCGACGCCTGCGCGGTCGGCGCCGGGCAGCTGATCCTGGAACTGGCGCGCATGGACCGCATCGTCACGGTCGATGCCGAACTGGCCTACGCCGTCATCGAGCCGGGCGTGACCCAGGGCCAGCTCGCGGCCTACCTGCGCGAGCACCGCATCGGCTTGTGGTGCGATTGCACGGGCGCCGGCCCCGACACCAGCCTGATCGGCAATATCCTCGAACGGGGCTTCGGCCATTCGCCCTATGGCAACCGGTTTCATCACATCTCCGGCATGCGCGTCGTGCTCGCCAGCGGCGAGACCCTGTGCACGGGCTTCGGCCACTATCCGCAGTCGCAAGTGAGCCATCTGTTCAGCGCCGGGGTCGGCCCCGCCCTCGACGGCCTGTTCACGCAGTCGAACCTGGGCGTGGTGGTGGAACTGGGCATCTGGCTGATGCCGGCCGCCGCCTGCGTCAGCCAGTTCATCGCCACCGTGCCGCGCCAGCAGGACCTGGGTCCCCTGATCGAGGCGCTGCGGCCCTTGCGCCAGGACGGCACGCTGCGCAGCGTGGTCCACATCGGCAACGACCTGCGCGTGGTGTCGGGGGCCTGCACCTTTCCCTTCGCCCAGGACGGCGATGGCGCGTCCCCATCGAGCCGCCTGAGCCCGGACTTGCGCGACGATCTGCTCGCGCGCAGCGGCGCGCAGGCGTGGACCGTGTCCGGCTGCCTGTACGGCAGCGCCGCCCAGATCAGGGCAGGCCGGGCGGCGGTGCGCCAGGCGCTGCGCGGCGCTGGTGCGCGCACGGCGTTTTTCGACCAGCGTTCGCTCGACGCGGGTGCGCGTGCCGGCCGCCTGCTGGCCTGGTGCGGCCTGGGCAAGGCGCTGCTGGCCAGGGTGGCGCTGGGGCGCGCCCTGCTGGCGATGGCGCAGGGCGTGCCGAACGGGCGCTTTCTGGCCGGCGCTTACTGGCGCCGGCGCGGCGGCCTGCCGGCCGGCTTTCCCCAGCGCGCCGATCCGGCGCAAGATGGCTGCGGCCTGCTGTGGGTGTCGCCCATCCTGCCGATGCAGGGCGCGCACGCGCTGGCCCTGCAAAAGCTGGTGGCACCCCTGTTCGCCCATCACGGCTTCGACCTGTTCATGACCATCAGCCTGATCAACGAACGCGCCCTGTGCGCCGTGCTGACGGTGGCGTTCGACCGCGACAATGCCGGGGAGGCGGCGCGCGCGCGCGCCTGTCACCGCGCCGTGTTCGACGCCGTGATGGCGGCCGGCTATCTGCCGTACCGGGTCGGCATCGAGTCGATGGCCGCGCTCGATGCTGGCGGCGACGTGTTCTGGCAGGTGAGCGCGCGCATCAAGGCGGCGCTCGACCCGCAGGGCCTGATCGCGCCGGGGCGCTACGAACCGGCGGTGGCGCGCCGGCTGCGCCAGGGGCGTGCAGCGTGACGCGACTGGCCGGGCGCCGGCCCGCTCACGCGGCGCCGCCCTCGTGCAGTCCGATCAGCCGCTGCGCCGCCGCCAGGAAATCGGTCGTGCCGATGTCAGCCAGGTCGAGCTGGGCGGCCTCGTGGAAGCGCGTGAAATTGCGGTCGATCGAGCGCAGGTAGGCGGGGTCGTAATGGTCGACCAGCAACTCGTCGACCAGCTGCGCCATCTGGCCGCCGTTGGCCAGCGCGTGCCAGCCATCGATGCGGGCGCGCCCGTGCAGCTGGGTCAGGCAGTCGAGCTGGGTGTTGAGCAGGGCCGGGTCGCGCGTAAAATGCTGGTAGTCCTCCATCAGCAGGCGCACCCGGTTCGGCCGCGCCAGGTTCAGCGAGATGCACGGCGCCGCGCGCATCTGCGTCATCAAGGCGTCGGGCACGCGCAGATTGCCCACTTTCTTGCTTTCCGACTCGACAAACACGGGCCGCGCCGGGTCGAAGTGGCGCAGCTTGTTCCAGATGCGCGTTTCGAACATTTTTTGCGAGGGCTGGGGCGCGTCGGGCAGGTGGCCCAGCACCGAGCCCCGGTGGGCGGCCAGCTGTTCGAGGTCGAGCACCTGCGCGCCCAGGCCGTCCATCACTTCGAGCAGGCGGCTCTTGCCACTGCCGGTGGTGCCGCACACGACCTGGAAGGGCAAGGACGGCGGCGCCGCCAGGGCCAGGCTGACCGCCGCCCGGTAGGCCTTGTAGCCGCCGTCGAGCTGGATCACGGGCCAGCCGATTTTCGCCATCACCAGGGCCAGCGAGCCGCTGCGGTTGCCGCCGCGCCAGCAATAGACCAGCGGCGTCCAGTCGCGCCCCTTGTCGAGAAACAGGGTCTCGATGTGGCGCGCGATGTTGCGCGAGACCAGCGCGGCGCCCACCTTTCTCGCCTCGAAAGCGTTCACCTGCTTGTACATGGTGCCGACGATGATGCGTTCCTCGTCGTTGAGCACGGGGCAGTTGATGGCGCCAGGAAGATGGTCGAGGGCGAATTCGGCTTCGCTGCGGGCGTCGATGATGGCGTCGAACGCGTCGAGCCCGGGCAGGACGTCGTCGAAGGCCTGGACGGCGGGGTACTTCATGGGGCGCAGGTTTTCATTGGGTTCCGACAGGGTAGTGAGGCGAGGAGCAGCGCGGCGACGGCATCAGGGTGCTTTGACCAGCGGCAGCAGGACGGGGTAGATATTGGCCAGGATGGCCGGGTGGGCCTGGGCGGCCGGGTGCAGGCGGTCGGCCTGGAACAGCTCGGCTTTTTCGGCCACGCCCGCCAGCATGAACGGCACCAGCGCCGTTTTCATGTCCTGCGCGACCCGCTTGTACATGGCGAAAAAACTGTCGGTGTAGGCACGGCCGTAATTGGGCGGCATGCGCATGCCCACCAGCACGACCTTGGCGCGGTGTTGCTGCGCCATCGTCACCATGGCGCGCAGGTTCGCTTCGGCGGCCGGTACGGGCAGGCCGCGCAAGCCGTCGTTGGCGCCCAGTTCGATGACCACCAGGCCCGGTTTGTACTGGCTCAGCAGCGCGGGCAGGCGGGTGCGCCCGCCCGCCGTGGTCTCGCCGCTGATGCTGGCGTTGACGATGGTGCTGTCGACGCGCTCGGCTTTGAGCCGGCTTTCCATCAGCGCCACCCAGCCGGCGCCGCGCGCCAGGCCGTATTCGGCTGACAGGCTATCGCCCAGCACGAGCACCGTTTTTGGTGCAGAATGGGCCAGCGCCGGCGCCAGTGCGGCCGCCAGCATCAGCACCAAACTGAACATTGATCGAGTGATAAAGACAAGCATGCGTGACATTCCCGAAGCATCAAAACATAGTGGGGGCGAGCAAGCCTTGCAGCCGGCCGCCATCGAAGTGAAGCAGTTGTCGAAGCGGGTGGCCGATGCCAGCGGTGAGCTGACCATCCTGCACAGCATCGATTTTACCGTGCAACGCGCGCAGACGCTCGCGATCGTGGGCGCCTCCGGCTCGGGCAAGTCGACCCTGCTCGGTTTGCTGGCCGGCCTCGACAATCCATCGACCGGTACCGTGCTGCTCGACGGCGTCGATATCTTCGCCCTCGACGAAGATGGCCGGGCCCGCCTGCGCATGGAAAAGCTCGGTTTCGTGTTCCAGTCCTTCCAGTTGCTCACCCACCTGAGCGCGCTGGAAAACGTCATGCTGCCGCTCGAATTGCGGGGCGACCCCGGCGCCCGCGCCAAGGCCACCGACATGCTGGCGCGGGTGGGCTTGTCGAGCCGCCTGAAACACTATCCCAAATTCATGTCGGGCGGCGAGCAGCAGCGCGTGGCGCTGGCGCGCGCCTTCGTCACCGAGCCGCCGCTGCTGTTTGCCGACGAGCCCACGGGCAGCCTCGACGCCGCCACCGGCGAAGCGGTGATCCAGTTGATGTTCGAACTGAACCGCGAACGGGGCTCGACCCTGGTGCTGGTGACCCACGACAGCCACATCGCCGCCCGTTGCGGGCGCACCATCACCATCGCCGCCGGCCGCCTGGTGTAGCGCCGTCTCTCAACTGGCGGCGTGCTGCGCCACCAGTGCATTGAGCAGCGCGCGCACCGCCAGCGGCAATTCGCCCGCCGTCAGCCCGATCGGACCGACGCCCTGCTCGACCAGCCGGTCGGCGGCGGCGCCGTGCAGCCAGACGGCGCCGCAGGCGGCCTGGCGCGCCGGCCAGCCTTGCGCCAGCAGCGCGCCGCACAGGCCGGCCAGGGTGTCGCCGCTGCCGCCGGTGGCCAGGCCCGGATTGCCATTGGCATTGATCACCGCCACCTCGCCGGGGGCGGCGATGATGCTGCCCGAACCTTTCAGTACCACCACTGCCTGGTAGCGCGTGGCCAGCGCGGCCGCCGTGGCCAGGCGGTCGCGCTGGACCTCGGCGGTGCTGATGCCCAGCAGGCGCGCCGCCTCCAGCGGGTGCGGCGTGAGCACGGTGGCGTGCCCGTGCGCGGCGCGCGCCGTCAGGCGCTGCGCCAGTTCGACGCTGGCCGCCACCAGGTTCAGGCCGTCCGCGTCGAGCACGATGGTGGCGTCGCCGGCGAGGGCGTCGGCCAGCAGGCCCATCGCCTGCGCCGAGTCGCCCAGGCCGGGGCCGATCACCAGCGTTTCCTGGTTGCTGGTGCGGCCCAGGTGCTGGTCGGCCGCCAGGCGGAACATGATTTCAGGATGCACGCTGTCAAAGCCGCTGCCGCCGTCGAGCGCGGCGACGATCACCCGGCCGGCGCCCGCATACAGCGCGCAGCGTGCCGCCAGCACGGGCGCGCCGCTCATGCCGGGGGCGCCGCCGACGATCATGACGTCGCCGAAGCTGCCCTTGTGGCTGTCGTGGCGGCGCGGCCGCAGCTGCTCGGCGAACAGTTCGGTGCTGTTCAAGCACATGGTGGCCGCGGCCAGTTCGCCGGCCGCCACGCCGAGCGCTTCGAGCTGCACCTGGCCCGCGTGGTCGCGCCCCGTCAGGGTGTGCAGGCCCGGTTTGTCGGCCAGGAAGGTGAGAGTGCGCAGTGCGTTGACGGCGACCCCGTGCGGGCCCACCACGGTGCCGGTGTCGGCATCGAGCCCGCTGGGCACGTCCAGCGCCAGCACCGGCCAGCGCCGCGCATTGAGCGCCTCGACCAGCGCGCGGGCGGCGCCGTCCAGCGGCCGCGCCAGGCCGATGCCGAACAGGCCATCGACCACCAGGCCCGGCTCGCGCTCGGGCAGGGCGTCGATGAAGCGGGCCGGGGTGGCGCGTGCGCGCGCGAGGGCGTCGGCCGCTTCGCCCGACACGCGCGCGCTGCCGGCCAGGTGCAGCACCATCACATCGACACCCGCGTTGGTGTGGGCCAGGTTGGCGGCCGCTTCGAGGGCGTCGCCACCGTTGTTGCCCGGTCCGGCCAGCAGCAGCACGCTGCGGCGCTCCTTGGGCAGTCCGGCTATGAGCGCCAGGGCGACATTGGCGGCGGCCTGGCCGGCCCGCTGCATCAGGGTGCCGGCGGGCAGGGTGGCGCTGGCGGCGCGTTCGATGGCGCGCAATTGCGCGACGGTGTACAGAAATTTCATGGGCATCCAGGTTGCGGCGCGCGGCGGCGCCTGTTTGGGCGGCAGGTAAGCGCTATCGAGTCAGTGTCAGCTTGTATTTTCGCTAAAAACACGCGGCAATGCGAGTACGATTGGCAGCGCCTTGTGACTGGCTCGAAATTTCGGTGTGAGCGCTGGAACCGCCACACTGCAAGGCATTACCGAGGCCGACGAGACGTTCTTGCTCGAATCGGAGAAGGGGAACCGGCTCAAAACGTCAACGCTTATCACAGCCGCTTTAAACGGTGGCACCATCACTTCAACGGCGTGGCCACGCGCTATCTGGACAATTACCTGGGCTGGTGCTGGGCCATCGACCTGCGCCGCATCGGCAACGCCGAGCGCTTGCTCGCAGCGGCGCTCGGTCAATTCGGCGCTTGAGCTCGAAAGAAACTCAACAGCTAACCATCATGAGGGATCATATTTCTTCGCCCCCGCGCATGAAAGCGGCGGTAAGCGCAAGATGGAAGTCGGCGCACAAGACAACAAAAG
>NZ_JAFCXL010000031.1:0-37587 GCF_049898325.1 Massilia sp. DWR3-1-1 | reverse complement strand
CCCCTTCTCCGATTCGAGCAAAAACGTCTCGTCGGCCTCGGTGATGCCTTGCAGTGTGGCGGGTCGGTCGAACTTGACCCAGTGCAGGAAGCGGTGGCGCCATCTAAAACTGGTATTGGTGTGCACCTGCACTTTCTCGGCGGCGCTTTTGACGGTGCAGGCCGGGTCGCGCAGGCAATCGAAATACGCGAGCCACTTGCCCTTGAGGCGCAGGCGCGCCAATGGCGTGCCCGTTAAACCATTAAAAGTTTTTCCACAGGCTCTGCAGCGGTATCGCTGCAGGCCATTGGCGAAGCCGTGGCGGCCGAACTGGCGCGATGCGCAGCGGGGACACACGCTGTGCGCACGGGCGATCTGATCGATCAGTGCGGCGATGCGCTCGCCGTTGACGAGCGCCGACATAAAGCAGCAGACGGCCAGTCTCTGATGCGTATTAAAGGCGCGCAGCCGGGAGAACAGACGGGTGAAATTCGGACGGACCTGCTTGCCTTGCGCCATGCTGCTCTCCCATCACGTTGGTGGAGCAGGTTTGACCTCAGCAATTCAAATCGGTTCGGTGTCGACCCACAGCAAACGGTGAAAGCGCCAAAAAAATGGGGTCAGGCACGCCGTGCCTGACCCCATTTCATACGGCAAGGCAGGCTGCTACGCCGGCGACACCACCAGCGTCACCTGGTGCGTGCCGCCATCGTCGACCAGCGCAATGACCGTGCCCGCCACCGCCGCGCCGTCGACCGTCATGTGGGTCTGGGCGCCGGCCGTCACGGCAATGGCATAGCTGGCCGTGCGGTACTGGTAGTGGATGGTAAAGCCGTCCCAGCCGGCCGGCAGGTGCGGCGCCACGGTCAGCTGGTCGATCGCCAGGTCCAGTCCCAGCAGCGACTCGACGATCAGGCGGTACATCCAGCCCGACGAGCCCGTGTACCAGCTCCAGCCGCCGCGGCCGATATGGGGCGAGACGGCATACACGTCGGCCGCCACCACGTACGGTTCGACCTTGTACAGGGCCGCGCCGCGGGCGCTGGCGCCGTGCTGGACCGGGTTGATCATGCGCAGCAGTTCCCATGCCTTTTCGCTGTCGCCCATCCTGGCGAAGGCCATCGCCGTCCAGATGGCGGCGTGGGTGTACTGGCCGCCGTTTTCGCGCACGCCGGGCACGTAGCCGCGGATGTAGCCGGGGTTCAACACGCCATTGTCGAAGGGCGGATCGAGCAGTTGCACCAGGCCGTAGTCGCGCCGCACCAGGCGCTGGTCAACTTCGTGCATGGCACTGGCCAGGCGCGCCGGATCGCCCGCGCCCGACAGCACACCCCAGCTTTGCGAGATCGAGTCGATCTGGCATTCGTCGTTGGTGTGCGAACCGAGCGGGGTGCCGTCATCAAAATAGGCGCGCCGGTACCACTGGCCGTCCCAGGCGTGCTGTTCGACGTTGGCGGCCAGCGTGACCGCCTCGGCGCGGCAGGTCTCGGCGAACACGGTGTCGCCGCGCAGGTCGGCGACACGGGCGAACTTGGTGAGCACGTCGAACAGGAACCAGGCCAGCCAGACCGACTCGCCCTTGCCTTCGTTGCCGACCCGGTCCATGCCGTCGTTCCAGTCGCACGTGCCGATCAGGGGCAGGCCGTGCTCGCCGAAGCGCAAGCCGCGGCGGATCGCCCGCACGCAGTGTTCGTACAGGCTGGCCGTCTGGTGGGTGTGGCCGAACATGTCGTAGTAGGACTCTTCATCGGGGGCCAGCATGCGGCCCTCGAGGAACGGCGCCTGCTGGTCGAGCACGCCCGTGTCGCCGGTGCTGGTGACGTAACGGTGCGCCGCCAGCGGCAGCCACAGGTAGTCGTCCGAGCAGTGCGTGCGCACCCCGCGGTCGGTCGGCGGATGCCACCAGTGCTGCACGTCGCCCTCGACGAACTGGTGGGCCGCGCACAGGATCAGGTGTTCGCGCAGGATGTGCGGCTGGGTGTGGATCATCGCCATGGCATCTTGCAGCTGGTCGCGGAAGCCGAATGCGCCGCCGGACTGGTAATAGCCGCTGCGCGCCCACATGCGGCAGGCGATGGTCTGGTACATCAGCCAGCCGTTGGCGATGACGTCGATCTGCGGCTCGGGCGTTTCGATGCGCACCGCGCCCAGTACCCGCGTCCAGTGCTCGTGCACCATCTCGAAGGCGGCGGCGGCGGCGGCGCTGCCGTTGTACTTCTGCACCAGGCCGCTGGCGTCGGCGTTGCGGCGCCCGCCCACGCCCAGCATGAACACCAGCTCGCGTTCCTGGCCCGGCTGCAGTTCGATCTGCACCTGGATCGCCGCGCACGGATCGAGCGCGGCGCCCAGCTTGCCCGACAGGCGCGCGCGCAGCATGGCGGCGGGCCGGGCCAGGCTGCGGTTACGGCCCAGGAATTCATTGCGGTCGGCCGTGAAGGTGCGGCTTTGCGCCTCCACCTGGAAGAAGCCGACGCGGCCGGAAAACTCCGTGTTGTAGGCATTGCGGGCAAACAGCGCGCCCGATTGCGGATCCTGCTCCGTCACCACGTGCATGGCCGACTTCGAGCGCAGGTCGCCCAGCACCCATTCGACGTAGCCGGTGACGGAGAGCTTGCGCGGCACCGTGCTGTCGTTCCTGAGCTTGACGACCGAATACTTGACGGGGGCGTCGAGCGCGACGAAGGTGGTCAGGGTCGAATGGATCGCCTCGCGGTCGTGCTCGAACACGCTGTAGCCGAAGCCATGGCGGGTGGTGTACTTGCCGTCGCCGCGCACGGGCAAGGCGGTGGGCGACCAGAACGTGCCGGTGCTCTCGTCGCGAATATAAAACGCTTCGCCGCTGCTGTCGGCCACGGGGTCGTTGTCCCACGGCGTGAGGCGAAATTCGTGGGCGTTTTCGCTCCAGGTGTAGGCCTGGCCCGACTCCGACACGACCGAACCGAAACTGGGGTTGGCCAGCACATTGACCCACGGCGCCGGCGTGCGCGTGTGGCCGTCCGTGCGAATGACGTATTCGCGCCCGTCGGCGGTGAAGCCGCCGGTGCCGTTGTCGAGGATCAGGGCCGCTTGCGCCTGCCCTTCGCGCGCCAGCGCCACCGCGGCCGGCCGCAACTGGTAAGGCTCGGCCTTCGCTTCGAACACGCCCGGCGGCAGTTTCGGAAAGCCCGGCGCGGCCCGCTTGATCTGGTCGGCCAGGGTGCCCTTGCCATCGGTCAGGATGGCGCGCGCCACCGACTGCATCAGCACCCGGTCTTCGCTGGAAATCTGGTCGAGCAGGCGCACGAAGATGCCGCCCGGGCGGTCGATCGCCTGGGCGTCGATGCCGGAGGCGATCAGACCCATGATCTGGTCGTGCAGCGCCTGGCGGTAGCCCGACTGGTCTTCGTACCAGATCACCAGGTCGACCACCAGCCCCTTGAGGCGCCAGTAGGCGTGCGCCTGCACCATCTGGCGCGCCAGGTCGATGTTGGCGGGGTCGTTGATCTGCATGAGCACGATCGGCAAGTCGCCCGAAATGGCATACGCCCACAAGCCCGACTGGCCGCGGTGATTGCGGATCAGTACCGACGGATCGGCGCGCAGGCTGGCGTTCGGATAGATGACGGAACTGGCCAGGCGGCTGTAGAGCTGGGCATCGGCTTCGCTGGCGTTGAGCTGGCGCAGCACCACCTGGCTGTGGGTCCAGGCCAGTTCGAAGACGCGGTCGGCCAGGTGGCGGTCCTGGTATTTGTCGATCAGGTGCAGGGCCGCCTCGCGCGTTTCCGTCATGCCCGTGACCAGGTCGAGGATGACCTGCTGGTCCGGCTGCAGCGTGATTTTATAGCGAATGGCGACGATCGGATCGAGCACCGAGCCTTCCGAGCCGCCCAGTGGCGCGCTCTCGAGCATGGCGCGCGGCGCCACCGTGCTGTTGGCGCGGCCGATGAATTCGGCGCGGCTCGTTTCGAAACTGGCGTCGATCAGCACGCCGTCGTGGACCGTCATCAGGTTCAGCAGATACGGCATGTGCTCGCCCTTCGAGCGGGGCCGGCGCGTGCACAGGATGGCGTTTTCGTTGCGCAGGATTTCGGTCTGCACGAACAGCTTGGAAAACGCCGGATGGGCGTTGTCGGCGGCGGCCGGCGCCATCACCACTTCGGCGTAGCTGGTCACCTCGATGGTGCGGCGCACCGACGACTTGTTGGTGATGCGGGTACGCCGCATTTCGATATCGTCCTCGGGCGAGACGACGATCTCCGTGTAGAGCTCGAGGCCGCGGTCCTGGCGGCGGAACTCGGCGCGCCCTTCCGAGAAGATCACTTCGTATTTCTTCGGCTCGACCAGGGTGGGCTGGTACGTGGTCGACCAGAACGCGCCGCTGTCGACGTCGCGCACGTAGCAGAAATTGCCCCAGTTGTCGGTGGTGGCGTCTTCGCGCCAGCGCGTCACCGCCAGGTCCTTCCAGCGGCTGTAGCTGCCGCCGGACGAAGTGACCATGACGTGATAGCGGCCGTTCGAGAGCAGCTGCACTTCCGGCTGCGGCGTGCTGGTCTGGCCGATGATCCGCATCGGCATCGAGGCGTCGGTGCTGGGCGCGCGCACCGCGGCCAGGTCGGCCGTGTGCGACTGGAAGGCGCCCGCTTTCGGCACGCGCTCCTGCAGCACCAGCATGGTGGCCTGGAACAGCGGATCGGCGTCGAAGCGCTTTTGCATGGGGCGGTCGTGCAGCAGGTAGGACAGCGACAGGAAGCCCATGCCCTGGTGGTGTGCCATGAACGAGCGCACCACGGCGAACTCCTGGCCGCGCGGCAGGCGCGCGGTGGTGTAGTCGATCGCCTCGTAGAAGCCGTAGTTGCCCATGAAGCCCAGCGCGGCCATGCGTTGCAGGTTGTCGGTGGCCGCTTCGGCGTCCACCATCAAGCCCATCATGGTGGCGTAGGGGGCAATCACCAGGTCGTCGCCCAGGCCCCGTTTCATGCCCGTGCCGGGCACGCCGAAGGCGCGGTACTGGTAGTTCAGGTTGGCGTCGACGGTGTTGTATCCGGACTCGGAAATGCCCCACGGCGTGCCGCGCTGGCGGCCGTAGTCGATCTGCGTCTTGATGATGGCGCGGTAGGTCTGGTCGAGCAGCGTGTCCTCGAAGGTCGGCATGACCAGCAGCGGCATCAGGTATTCGAACATCGAGCCGCTCCAGGACAGCAGCAGCGGCTCGCCGCCGACCAGGCACAGCTGGCGGCCCAGGGCGAACCAGTGCTCTTGCGGGAACTGGCCCTGGGCGATGCCGACGAAACTGGCCAGGCGCGCTTCCGAGGCCAGCAAATCGTAGCAGCTGACGTCGAGGCGGCGGTCGGAGACGTTGTAGCCGATCGCCATCAGGTTGGTGGTGGCGTTGTAGAGGAAGCCGAATTCCATCTGGGCGAAGGCACGCGCACGCGCAGCCAGTTCGGCCAGCTCGAGCAGCCGGCGCAGGGCGGCGGCGCTGCCTTCGGCCACCATGTGCGTGAGCGCGTGCTGGCGCGCGCGCTCGGCCGGCGCCAGGTCCGTCACGGCGCCGGCGGCCAGGGTGAAGCTGGCCAGCTCGCGCAAGGTGGGAATCCGGGTCAGGCTCGAATCGACGACGTATTCCTGGGCGGCGCGCATCCACGGCGCCAGCGCGAACAGTTCGTCGCGGGCGCAGCGGCACTGCACGGCCAGCTTTTCGCACCAGGCGGCCAGCACGGTGTCGTGCTCGGGCGCGGCGGCGATCTGCTCGGACAGCGCGCAGGCGGCCACGGCCAGCTGGCTGAAACTGTCGGCCAGGCCGGGCAAGGTGTGCGCATGGCGCGCACCGTCGGCCAGCAGCGCCTGCATGTCGGCGACGGCGTCGGCCACCAGCGCGGCGCTGGCGGCGCCGGCGCCGGCGCCGGCGATGGTGATGACGCCGGCGCCGATGACGGCGGTGGGCGGGCTGGCCGGCCGCTCTTCGTCCTGCGTCGCCTCGAGCAGCAACTGCAGGGTGATGGCGATGCCGTCGAGCGAGCGGGCGCTGACGATGGGCTGGTCGGCCAGCGCCGCCAGGCCCGGGGCCAGGGTCAGCAGGTGGCCGGCCAGGTTGCCACTGTCGACCGCCGAGACGTACATCGGCAGCAGCGGCGCCAGGCTTTGGGTGTCGTACCAGTTATAGAAGTGGCCGTGGTGGCGCTCCATGCGGTCCATGGTGGCGAAGGTGTTGCTGACCCGTTCGATGGCCTGGCCGGCGGTGCTGAAACCGAAGTCGTAGGCGGTCAGGTTGGCCAGCAGCGACATGCCGATATTGGTCGGCGAGGTGCGGTGCGCCACCACCGAGGTGGGGTGCTCCTGCATATTGTCGGGCGGCAGATGGTTGTCGGCCGCGCCGACGAAGTCTTCGAAAAAGCCCCAGGTGCGGCGCGCCAGCGTCTGCAGGAACAGGGTCTGGACGGCGCTCAGGCGGGCGATGCTGCGCGGCACGGGCAGGCTGATCCACCAGGCCAGCACCGGCGAGAGGAACCACAGCAGCAGCACCGGCGCGGCGGCAAACAGCGCGGCCGGATTGGCGTACGAGACCATCAGCGCGGCGCCGATGGACAGGCCGGGCGCGAACCACATGCGGCGCAAGCTCGCTTCCAGGTCGGTCGACGAGCTTGCCTGGTTCGATGGCTGCCATTCGAGCAGGTGGCGGCGCGAGACCAGCATGCGCCAGCAGGTGCGCACGATGGCGTCGGCGTTGAACCACGCTTCGTAGGGCAGGAAGGCGGTTTGCAGGATGGCGTGGCCGAACATCGCGCGCAGGCTGGGCAGGCCCGATTGCAGGTGCTGGTTCCAGCCCATGTCGTGCGGTTTTTCGATCAGGCCGAACAGGGCGTTGACGAAAGTCGGCAGGAAGATCACCGCCAGCACCGCCGCACTCCAGAACCACGGCGACGGCAGCGAGGCCCACGCCATCAGCAGCAGGGCCGTCAGCACCGGCGCGACGACGCTGCGGCGCAGGTTGTCGAACAGCTTCCAGCGCGACAGCGCCGACAGGGGATTTTTCTCGCGCTTGCCGTGGGCGGCGGGCACGCTGGGCAGCAGCCAGCCCAGCAATTGCCAGTCGCCGCGGATCCAGCGGTGGCGGCGCTTGACGTCGTCGCTGAAGCGGGCCGGATAGGCTTCGTAGAGCTGGGCGTCCGACAGCAGGCCGGCGCGCAGGTAGTTCCCCTCCAGCAGATCGTGGCTGAGCACCTGGTTGTCGGGCAGGCGGTCGGCCAGCAGCCGTTCGAACATGTCGACGTCGTAGATGCCCTTGCCAACGAACGAGCCCTCGTAGAACACGTCCTGGTAGACGTCGGAGACGGTGCGGGTGTACGGGTCGATGCCCGGTTCGCCGCCGCACAGGCGCTCGTAGCGCGAGGCGTTTTCGCTGGGCAGCGAGGCGGCCACGCGCGGTTGCAGGATGCCGTAGCCTTCGACGACGCGGGTGCCGGCGCTGTTGAGCAAGGGCTGGTTGAGCGGGTGCGCCATGGTGGCGACGAACTGGCGGGCGGCATCGCGCGGCAGCTGGGTGTCGGTGTCGAGGGTGATGACGTAGCGGATGTTCTCCAGGCCGCAGGTGTCGCCCACCACCAGGCAGAACTTGTCGCGCGCGCCGCCGCGCAGGAAGGTGTTGAAGTCGCCCAGCTTGCCGCGCTTGCGCTCTTCGCCCATCCACGTCCGTTCGCTGGCGTTCCAGCGGCGCGGGCGGTGCAGCAGCAGGAATGGCGTGCCCGCCGGCTCCGGATCGGGCACGCCGTCGAGCATCGGCACGCCGACCGGACCGACTGCCGCTTCCCGCTGGTACTTGTCGTTGAGCTGCTCGATGGCGGCGCGCGCGGCGGCCATCAGCGCGGCGTCGTCCGGCATGGTTTCGCTGGCGGCATCGCCGAAATCGGTCAGCAGGCAAAAGCGCAGGGCCGGGTCGCGGTTGGCCAGGTAGCGCACTTCCAGGTCGTCGACCAGCGAGGCGATATTGGCAGGGCTGTTGATCATCGACGGCACCACCACGATGGCATGGGCGTCGTCCGGCAGGCCGGTCTTGAAGTCCATGCGCGGCAGCGGGTGCGGGCGCGTGAGCTGGGTGGCCATGAAATTGACCAGCGCCAGCGCCAGCTGGCTCGCGCCGATGGTGCAAAACACGGCCAGCAGCACCAGCAAGACGCCATCGAGGCCGCCGCGCCAGGCGTGGATCGTCACACTGCCGGCGAACAGCGCGGTGAAGGCGCCAATGGCGCCCAGGTAGGACGCCAGCGGCGCGGCGCGGCCCACCTTGTTGAGCACATCGGCCACCGGCTGGCGCGTCTTGATGCGTTTTTCCAGCGCCGGCAGGCCGTTGCCGACCAGGTAGTAGCCGACGTGGCGCGTGCGCAGGTCCGGCCCCTGCTCGCGCGGCTGCTGGGCAATGGCCAGCACAGTGGCGGCGACCTCGGTCTCGGCCATGCCGGACTGCTTGGCGAGCCGCTCGATGACGTGGCGGTAATTGTCGCGGGTGGCGAAATCCATCTTGCCGTAGGTGTCGGCCGGGTCCAGGCGCAGGGTCGATTCGACCGCGCTCATGGTTTCGACGAATTCGCGCCAGTCCATCGTGGCCAGAAATCGCAGGCTGCCGATGCTGTTGCTGATGGTGACCTGGTCGGCCGCCTGCTGCTGAATCTCGGCCTGGATCTGCTGCTCGATGGTCAGACCGGCGTCGGCCAGCCGGGTGGTGACCCATTGCAGGGCCACCGCCAGCGCCGAGTTCTGGCCCTGCAGGCGGCGCGCCAGTTCGGCGACGAAGCCACTGCTCATGGGCTGGCGCGAGCGGGCCATGTCGGCCACCAGCAAGATCAGGTCGGACGGGCTTTTTTCGGCCGTCGCCGTCATCTGGTCGGCCCAGCTGTTGGCGCGGTCGCGCTGGGTGCGGTTGTCGTAGACGCGGGCGGCCACGCGGCGCAGGTTTTCGATCAGGGCCAGGCGCAGCATGATGGGAATGGCCCACAGCTCGCCCAGTTTCAGCGAAGCGCCCTCCTGGTAGGCATCGACGAAGCGCGACAGGCTCTCCGGGTCGACCCGGCCGTCGCCGTGCGAGATGATCTCGAGGGCGATCTGGTAGACGCGGGGATTGCCCTCGGCGTCCGGGTTCGACAGGCGCGGCAGCTCCTTGCTGTAGTCTTTCGGCAGGTGCCGGCGGGCCGTGCGGATCTGCTCTTCGATCAGGTAGAAATTATCGAGCAGCCACTCGGAGGCGGGGGTGATCTGGCGCCCCGCCTTGATAGCGGCGGTCAGTTCGTCGCAGGTGGCGGCAATGACTTCGGCGTTCTCGGTCAGGCGGCTGAGCAGGCGATCGGGGCCGCCCTTCTTGCTCAGCTGGTGGCGCGCCGCCAGGTGGCCACCGTGGGCCGCCATCTGGGCCGCGCTGAACAGTTCGGAACGCAGCGGCAGCTCATCATCGGCGACGGCGCCATCGACACTTTGGCTGGCAGTGCTCTGCCATGGGTAGCGGGTATCGGACAGCGTCAGGGATTCTTGGTTCAACAGTGACCTCGCATAGGCGTGAGCTGCCATCCGCCCAAAACAGGCGGGTCGCGACCGGGTCATTCAAGGCGGGAAAGCATGAGCGAACGGCTACTCCTATCCTACCCCAGAGCACCCCTTGCGCACTGTGCGCCAGCGAACAGACGCCCTGTGCCGGACGGTGATGCGGCGCAGCAATTTACTGCGGCGCCAGCGCCACGCCACCCGCCAGATGATAGACGTTTTGGTGGCCGGCGGCGCGCAGCAGGTGCAGCGCCTTGAGGCTGCGCTGGCCGCTGCGGCAGAACAGCAGCAGGGGCCGGGCGGGCTGGGCCAGCAGCGCATCGAGCTGCGCCGGCAGCGCGCTCAGCGGCACGCTGTCGATGGCGCGGCCGTGCCAGGGGCCGGCCGCGGCGGCGGCATGTTCGCACGCTTCGCGCACGTCGACCAGGCGGGCCTGCGGGTGGCGCGCCAGGAACGCGGCCAGTTCGGCGCCGTCGACGTGGTCGGCGCCGTCGGCCACCACCGCGCTGGCCGATGGCGTGACGCTGTCGGCCGGCGCGCCGTGCCGGGCCAGCGCGGCGCCGCAGCGGGCAATGCGGGCGCAGGCGCCGTCGATGAAGGCGTCGGTGGCGGTGGGGCTGAACGAGAGCCGCACGGCGCTGCCGGCGCGCGCGCCGGCCACGCCCATGGCGGTGAGCACGTGGCTGGCGCTGGCGGCAGCGGCCGAACAGGCCGAGCCGGCGCTGACGCGCACGCCGGCGGCGTCGAACAGCTTGAGAAGCGTGTCCGAGGTCACCCCGGGAACGGAAAAATTGAGGGTGGTGGGCAGGCTGTGGGCGAACGGCGCATTGAACACCAGGCCGGGAAAACTGGCCGTCAGGGCGGCGGCGAGGCGCTCGCGCAGCAGCGCCAGCTGGTCGGGGCGGCGGAACAGTTCGCCCCGCTCGAATGCCCCCAGCACGGCGCCCAGGGCAGCGATGCCGGCCATGTTCTCGGTGCCCGAGCGCAGCCCGCTTTCCTGGCCGCCGCCCATCATCAGGGGCGTGAACGGCGCGTGCTGGCGCACGTACAGCATGCCGATGCCCTTGGGCGCGTACAGCTTGTGGCCGGAAAAGACCGCGTAGTCGATGGCGGTGGTGGCCAGCGCAAGCGGCAGCTTGCCCAGCGCCTGCACGCAATCGACCAGCCACAAGGCGCGCGGGGCGTGCGCGGCGAGCACCGCTTCGATGGCGGCCAGCTCGGCCACCACGCCCGTCTCGTTGTTGGCCGCCATGGTGCACACCAGGGCGGCGCGCGGCGCCATCTCCTGCAGCAGGTCGAGCCGGTGGCGGCCGTCGGCGTCGACCGCCAGCGCCTGCACCACGCAGCCGGTGCCGAGGATGCGATTCCAGTGGGCCAGGCATTCGGGGATCGCCTTGTGCTCGGTGGCGCCGTACAGCAGCAGATCGCCCACCGCTTCGCCGGCCAGCTGGCGCTGGCGCAGATCGCACAGGGCCGACAGCACCGCCGTCTGGATCGCCTCGGTGGCGCCACTGGTAAACACGAGCTCCCCCTGGCCCGCCCCGATCACCCGGCGCGCGGCGGCGCGCGCCTCGCCCAGCATGGCGCGCGCGCGCAGGCCGGCCGCATGGCTGCTGCTGGGATTGCCGAAGCGCTCTTGCATGGCATCGACCGCGGCGGCGATGGCGAGCGGCAGGGCGGGCGAGGTGGCGTTGGCGTCGAGGTAAACTTCGTTTGTCATAGTGAAAATAAAAATGAATTAAATACTGTCAGGAGGGGGAGATTTGTTTAATATATTACATCGTTGCCGCGCAGAATACGTCCTAATTAATATCGAATAATTTCAAATAACAGCATATATATACCAATAAATAGAAAAAAATAGCATGAGTCATCTGGATAAATTCGATTGTGCCATATTGACTGCCTTGCAGTCCGATGCCACGCTGTCGATTGCGGGCCTGGCCGAGAAGGTTGGCCTGTCGAGCACCCCCTGCTGGAAGCGCGTCAAGCGGCTCGAAGAGGACGGCTACATCGAACACCGCGTCACCCTGGTCAACCGCCACAAGGTGGGCTTGCCGGTGACGGTGTTCGTCAGCATCCGCACCTCCGAGCACGACGAAAAATGGCTGCAGCGCTTCGCCGCCGCCGTCGTCGCCCTGCCGGAAGTGCTGGAATTTCACCGCATGAGCGGCGACGTCGATTATTTACTCAAGGTCGTCACCACCGATATCGGCGGCTACGACCGCTTTTACAAGAAGCTCATTGCCTCGACGGCGCACCTGACCGGGGTGTCGTCGGCGTTTTCGATGGAGCAGATCAAGTACTCGACGGCGCTGCCGCTCGAGCTGATCGCCCGCGATTTGCCCGCCTGACGGGCATGGATCCCACAAGGAGACTGTCATGAAACTGTTTCGTATCGCCGCCGTCTGCCTGCCCGCCGCCCTCTGCCTGTCCGCCAGCGTGGCCGCAGCCGCAGCCGAAGAACAGGTGGTGAAAATCGGCCTGTCCGGCCCCCTGTCGGGCGCCAACGCCTTCGCCGGCAAGGACAATGAAAACGGCGTGCGCCTGGCGGTCGACGAGCTCAATGCGCGATCGCTCAAGGTGGCCGGCAAGCGGCTGCGTTTCGAGCTGCTGTCGGAAGACGACCAGGGCGACCCGAAAGCGGGCGTCAACGTGGCCCAGAAGTTCGCCGACGCCGGCGTGCGCTTCGTGCTGGGGCCGTACAACTCGGGCGTGGCGCTGCCTGCCGCGCGCGTCTACAACGACGCCGGCATCATGATGTCGACCGTCGGCACCAATCCGAAGATCACCGAGTCCGGCTATAAACTGGTGTTTCGCACCGTCGCCAGCGACGCCCAGGTGGGCGCGCAGGTGGCCAGTTACGCCGCCAGCGCCTTGAAACTCAAGACCGTCGGCGTGATCGACGACCGCACCGCCTTCGGTCAGGGCATCGCCGCCGAATTTAGCCGCCAGGCCAAGGCGGCCGGCATGCAGATCGCCGGCCAGGAATTCACCACCGACAAGGCCAGCGATTTCGCCGCCATCCTCACGCGCCTGAAAGCGAAAAAAGTCGACGCGATTTTCTTCGGCGGCTACGCGCCGCAGGCGGCGCCGATGGCGCGCCAGATGAAGGCGCTGGGGATGAACGCCAGGCTGCTCGGCGGCGACACCCTGTGCAGTCCCGAGATGGCCAAGCTGGGCGGCGATGCCGTCGGCGCCAACGTGCTGTGCGCCCAGGCCGGCGCGGTGCTGGAAAAACAACAGGCCGGCCCCGCCTTCCAGGCCCGCTACCAGGCCCGCTTCAAGCGCCAGCCCGACGTCTACGCCGCCGCCTTCTATGACCAGACCATGTTCATCGCCAGCGCCATGGGCGCGAGCAATTCGCTCGATCCCTCGGTGGTGGCCGCCGCCATGCGCACCATCAGCTACCCCGGCGTGGTGGGCAGCTACAGCTACGACGCCAATGGCAACCTGAAGGCGTCGACGGTGACGATGTACACGTTCAAGAATGGCGCCCTGGTCGCCCTGTCCAAATAAAGAAAGTCCCCTTCATGAAGATGCTGTCGATCTGCGCCGCCGTCTGTGCCGCGCTGGCGCTCGCGCCAGCCCACGCCGCGCCGGCCGGCCCTGCCGCCGCCGCCACCACCAGCGCCACCGTCAATGTGCAGGCGGGCCAGCGCCTCGACGCCGTGGCCGCCGCCTATTACGAGGCGAACGCCCGGTTCGAGCCGGTCAACGCCACCGAGAACGGCGATGCGCGCTTCGACGACCAGCTGGGCCTGTCGATCGCGCCCGCCGTGCGCGCCCGCCAGTACGCCCTGTACCGCGGCTTTGCGCAGCGCCTGCGGGCGATCGACCGGGCGACGCTGTCGGACAAGGGGCGCATCAACTACGACATCCTCGAGTACGAACTGGCCACCGAACTGCGCCTGGCGCCCTTTCCATCCCATCTGCTGCCGATTAACCAGATGGACAGCATGCCGGTGACGCTGGCGAACTACGCTAGCGGCCAGGGCGCCCAGCCCCTGACCACGGTCAAGCAGTACCGCGCCTACCTGAACCGCCTGAACCAGCTGCCGGCATGGATCGACCAGGCCATCGCCAACATGCGCGAAGGGGTCCGGCGCGGCATCACCGCGCCGCACGCGGCGATGGTGTCGGCCGCGCCGCAGTTCAGGAAGCTGCTCGCGGCGCGCCCCGAGGACAGCATTTTTTATGCGCCCGTGACGCATTTCCCGGCGAATTGTTCCGGCGCCGACCAGCAGGCGCTGGCCAGCGCCTGGCGTGCCACCATTGCCAACAAGCTCAACCCGGCTTTGGCGCGCCTGTCCACCTACATCGACACCGAGTACCTGCCGGCATCGCGCACCAGCACCGGCTGGGATGCGCTGCCGCAGGGCGCCCACTGGTACCGCGCGCGCGTGGCCAGCCAGACCACCACCACCCTCACGCCCGAGCAGATCCACGCCATCGGGGTGCGCGAAGTGGCGCGCATCCAGGGCGAATTTGCCATCGTCGGGCCGAAGATGGGCTACACGGGGCCGGCCGGCGGCTTGCCGGACTGGGTGGCGGCACAGGACAAGTTCCGCCCGTTCACCACCGACCAGCAAGTCATCGACGTCTACCGCAAGCTCGACGCCCAGCTGCGCCTCAAGCTTCCCACCATGTTCACGCTGATGCCGAAGGCGCCGCTGGACCTGCGGCTCGAACCTGAACTCAGCCGCGCGACGGCGTCGGACCACTACTCGGCGCCGGCCGCCGACGGCTCGCGCCCGGGCGTGTTCTGGTCGGTGGTGAACGACCCCACCCAGTACGGCAGCACCGGCATGGTCACCCTGTTCCTGCACGAAGGCCAGCCGGGCCACCATTTTCACATCGCCCTGCTGCAGGAACTGGGACTGCCCAACTACCGCAAATTCGGCGGCAACAACGCCTTCACGGAAGGCTGGGCGCTGTACGCCGAAACGCTGGGCAAGGAGATGGGCCTGTTCGACAAGCCGGAAGATTATTTTGGCCACCTGAACGACGAAATGCTGCGCGCGGTGCGGCTGGTGGTCGACACGGGCATGCACAGCCAGGGATGGCGCCGCGAGCAGGCCATCGCCTACGTGCGCGCCACGCTGGGCTACTCCGAGGCGGACGCCAGGAACCAGGTCGAGCGCTACATGGTGTGGCCGGGCCAGGCGCTGGGCTACAAGATCGGCGCGCTGAAAATCGTCGAGCTGCGCCAGCGCGCCCAGGCGGCGCTGGGAGCGAACTTCAGCCTGCCGAAGTTTCACGAGATCGTGCTCGAGGACGGCACCATGCCGCTGTCGCTGCTCGAAGCGAAGGTCGACCGCTGGATCGCGGCGAGCCGCTAACACCAGCAGGGGGCGCGCCCCCTGCCCCTTACGCCATCAGCATGAACACCGGGTAGCGGCGCCATTCGCTCTCGCGATACCGTTCGCAGTGGGCAAAAATAAAATCGAGCACGGCGCCCTGGTCGGCCAGCATGGCGGGATTGGCCGCCTTCCAGTCGTCGAACTTCGCCCGCAAGGCCGGCTCGTCGCGCAGCAGTTCGGCGGCGTGGTCTTCGAACACATAGTCGGAATACGCTTCCTTCTTTTCCAGCACACTGTTGAACAGGCCCCAGCGGAAAAAGCTGTCGTGCCCTTGCGGCTCGAGCATTTCGACGGCGTAGCGCGCCTGCGGCTGGTCGAGCCGGACCACGTAGTCGCCCGCCCGCAAGGGCAGCGCGCCGCTGTGCCGCTCCAGCGTGAGTTCGTCATGGAACATGTGGCCCTCGTAGGGGCCGGCGCGCGAGGTGACGGCGTCGACATGGTAATAGTCGAGCACGCGCGTTTCGTCGGCCGCCAGGCGCTCCATGACGACGCCATTCCACTGCAGCCGCTCGATCGCTTCGCGCCACTGCTGCGGCACGATATACGCCTTCGGCGCGGGCACGTCGACGTCGGCGGGGAAGCTGTCGTAGTAGTCGATGTCGCGCTCCCACGGCGCCGAGCGGTCGTAGGACAGGCGCGTGTAGTGGCCCAGGATGCTGGGGCGGTACACGGCCGCGTAACCCTTGAAGCGAAACCGCGACGGGGTGGCCGCGTCCATCGACCAGTGCACCGGCAGGCTGCGCGCGCTGCTCACGCTGGCGCGGTCGACCCGGCGCAGGGCGGCGATGGTGGCGCCGTGGCGCACCGTGAATTCGAGCACCGTCTCGACCAGCGCGCGCATCGCATCGTAGCGCGCCGCGAAGCTCTTGAGCATGTGCGTTTCGGGCATGAAGCCGATGGTGTGGTGCAGGGCCGCGTAGCCGGTCGAAAAGCGCGGCGTTTCGAGGAACTCGGCGATGCCGTGATCGGGGCTGTCCTGCACCGGGTTGACGTAGGGGCAGGTCGGCCAGCCCCGTTCGTCCATGCCGGCAAAAAGCGCCGGCAGCATGGTCTCGCGCAGGAACGGCCCCAGGCTGCCGCCCAGCTTGTCGGCCTGGGTGTGAATCAAGGTCATGGTGTAGCTGTAGTCGGCGCCGTTGGAGGTGTGGGTGTCGACCATGACGTCCGGGTCCCAGCTGGTGAAATGCTGGTTGAACACGCGCGCCGTCAGGGTGTCGCACTTGACGAAGTCGCGGTTCAGGTCGAGGTGGCGGCTGTTGCCGCGAAAGCCGAACGACTCGGGGCCGTCCTGGTTCACGCGCGAGCTGTCGTTGCGATTGAGGCTGCCGTCGACGTTGTAGAGGGGGATGAACATGAACACCGTGCGGCCCAGCGCGGCCAGGCGCGCCGGGTCGACGCAAAAATCGCGCACCAGCGCCATGCAGGCGTCGACCCCTTCCGGCTCGCCCGGGTGGATGCCGTTGTTGTTGAAGAAGACGGGACGTTCGGCCGCCTTGATGGCGGCGCGGTCGAACACGCCGTCGGCGCTGACCACGCCGGCGTGGATGGGCACGCCCATGTCGGACACGCCGATCTGGGCAAAATCGAGCACGCCGGGAAAGCGCTGCGCCAGCATCTCGTACCAGGCGATGCACTCGGCCCAGCTGGTGGTCTGGTTGTGGTTGCCCTGCTCGTAGGGGGTAAAGAGAGTGTGGTCCATGGTCGCTTCAGGTGGAGGGTTGGTGTTGACAGGGCTCTACGATACAGCAGCCGGTCCGTTCGATGCCTCGCCCAGCGGCAAGGTGATCGCAACCACCGTGCCGCCGTCGCCGCCGTCGCCATCGCTGCCCTCGCCGGCGGCCTGCGCCGCGCCCGAGTCGAAGGCGATGGTGCCGCCCAGCGCATGCACGCGCTCGCGCATGCCGATGATGCCGATGCCGGGCGAGGCCGTGCCGACATCGAAGCCGTCGCCGTTGTCGGCCACTTCGATGGTCAGCGTGTTGTCGCGCCGGGACAGGATCAGCGCCACCTCGGCGTGGCTGGCGCCGGCATGCTTGATGACGTTCGAGACCGCTTCCTGGACGATGCGGTAGGCGGAGATGGCCAGCTCGTTGCCCAGGCTGGCGAAATCGCCTTCCGAGTGAAACGTGAAGCGGCAGCCCGATTCGCGGTCGTAGTGGCGCAGCATTTCCTCGACCGCGCCGTGCAGACCCAGCATGTCCAGCACTTCCGGGCGCAGGCGCCGTACCAGCCGCCGTCCGCTGGCGTACAGGTCCAGCGTGAGGCGGGTGATGGCGGCCGACTTGACCATGATCTGCCCGATCGCCGCCGGGTCGCCCGCTTGCGCCTTCCCGGCCAGGTGCAGGATCGACTGCGACTCCAGGCGCGCCGCGATCAGCGAGGCATTGAGTTCATCGTGGATCTCGATGGCGATGCTTTTGCGCTCATCCTCGACGATCGAATTGACCTTGGCGATCAGTTTGCGCTTGTCGGCGTCGGCCTTGAGCGCTTCATTGCGCGACGCTTCGAGCGCGCGGGTGCGCTCGGCCACCTTGTTTTCCAGCTGCTGCTTGGACTGGTCGAGCGCCACCGACATCTCGCCGATCGAGGCCTGCAATTCGCCGATCTCGCCGCCCGTGCTCACCGGCAGGCTGACCCGGTAGACGCCGCCGCGGATCTGGCGCAGGGCGCCGATCGCCGCCCGCAAGGGCGTCGTCAGGCTGCGCGCCAGGAACAGGGCGACGGCGGCCGACGCCAGCAGCGCCAGCGCGGCGATGCCCAGTTCGATCTGAAAGCGCCGCGCCTGGGTCGCCAGCATGTTCGTCGGCGACATCGTCACCCGCACCGTGCCCACCACTTCGGCTGGCTGGGTGGGCGGCTTGGTGTCGCTGGGGCTCGACACGTGGGGCGCGCCGTTATCGGAAAACAGGTTCACCCAGATCACCTGCTTCTTGATGGGCGCCGTGGTGGAGCGCGGTTCGGCCTGCAGGGCAAACTGGGTGGTGACGCTGATGGCCTGCTTTTCGGCCGCGTCGAGCACCTCGATGCGGTAGATGCTTTTATCGGACTGCACCAGCCCGTTGATGGTCAGGCGCAGGTCCGACAGGTTGCCGGAGATGACGTTGTATTCGCTCGTCTCGGCCAGCGCGCGGGCGAGGATGCGGCCCCGCTCGGCCAGCTCCTCGGCCACCTGGGCGCGGTGCGAATACCACGAGTACCAGACAAACGAGGAAAACAGGAACACCACCGGCAGCATGGTGATGAAGATCATGCGGGTGCCGATGCTCCAGCTTTGCCAGAATCGCAGGTGCGTCATGCTAGTTGACGGCCACGGGCGGGCGCCGCGTCAGCGCGCGCGCGGCGGCGCTCACGTCGAGGTCGAGTGAGCGGGCCACGCCATCGTTGACGATGGTGCGGAAATAGCGGGGGAACTGGGGCGCCGGCAGCGTGCCCGTGCTGGCAAAGGCCAGCGCCATCTCGGCCACCTGGATGTCGATGTCTTCGACCTCCGAATAGGTCGTCGCCAGCGCGCCCGCCTTGACCATGTCGGCCGAAAAACCGATCACCCCCTGCTTGTGGCGGTAGGTCGAGAGCAGGATGTTGCGGATGGTGTCGGCGTTGTAGACGCCGCTGTCGGGCATCGCCAGCAGCACGTCGGCGGGGGCGATGCGGTTGAGGATGCGGTTGATGTCCTCGCCCGCCGCCATGTCCGCCATTTCCAGCGCCGGGCGCGCTTCGCGCAGCACCAGCTTGAGGTGGGCGCTGTCGGCGCCGGCCACGAAGGCCACCCGCACGGGGCGCCGGTACAGCAGCTCGATCAGGCGCAACTGGTCGGCCGGCGCCGGCTCGGCATACACGGCGGTGATGACGCCGTGGCCGCGGTGGCCATTCGCGCCGGCCACCGCCTGTACCACCTGGCTGGCCGTGAACGCGGCAATGACGACGCTGTCGTCGTCGCGGCTGGCGGCGTCGCGCAGGGCGGCCGGACCGATGGCGATGTAGACCAGGCGGCGCCGCTGCGCCAGTTCGGTGCGAAAGCTCGCGGCCAGCGGCGCCAGGCGCCTGTACAGGTCGTCGGCGATCCGGCGCGTTTGCACGCTGTCGTCGCCGGTGACGATGTGAAAGCGGAAGCCCTGGGCGGGCGCCGCCGCCACACTGGCGGCGCGCCCTGGCGGCGCCATGACCGTGACCGTGAGCATGAGCATGAGCAGCCGGGCCCGGGCGCCCCGCACTAGGGCTCGATCAGGCCGTGCTTGACGGCCAGACGGGTGATGTGGGCCTGGCGGTGCACGCCCAGCTTTTCCTTGACCGACTGGCTGATGTTACTGATGGTCTTGGTCGACAGATTGAGGCGCTCGGCGATTTCGGCGTTGGTCAGCCCCTCGGCCATCAGCTTGAAGATGTCCAGGCCGCGCGCGTCGAGCTGCGACTGCGGCGACACGTCGCCGCGCACCGACAGGTTGGCCAGGCGCTCGGCGATCTGCGGCAGGAAATACAGCCTGCCCTCGTGCGCATGGCGCACCGCCGTGGCCAGGTCGGCCGGGTCGCAATCCTTGGTGACGAAAGCACGCGCGCCCAGCCGGTAGGCTTCCTTGATCAGGCTGTCCTGGTCGAACTGGGTGAGGAACACGATGTTGGCGTCCGGGTAGCCCGCCAGCAGCGTGCGCGCCGCGTCCAGCCCCGTCAGCTCGGTGCCGAAGCGGATATCGAGCACCGCCACATCGGGCCGCAGTGCGGCGTACAGGGCGGCCGCTTCGTCGGGACTGCGGGCCTGGCCGACGACGTCCATGCCGACCCCGGCAAGCGACATGGCAAAGCCCGTCATGACGATGGGGTGATCGTCGGCCAGCATCACGCGAATGGCGCGCGCGTCCGTCGGCGCACTTGAATTGATAACAGCTTCCACAGATCTCCCTTGCGCCGGCCGGCTCGCCCTACACCTGATTACTATCGCCTGGCAGTTCAGTTTGCGCGGCAACGGACGCATTCCGCCGCCAATGGAATGATTTTACACACGCGCACCGTATGAAGACGGAATTTTCGGCGAGCACCTGCGGACAGAAACCCTGATCGACATCGTGATCGCTATACTTTTGCCATTAAAATGCTTTTCAATTGCTAGGCAATAGCATATATTAGTTCCATATCATTGCTTTACACGCAGTCGCCAGCAAGCCCACACTGACCACAAGGAGAAACAACACCATGCATTTCTCGTCCATCCATCAAGCAGGTGGCAGCAGGTTCGGCAAGCTGGCCATCGTCGCCGCCCTCCACGTGGCCATCGGCGCCGTCTTCATCCACACCCTCAATACGCGCGGCGTGGCCCTGCCGGCCATGCCGGCGGAACTGGTGCTGATGTTGACGCCCGAGCCACCGCCGCCACCGCCACCGCCGCCGCCCACCGTGCCGACGCCGGCAACGCTGGCGCCGCCGCAGGTCATCGCCCCGCCCGTCGAGGTGCTGGTGCAGCAGGCGCCGCCACCGAACAACATCAGCGTCGAGGTATCGACGGCGACGGCGCCGCAGCCGCCCACCACCGCCGCAGTGGCGGCCGAGCCGGGGCCGGCCACGGCGGCGCCCCGGCCGGCCGGCGTGCGCTCGGTGGCGCTGGCCGACGCCAGCGGCTGCGCCACCCCGAACTACCCGGCGCGGGCGGCGCGCAACAACGAGAGCGGCACCGTGATCCTGGCCCTGCTGGTGGGCACCAATGGCCGCGTCGGCGACGCGCGCATTGACTCGACGAGCGGTTCGCGCGAGCTCGACAAGGCGGCCATCGCCGCGCTGTCGACCTGCACCTTCAAGCCGGCCATGAACGGCGGCGTCGCCGAACCGGGCTGGGCACGCATTGCCTACGTCTGGACGCTGGAGCAGTAAGCAAGCATTTTCTGCATGGACCGGCAAGCTCTTGCTTCTTGCCCCGGCCGCCGCCTCCGGCCGGGGTTTTTTTTTGGCCATTTTTTCAGCGATCGCGCATCGTTTCACCTGTCACCACCCGGGAATCGCCATGTTTAGTACCCTGTCAACGCCGCGCACATGGAGCGCGGGCCTGCTTGCCGCCGCCGTGCTCACCAGTGTCGCCGTCCTCGCCGGCCTGGGCCTGGCGCACAGCCGGCAAGCCCAGGCCGCGCCCGGGTTTTCGCTCGAGCGCGCGCTGCGCGACGTGGCCGTGCTGGCGGCGGCGCCGCGCCCCATCGGCAGCGCCGCCAACGGCGTCGCGCGCGCGCACATCGTCGCGCAGTTGACGGCGCTGGGGCTGGCGCCACAGGTGCAGACGGCGCTGGCGCAAAAAAACACCATCGACCGTCGCCGCAACCTGCAGGTGGCGCTGGGCATGGTCAACAACGTCGTCGTGCTGATCCCCGGCGCCGCGCCCGACCACGCCAGCCGCCCCGCCCTGCTGCTGGCGAGCGCCTACGACACGGGCGAGCGCAGCGTGGGCGCGGCGGCCAGTGCGGCGCCGGTGGCGGCGCTGCTGGAAACGCTGCGCCGGCTGAAGGCGATGGCGCCGATGGCCAACGACGTGGTGGTGCTGTTCGCCGACGGCGACAGCGTGGGCGGCCTGGGCGCGCGCGCCTTCGCCGGCCAGCACCGCCTGGCCCCGCGCATCGGCCTGGTGATCCGCTTCGACAGCGCCGGCAGCGATGGCGCGCCGGTGCTGGTGGGAGTGGGTGGCACCAGCGCGGCCAGCGCCACCGCCGTGCGCGGCTGGGCCAGCGC
This sequence comes from Massilia sp. DWR3-1-1, assembly GCF_049898325.1. Taxonomy (NCBI): domain Bacteria; kingdom Pseudomonadati; phylum Pseudomonadota; class Betaproteobacteria; order Burkholderiales; family Oxalobacteraceae; genus Massilia; species Massilia sp. DWR3-1-1. Next base: position 16,039 of record NZ_JAFCXL010000031.1, on the reverse strand, counting down.
GGCGCCGCGCGCCCATGGCGGCGCCGCCCTGCAGGGGCTCTACCAGGACCTGCCCGGGGTGCGCATGGGCGACCTGGCGAACCTGGGCAGCGCGCACCTGCACCTGGCCAACCTGGAAGGCGGCAACGGCAGCGGCATCGGCTCGCGCGACACCGTCGACCGGCTGGCGCCGGCCATGCTCGAGCAGGCCGGTGCCACCATGTTCGCCCTGGCGCGCCATTTCGGCGACGGTCCCGCGCTGACGGCGGCCACGCCCGGCCAGGCGCAGGCGCCGGTGCTGTACTTCGACCTGCCGCTGGCGGGCGTGATCAGCTATTCGCCAGAGAGCGTGTGGGCCTTCACCCGCCTGGCCTGCCTGCTGCTGGCGATCGTCTGCTGCCTGGCGGTGCAGCGGGGCGACGTCAGCGTGCGCGAGTTGGTCGACGCGGCGCTGGGCTTCGTGGCCATCGCCGCCGTGCTGGTGCTGGCGGCGGCGCTGGTGTGGAACCTGCTGCCGTCGCTGCACCGCGGTTACGACGCCCGCAACGTGGGTGCCGGCCTGCGCGACAGCTGGTTCCTGGGCGGCTTCGCCGCGCTCGGCACGGCCCTGTTCGTGCTGCTGCAGCGGGGCTTCCGGCGCGCCGTCGGCCACGCCGCCGCCGCCCTCGGTCCCCTGCTGGCGGCCACCGTGCTGCTGCTGGTGCTGAGCTGGCAGATGCCGCAGACCAGTTACGTGCTGGCGTGGCCCCTGATCGGCACCCTGCTCGCCTACGGCGTGCTGTATGCGCCGCAGTTGACGCGCCTGTCGGGCCTGCGCCGCGCGCTGATCCTGGGCGCCGGCGCCGTGCCGGCCCTGCTGATCATCGGCCCCCTGCTGGACGATGTGTTCATCATTACCTCGCCCGAACGCAGCGAGCTGCCGATGCTCGTGCTGGCGCTGCTGCTGGGGATGGCCAGCGTGCTGCTCACGGCCCAGCGCCGCTTCATCGTGCGCGGCCTGGGCGTGGCCAGCCTGGCCTGCTTCACGGTGGCTGGCAGCGCCGCCCCCTACGGCCAGGCCCCGCTGCCGCAGCCGAACCGCATGGTGTACCTGAAGGATGCGGCGACCTGGCGCAGCTGGTGGATGATGCCCAACGGCCCGCTCGATCCGTGGTCGCGGGGCTTCTTTCCCACCGCCGGCGCGCGCGCCCGCGTGCAGGTCGAGGCCTTCGGCTGGAACAGCAGTCCCATGTGGCTGGCGCCCGCGCCGCGCAGCGCGGTGACGTTTCCGGCCATGCTCACCGTCAGCGACGTCGATGACGGCCAGCGCCGCCACCTGCGTTTTACGCTCGCGGCGAAAACGGCGGTACCGTTCATCGATCTGACGCTGAGCGGCGCCGATGCCTTCGCCACCAGCGTCAACGGCCGCCCCCTGTCGCACGAACGCAGCGCCTCCTACACGCTGGCCCTGTACGGCATGGGCGGCCAGACGCTCGATTTCCGCTTCGACGTGGAGTCGGACAAGCAGGCCATCATCGAGGTGCTCGAACGCACGCCGGGCCTGCCCGTTCAGGCGGCAGAGCGCCCGGCCGGCCTGCCGCCGCCGTTCACGCCGATGACGGCGACGACCATCGCCAGGGATCGCCTGGTATTTCGCTGAACGGTACAATGAGTGCCACGGGCATTCATTCATCCTTTCACTGCAGGTATCCATGCGCAAGCTGATCTTTTCCGTCGCCTTACTCTCTGCCGGCCTGGCATCGGCCGCCGGCCCCACCGTCCAGGAAGCACCCCTGCGCGCCCACCTGCAATTTCTGTCGAGCGACCTGCTCGAAGGACGCGGCACCGGCCAGCGGGGCGGCGACCTGACGGTGGCGTATCTTGAAACGCAGGCGATGGCGGCCGGACTGCGGCCGGCCAATGGCGCCAGCTTCCGCCAGAGCGTCAAGATCGCCGGCGTCAAGGCGCTGCCGGACGAGAGCGCCGTGGGCATCGACATCAAGGGCAAGCAGCAGGCGCTGGTGTTCGGGCGCGACTGGGTGTGGGCGCCCGGCGACGCCAGGGCGCAGCACCTGATGGACGCCGAGATGGTGTTTGTCGGCTATGGCATCAGCGCCCCGGAACTGGGCTGGGACGATTACAAGGGCGTCGACGTGCGCGGCAAGGTGCTGGTGATGATGGTCAACGACCCGCTGCCCACCGCCGCCGAGCCGGACCGGTTCAATGGCAAGGGGCTGACCTATTACGGCCGCTGGACCTACAAGTTCGAGGAAGCGGCCCGCCACGGCGCCGCCGGGGTGCTGCTGATCCACACCGACGCCTCCGCCTCCTACGGCTGGAGCGTGGTGCAAAACAGCTGGCTGGCCGAGCGCTTCCAGCTGGCCGCGGGCGAACCGGGCAGCGGCATGCAGGGCTGGATGACGGAAGCGAGCGCGCGCGCCGTGTTCAAGGCGGCCGGGCACGACCTCGACAGCCTGCGCGGCGCCGCCGAAACGCGCGACTTCACCCCCGTGCCGCTGGCCGCCCGCGTGCGCGGCGAAGCCAACGCCAGCGTGCGCCTGATCGAGCAGTTCAACGTCGCCGGCATCGTCCCCGGCACCGACCCGAAACTCAAAGACGAGCTCGTCATCTACAGCGCTCACTGGGACCACCTGGGCAAGCAGGGCGCGGGCGGCGACAATATTTATAACGGCGCCGTCGACAATGCCTCCGGCTCGGCCGCCTTGCTGGCGATGGCGCAGGAAGCGGTCAAGTCGCCCGCCCGGCGCAGCCAGATGTTCCTGTGGGTGGCCGCCGAAGAACAAGGTTTGTTGGGCAGCGCGGCGTATGCGGTCGCCCCCCTGTGGCCGGCCGCCAGGACCGCCGCCAACCTCAACCTGGACAGTTTGAACTGGGTCGGCCGCACCCGCGACATGGGCGCCAGCGGCAGCGAACGCACGGAGCTGGGCGCCTTCGCCGCAGCCACGGCCAAGGCAATGGGCCTGACGGTGGCGACACCGAAGCCGGATTTATCGGGCGGTTACTTCCGCAGCGACCATTTTTCTTTCGCCAAGGCGGGCATCCCCGCTTTTTCCGTCGGCGGCGGCAGCGACTATGTGGAAGAAGGCGCCGCCTCGACGGCACGGCGCAAGCGCTATGGCGAAGAACGCTACCACCAGGTGTCGGATGAATACGATCCCGGCTGGGACATGGCGGGCATGGTGCAGCAGGCGCAATTTACCCTGAACCTGGGGCGCAGGGTGGCCGATGCGCCGAAGATGCCGGCGTGGAAGGCCGGCGATGCGTTCGGACGGGTGCGGGCGGGCGCGAACTAAGGCCCTTCACCGAGCGCCGCCTGCCTCGGCCAGCTGCCCGCGCCGAAACTCTCCCTGGCGCTCGAACATCCAGCCCGGATACTCGGGTGGTAGCGCACTCGCGGCGTCGATGGCGGCCAGCTCGGCCCCGCTCAGGGTCAGGGTGGTGGCGGCGATATTGTCCTGCAACTGCGCGAGGCGCTTGGCGCCGATGATGACGCTGCTCACTTGCGGCTGGTGCAGCAACCACGCCAGCGCCACCCGCGCCACCGACACCCCGTGCGCGGCGGCGATGGGGCGCATGGCGTCGATGGCTTGCCAGCCGCGCTCCTTGTCGACGGGCGGAAAATCGAAGGCGGCGCGGCGGCTGCCCGCTTCGGCCTGCTGATCGCGGCCGTACTTGCCGCTCAACAGGCCGCCCGCGAGCGGACTCCACACCATGAGACTGAGGCCCTCGCTGCGCAGCATGGGAATCAGCTCGCGCTCGAGGTCGCGCCCCGCCACGCTGTAATAGGCCTGCAAGGACTGAAAGCTGGCGATGCCCAGGCGCTGGGAGATGCCGAGCGCCTTGGCGATTTGCCAGGCTGCCCAGTTCGACACGCCGATATAGCGCACGTGGCCATGCTGCACCACGGTGTCGAGCGCGCGCAGGGTTTCTTCGATGGGCGTGGCGGGATCGAAACCGTGCACCTGGTACAGGTCGATATGGTCAAGCTGCATGCGCTGCAGGCTGGCCTTGACGCCGTCGATGATATGGCTGCGCGACAAGCCGCGCCCGTTTGGTCCCTGCCCCGTTTCACCGAACACCTTCGTGGCGATCACCACGTCTTCGCGGGCAATGTGCAGATTTTTCAGGGCCTGGCCGACGATGGTTTCAGAGGCACCGCCCGCATAGACGTCAGCCGTGTCGATGAAGTTGATGCCGCTGTCGAGGGCGGCGCCGATCAGGGTTTCCGCTTCGCCCTGCTGGAGCTGGCCGATCTTGCCCCACATGCCATCGGCACCGCCGAAGGTCATGGTGCCGAGGCACAGTTCAGAGACGAATAATCCGGTCTTGCCAAGTACGTGGTGACGCATGGGGGCTCGCTTCGCTGGAATGGTTGGCCGGATCCGGGACGGACCGTGCGGCACCACCCCAGCATAGCGCCCTGCGGCGATCGGCGCTTTCAAGCGCGGCAGTGGTGCGCGGCAACAACGCGCACGTAAAAAAGCCTGGCCGCGCGAGCATCGCGCGGCCAGGCCGATAGCGGCACTGCGGGGCAAGTTAAAAGTCGAGCAGTACCCCGGCGCCCAGCGATTTCTGCGCGTAGTTATAGTCGATCAAGCTCTGGCCGTAGCCCGTGAAGCCCTGGACATAACCCTTCAGGTTGGTAACGATGGGAATCGACACGCCCACTTGCAAGGCGCCGTGACCGGTGCTGAAATTGCGCCGCACCAAGGCCGAATACTCGTAGCCGCGGTTGTAATAAACCACTTTCATGTCGCCGTGGCCCATGAAGTCGGTGATGTCGAGGTTGTCGTTGTCCGACTTGGCGTTATCGAGACGCTTCCAGACACGGGTGGTCACTTGCAGGTCGCCGCTTTCCAGCCCCAGCGCCGCGTAGGCGCGGTTCCAGCTGCGCGACAGGGTCAGGCCTTGGCCGTTCGACTGGTGCGACGCGCCCAGCGAGACAAAGCGGATGTTGACGGGACCGAGCTGCTTGTTAATCGGCAGCACGGCCATGATTTCCGGCTGGTAGTTCGTTTCGCGGAACGGGCTCGAATACTTGCGCGCATACGCCTGCCAGAAACTCTGCTGGGTGTAACCGGCCCACAGGTCGATGGGCGAACCGGCGATGCCCTCGATCAGCTTCGATTTAAAGCTCAGCTGATACGTCAGCTCGACGTGCTTGGCCTGGTAGCCTTCGGCCACAAAACCCCGGTAAGGGCGGTCATTGGTCGAATTGCTCTGGTTCGCCAGCAACAGATAATTGTCGCGGAACGGCCGCACCGCGTACACGCCGCGGTTGGCGTCGTTGTTCAATTCCCAGTCCTGGCTCATGCGCGAAATCGGCGTGGCCGGCGCCAGCACCTTGGCGCTGGGCCGCGATGGCATCGCTGCCGCCACCGCATTGGCCGCCTCCGGCGAGGCGCTGGCGGGCACGCCGACGGTCTGCTCCGCCTTGACCAGTTCCTTGGCCAGGGCGTCGTAGCAACCGAGGCGGGCGCTGGCGTCGCCCAGGGCGGCGCAACGTTGCAGATATTGTTCAGGTTCGGCGGCGTGGGCATGCGCCATGGCGAGCAGCGTCGCCGCGCAAATCAGGGAGGGAGCGAATTTCATGTGAATTTTGATTGTGGACAATGGAATGTGCGCAAGTATATCCACAATTCATTTTTTATGAGGCAATGCAGCAATTAATAGTGCCCATGCTCGCTTTTGCTGCGGGCAGCCGTTTAAGTTGGCACGCATTAACAACAACGGCGCCCGCGGGCGCCGTTGTTGTTGTTATCAGTGAGTGCTTACTGCAAGTCAAATTCCGATGGACTCATGCCCAATTCGCGGATGATTTTACCGGCCACGATCTGTTCTTTCGCATCGAAGTCGCCGTCCGACGAGGCCACCGCGATGATCATGCGCACCAGCAGGCGCGACGCTTCCGTGTTTGATTTCATTTTATGCAGCGACTGGTAGGCCTTGGCCTCGCCGATATCCTTGTCGAATTCGAGCTGGCCCACGTAGTCCTGGAAGGCCTTGATGACGTCGCTGGTGGTGAACACGGACAGGGCGTCATTGTTTTCGATGAACTTGATCATCTTCTGCTTTTCTTCGGCGCTCACGCTGCCGTCGGCCATCGAGATCAGGGCGCAGCCGGCCATGGCGGCGTTGAGAAAATCCTTGTTCTTGTACTTCAAGGCTTCCGTCTTGAGCTCGCTGGCCTTGCTTTTCAAACGGGACAAGAAATTATCGAAACTCATTTTCCAACTCCAGTCATGTGTATGGAACGCTTATCTTACGCGCGAAGGCCCGCAAGGCCGCGCACCCCTGTCAGATCGGCCGCCATGCCAGCCTGCGCCAGCCGCCGTGCCGGCGCCGCGTGTATTTATGGAATGGGTCCGCAAACGAGTCGGGCGCCGCCGCCGCCCAACATGGCCGGATGATCGGCGTGGTTGTCGCCGCCCACATGGACCATCAGCGAGCGGCCCTTGAGGTCGGCCATTTTCAGGCGCGGCGCCAGCACCGGGTTGCTTGCGTTGCCGGCGGCGTCCACCGCCAGCGCGGGCAGATCGCCCAGGTGGCCATTGCCCCAAGGCAGGCCATGCTGCTTGCTGCCGCGCGGGTCGTAGTGGCCGCCCGCAGCCAGGCCGGCGACCAGCTTGCCGTCCTTTTCGCCGTCGGCGCAACTGCCGTTTTCGTGGACGTGGAAACCATGCAAGCCGGGCGGCAGTCCGGTCAGGGCGGGCGTGAACACCAGACCGTAGGGCGTTTCGCTGACCACCACCAGGCCGGCCGCGGCGCCCGCTCCACCCAGCATTTTCAGGGAAATGCTCAGTTCTGCCGCACTTGCGCTGCCGAATGCACAGGTGAGTGCCAGGGCGGCGGCACAGCGCTTTATCAATTGAGTTTGCATGCTGATCCTTTGGAGGTGGTAGCGGTAAGCTGTTCACTCTACAGCAGATAGCAAAAATTCAAGGTCCGCACAATTGGCGTCCTTGCGCGCTGCCTCTTGGCGAGCAAGCAGTGGCATTGCCATTTAACAAATAATTGACAAGAAAGCAGCAAGTGTCGTAGCGTGTCCGCAGTTGCGTTTCCTGGCCTCCTGCGCCCTTCACCCTTGCCGCCGCCCTATGAATTTTGATGTCGAACAGTGGGACACGCTCGTTGGCGACCTGTACCAGTCGATGCTGCGCCCGGAGTTACTGGCCGGCGCGGTGGCCACCGCCAACACCGCCTTGCACTCGGACCTGTGCCACATCGTCGGCTTCACGCCGGACGGGAAAGAGACCATCCGGATCTTCACGGACAAGGACTTGAACGCCGCTGGCGACCTCTACGCGGGCCATTACAGCCGCATCGATCCACGGCGCAAATTCATCGAGACGGCGGCGGTCGGCGCGACCTACCGGTGCTCGGCGTTCTACGATGAAAAATTCGTCAGCGCCAACGAGTTCTACCAGGACTTCCTCATTCCGCAAGGCTTTCGCTACGTGATCGGGGCGTGCCTGTATCGCAGCGAAGCGCAGACCATTTTCGCCGCCTTCAACCATGGCAAAGGCCGGCCGGATTTCTCGGCAACGGAGCAGCATTTTTTCGGGCTCTACATTTCCCATCTGAGCAAGGTGATGGGGGCCATGCTCAAGCTCGCGCCCGTGTCGCAAGCGCTCGAGAGCGAGATGGCGCTCGATGCGCTCCAGTATGGCGTGATCGGCCTGAACGCCAAGGGCAAGATCACGTATGCCAATGCCAGGTCGGAGCAATTGCTGCGGGCGCAGCTCAAGGGCGAGATTGCGCGCGGGCAGTTGCGCGAGGGCGGCGCGCTGGCGGGCATCGTCCAGCAGGTCCTCGGCGACGGCAAGCCGAAGTCGCTGACCGTGCCCACGGCGACGGGGGCGCCGGCCTTGTTCATCACGATTGTGCGCACGGCACAGGCATCGGCGCCCGTGCTGCTCGGCGGCGGCGACAGCGAAGGCGCCAGCACAAGGGCGCTGCTGGTCATCAGCAGCGGCAACGGGCAAGCGGCCCCGCCCCCGAGCCAGCTGGTCGACATGTTCGGCTTGTCGCCCACCGAAGCCAGGCTGGCCCACCAGATCACGGGCGGCATGTCGATCAAGGGCTATGCCGATACCTTCTGCGTCAGCGTGGCGACCGCCCGCACCCAGCTGCGGGCGGTGCTGCGCAAAACGGGGCAAAGCCGCCAGCAAGGGCTGGTCCAGATGCTGGCGTCGATCCCGAAAAGCCCCGCCTGAGGGGGCGTGGCAGGCGCACCCGCCAGCGCCGGTCTTTTTAGACAGCCAGTCTTGCCTTAAAAGATAGCTATTTCCGCCAAATATCATCCACATGGATGAGCTCTGCGGCCGCCCGCTTCGCGCATCATTGCAGCATGCAGGCCGACCAGGCCGAACGCCGCGCCGCGCCGGACAGGCGCCGTGGGCGCCCATGTCAGCACCAATGAGGAATGGATCGATGAAAAACGTCTTTTTGTGTTTGGCGCTTGCCGGCTTGATCGTCGGCTGCGCGAAGGGCCCGACCGACAGCGAAATGAAAGCGGCGCTGCAAAAAACCGCCGACGCCACCATGGCCGGCTTGATCGGCACGGGCGCCGAAGCGAAGCAGCTGGGCGACCTGGCCAAGATTCAATACCTGCAGGTGAAAAGCCTCGGTTGCAAGAGCGATGGCGATCATTCCTACCGCTGCGACGTGCAGATGGAAGTGAAGTCGATGGTGGGAACGCAAAACAATACCGAGTCGATCCGCTTCATCAAGACCGACAGCGGCTGGGTGCCGGGCCGGTAGTTCGCCTGGATTATTTGAACAAGGCTTTGTATAATGATATTGAAAATGAGCATGAAACATGTTTTCTCGGTATGTGTATTGATGGTCCTGGCCGTCGCCGCCTGCAGCAAAAAAGACCTGACGCCCGATGAGGTCGTGAAGGGTTTTCTGACGGATTTTTCGGAGGAAAACATCGACGGTGCGGTGTCCCGGCTGGGGCCGACATTGAAGGCGCGCTTTCTCGACAAACCGGACGTGACGAAAAGCGCATTCAAGGAACAGAAAGTGAAAGTGGAGAAATGCGGCGGTTACAAGACGATCAGCGCCAACTACACCGTCACTCCCGAGCAGAGCACGGTCGAAGGGTATTCCCTGATCAATTTTAAGGGCCAGTGCCCGGGCGAGAAACAATACGTGCGTTTGACCCGGAGCGAGGGGCGCTGGTTGATCGACGAGTTCGGCCCCACCGTCAAACAATAATCGCCTGACGCCAGCACGACGCCGGCGTCGATGCATCTGACAAGCACCATCAAGGAACCCGCCATGCGTGAAGTAACAGGAACACTGTCAATGTTGGGAAGCGGCTCGACCACCCAGACCAGTGTCGGCAAAGCCTTTGTTCACTACGATGTGATCGAAATTGGCGACCAGATCATTCAGAAGGTCAGGACCGCGCGCAGCCTGGGCGACTTCATTGCGCGCGGCCTGGGCCAGCAGACGACCTTGTACCTGGTGGGACCGATGATCGTCGGCGTGAAATTGGCGGACGGCAAAGTCTACTATTGGAAACGCAGCGCCTTGGTCGTCGTGTTCTGCCTGGTGCTGGTGCCCGTGTGGGGTCTGGGACTGCTGTGTGCGCTGTTCTTGAAAAGCGACCTGGAACATGTTCTGTCGGTGCAGCCGAAGTTGAAAGCGCTCGGTGGCATTCCACTGACCAGTTGACGCACAAGCGCCCCACACGACATTGTTGGGGCGCAGCGCAACTCAGGGACGCATCAGGGGCGGCAAGATCAAGTTCGTCAGCAATTTTTCGCTGAGGGGATGGGCGTCGCGGACCTGGAAGTTGGTCGTCGTGATGACCACCACGGCGTCCTGCCCGGGCAGCACGAACACCTTGTTGCCGCCCGAGCCCGCCATGCTGTAACTGTTGACGGCGCGCCCGTCGACCTTGAACGACTGCAGCCACCACAGGTAGCCGTAGTCAAACCCCTCGCGGGCATTGGCCTGCGGCGCGATCGAGCGCCGGACCCAGTCGGCGGCGATCACCTGCTTGCCGTCCCAGCGCCCGCCATTGAGGTAGAGCTGGCCCAGCTTCATCAGGTCCACGCTGCGCAGTTGCAAGCCGCCCCCCGTCATGGCCGGGCCCTTGGGCTGGAACTGCCATTTGGCCTTGTCGATGCCCAGCGGCTTGAACAGATTGGCGGCGGCGAAGTCTGGCACGCGCTGGCCGCTGGCGCGCTCGATCAGCGGCCCGAGCAGGGCCACCCCCGCCGTGCAGTAGCTGAAGGCGCGCCCGTACGGCGATTTTTCCGGGCGCGTCTCCCATTCGGGGAAGCCCTTGATGGGCAGGTCGACCAGGAACCGGCTCCAGTCTTCCACCAGGTACATGCGCTCCTCGTTGCCGCGCGATAGCTGGTTGTCGTCGTCGCACTCGAGCAGCGAGCTCATGGTGAGGAAATCCTCGACCGTGATCTGGTCCTTGCGGGGGTCGGCAAAGGCCAGCGGACGCAGCTCGGGAAAATACGGCAGCACCGGACTGTCCAGGCGCAACAGCTTGCGCTCGACCGCCAGGCCAACGAGCATGCCGGCCACGGTCTTGGTGACGGAGCGCGTATTGCGCAGGCCCTCGGCGCCGTCCTTGTCAAAATAATGTTCGTAGACCAGCTTGCCATGGCGCGCCACCACGACGCTGGTGATGTTCTTGTAGGTGCCCGCTTCGATGGCGCTGGTGATGGCATCGAAGTCGCCCGCGCGGGCACCGGTGCTGGCGCCGATGAGCAGGACGATGGGCAAAACACGGGGCAAAAACCGGGCAAGGCGGCGTGGCAGGCGAGGCAACATGGTGTTCTCCGTCAGTGAAAAATCATAGTCTAGGCAGCCGGGGTGGGCATCGTCTTGGACGTTTGAAACATCCGCCGCCGATAGCTGGCCGGGGTCATGCCGTACTGGGACTGGAAGGCGCGGTTCATGTGGCTCTGGTCGGCGAAACCGGCCGTGGCGGCCACATCGGCCATGGCCAGACCCGGACGGCGCAGCAGGCCACTGGCTTGCTCGAGGCGGCGCCAGCGCAGAAGGTCGCCCGGGGAATAGCCCCAGGCCTGGCGAAACACGCGCGCCAGGTGCACCGGGTGCACGCCGAGCGTGGCGGCCAGGTCGGCGATGCGCAAGTGGCTGTCGGCGGCCATGTCCATCACGGCGTCGTAGGCCTGGTGGGCCCAGGCGGGCAGCGCGCGCACGGCGGGGGCGGGGGCGCCGTGCAGGCTGGCCAGCACGTCCCAGGCGCCCGCTTCGAGCACGGCGCCGTCACCGCCGCCGCCCATTTCGCGGGCGATCCTGAATGCGGCGGCCACGCTGGCCGGGGCGGCCAGCACGCGCGCTTCCTGCTGGGCCGCCTGTAACTCGTGCGCGCCCAGCAGCACGGCCGGATCGAGCGACACCGTCAGAAAACTGCCTTTGCCATCGAGGAAACGGTCGCGGTGGGTGGTGCCGGCGGGATTGAACACCAGCGTGGGCGCGCACGCCTGCGCGGGCGCGTGGCGCGCGCTGGAAAGATACACACCGGACAGCACCAGCACGAAGTGGGCGTCGTCATGGCGGTGGGTGGCGACTTCGTCCTCGCTGCGGGTGGCGTTGAGGCGCCGGATATCGAACACGCGGCCGCACGCGCCGTGGTGCAGGTCGCCGTAAAACTGGCCGGACTTGAATTGAATGGGGGAGCTCATGCGGCCATGCTACGTGCGCGCGCGCCCGCCGGTGGGCAGGCTGAGACCGGCTGCGCCAGATGGGGGACCAGTGGTCGGCCAGCGGGGTCGAACGGGGCGACCCCGCATGGCGGGCCAGCAGGCTAGCCTGCCCGGCGACGGTTCCAGCCATGGCCGGCCAGCGCAGCGGCCAGGCCGGCGCCGCTCCAGGCCGCGATGGACAGACCGGTGGCCACGCCGTTGGCGCCGATGGCATCGACCCACGGCAGCTGCACGGCGTTGATGCACACGTACAACCAGGCCAGGATCAGCAGCAGAAACGTGCGCGCGCTGCCGCTGCAGCGGCCCAGCAAGCTGGCCAGGGCGGCCAGCGCGAACAGGCCCGTCGCCAGGGCCAGCGCCAGCCGCGGTTGCAGCAGCGCCAGGCGCAGGCCCGCCAGCGCCGTGAACATCAGTCCCAGCAGATAGCCGGCGGCCAGCTGGCGCCAGTAGCGCCGGGCGGCGCCACCGGGCACGGCGGCGGCCATGGCGGCGCAGCCGGCATCGTTGTCGCGGGTGGCAAGATCGCTCACCAGCACCCCCCAGAAGGCCACGCAGCCCAGCAGCAGCGGCCCCAGCGCCCGGGCGTCCACCAGCAGCGCGGCCAGCTGGGCGGCCAGCAGCACGGCGATGGCCGCCGGCGCGGCGGCGAGGGTCAGGGTGGTATCGGCCAGCACCTGGCCGGCCATGCCGGGCAGGCGTGCGGCCAGGGCGAACAGGGGCTGGCACAGGCGCGACAGCGGACGCAGCGCGCCGTTGACCAGCGCCAGCGGCGAGCGGCGCGAGCGCGCCTGGGCCGGCTTGACGCGGTCGGGCGAGTAGCGGTGGAAGCACAGCACGGCCGGCAGCAGGGGCAGCAGCGCCAGCGCCGCGGTGCCGGCCCGCAGCGCCGCCATCTTGCCCGTCCACGGAAACGGCGCCAGCGTCAGCGGCGCCTTGGCGGCGTCGAAGTCGGCGATGCCCAGCGACATGTGGGCCATGTCGAACTGGCTCGCCAGCGCCATGATCACCCCGCTCAAGCCCGTGAAATCGAGCAGCGACACGAGCGGGGCGGCGTGGCCGGACATCAGTTGCGGCAGCAGCGCCAGCTGGGCCATCCAGACGACGAAGAACAGCAGGTCGCCGCCCTTGCCCATCAGCGGCGCGTAGTTGTCGCACAAGGTGGCGCAGCTGACGGTGAACAGGACCAGCGGCGTAAACACCAGCACATACGTGAACACATACACGAGCACCTCGACGGGGCCCTCGCCGCGCACGGCGTGGGCGAGGATCACGGTGAACATGGCGGCGGCCAGCAGCGCGCACAAGTACAGCACCCCGCCCAGCCAGCGGCCCAGCACGAACACGGCCCCGCCGTCGATGCTGGCGCCGATGACGCCGGCGACGCCGCTGCGCAGGTCTTGCGCCGCGCGTCCCCGCAACAGGAAAAACCCGGCCAGGCCGAACAGCAGGCCGGTCTGGCCGGCGCTGCCCAGTGCCAGCGCGGCGCTGGTGTAGCGGACGCGCGCGCCGTTGAAGGCAATCAAGGTGCTGCCACCGGCGGGGTCGCTGATCATGATCCAGCCCAGCACCATCACCAGCAGCACCGTGACCAGGGTGGCCGGGCGGCGCAGGCGCAAGCGCAGTTCCGTCAGGGCCACCGTCCACAGGGGCGGCAACGCCGCGCGCAGCCTCATGCGGCCTCCTGCACGGCGTACTTCTGGGCCATCAGCGCTTCTTCCAGGCTCGGTTCGACCAGGCGGGCGTCGCCGCACGGCGCGCTGGGGTGGGCGATGCGCAGCAACATGTGCTCGCCCTGGCGCTGCGCGTGGAGGATGTGCATGCCGGGGCGCAGGCGCGCGTAGTCGGCATGGTCGACGGTGGCCGACCAGACGTGGCCGCGCGCGCGCCGCAGGATCGCCTCGGGCGTGTCGCATGCTACCAGGCGGCCGCTGCGCAGGATCGCCAGGCGGTCGGCGATGCTTTCCACGTCCGACACGATGTGGGTGGAGATGATGACCAGCTTGCTCTGCCCCAGTTCGGCCAGCAGGTTGCGAAAGCGCAGCCGTTCTTCCGGATCGAGGCCGGCGGTGGGTTCGTCGACGACGAGGATGGCGGGATCGTTGAGCAGCGCCTGGGCGATTCCCAGGCGGCGCAACATGCCGCCCGAGAAGGTGCTGGCGGGGCGACGCGCCTGCTCGTGCAGGTTGACCAGTTCGAGCAGGCGGGTGATGCGGGCGGGATCGCGCACGCCCTTGAGGGCGGCGAAGTACTGCATGAATTCCAGTGCCGACAGGTTCGGGTAGACGCCGAAGTCCTGCGGCAGGTAGCCCAGGCGCGCGCGCATGCTGTCGGGGCGGGCATGGATGTCGACGCCGTCGAACACGATGCGCCCGGACGTGGGCCGGGTCAGCGTGGCGATCATCTGCATGAGCGTGGTCTTGCCGGCGCCGTTGTGGCCGATCAGGCCAACAACACCCGTGTCGAGCCGTAAGGTGATGTCGTCGACGGCGGCGACGTTCTTGCCGTATTGTTTGACGACGTTCTGCAATTCCAGCATGTTGTCCGCTCCGGTCTGTGATCGATGTGAGCACTGTAGAACCGCGCCCCTCATGGCGCCCGCCCGATGCGACCGAACGGGCATTCGGGGGCGTGAAACGGGGCTGGGCGGGACAGCCGGCCTGGCAGCGTGGTACGGAAGGCACGCCACCGCGCCCGGCATCGACACCGGCTGCGCACAGTCTAAAAATAATTTTCAGTCAAGATTTCTTCCTTGCTGCCGCTAACGAGGGAAAGCGAGGAATTTCGATGACATCAATTCATGTAACGCTGAGCCCCGTGGCCAGTGCCGAGGGCAGCGGCAATGCCAGCGGGGCCAGTGCCAATCCCGCTGATCTGGCGGGCCTGCAACGAAAAATGGCCGCGCTGATGAAAGAGATGAAAGACGCCAGCGCCGATCGCACCCCGGGCGCGAAGGAGCGCGTCGAGTTGCTGCAAGTACGTATCCAGGCGTGTCAGATGCAGATCGAGCAGGTGCAGGCGGCGGCGGCGCAGAAGGCGCAGCTCAAGCAGGCGGCGCAGTCGCCAGCGGCGGACGGTGGCGCGCCCGCCAGGGCGGCCGACGGCGCCATCGGGCGCAACATCGACGTCATGGCTTGAGCGGGGACGCGGGAGCGGCGGCCGGCGGCGGCGGCGCCGTCGACGACCATGTCGACATCGGCGCTGGTGGCGATGTACAGCGCCTTGTCCTTGAACGTGGGCGGCGCGGCGCTGATCTGGCGCGCCAGCGCGCCCTGGTTCCACCACGGGCTGGGGTCGATGGCGATGCAGGTGTCGAACAAGTCCGGCTCGAGCAACAGCGTTTCGACGACGAACAGGCCGGCCAGCG
Source organism: Massilia sp. DWR3-1-1 (assembly GCF_049898325.1). Classification (NCBI taxonomy): domain Bacteria; kingdom Pseudomonadati; phylum Pseudomonadota; class Betaproteobacteria; order Burkholderiales; family Oxalobacteraceae; genus Massilia; species Massilia sp. DWR3-1-1. The sequence continues at coordinate 991 of NZ_JAFCXL010000031.1, read as the reverse complement.
ATGCGCCGACGATGGCGCCTCTTGCGTGACCTGGTATCAGCGTGCTTGTGTAGAGCACGTCAATCTTAACAAGGCCCCCCTGCTCCAACATCACGATATTGATCGCAGAATGATGCTGGCCTGTCGCTTGCGGCAGCCGTGGAGCCGTTGGGGGGCTGGGGTTACATGGGACACCCGAGAGGGCAAACGATCTAGAACGAGTATTTCAATCCAAGTTCCAGCTTCTGCTGCGTGAAGTTGCCAGATTTGCCGTAGCGATTGTATTCGAACACGCCGGCGACGCGATCGGTGATCCGATAGTCGGCACCGACACCGAACATGGGCCGCACGAAGGAGTTGACGCCTGACACGAGACGGTTGCTCTCGGCCGAAAACCTGTTCGCCGCGATCCCCAGCTTGCCAAATACATTCAAGGAGTCCCCCAAGGGCAGGCTCGCTTTGCCGGCCGCGTACCACGTCGAAGCGGAAATACGCACTGCCGCATCGCTGCCGGGCGTGGGATCAGCGATCTTCATGGTGCCGAAGTGACCGTAGCCAAGTTCGAAGCTGTAGCGCTCGCTGAGGGCCGTGCCGCCATACAGTTTGAACGAACGGGGCGTATTGTAGTTTTCAACGTGTTTCGCGACAGCGAAGTCCGCGTAGGCTTCGCCACCGCTTGTGACGTTCAGTCCTACGTAGGTGTCACCGGCAGATGCTGTTGCGGACATGAAAGCGGAGGCGAGCAAGGCCATCACCGCGGTCGAGCGCAGGGTATTGTTCATCGGGTTCCTTGATGTATTACGTTTGGTCCGATTCACCGAAGTGGGAATCAGTGGAGCAAGTGTAGGAACAGTCGAACTTGTTGTCAATTTGAAATTTGACGGCGACGGGCGATAAAAAAGGCGCTTTCACCGTTAGCTGTTGAGTTTCTTTCGAGCTCAACCGCCGAAGTGACCGAGCGCCGCTGCGAGGAAGCGCTCGGCGTTGCCGATGCGGCGCAGGTCGATGGCCC
>NZ_JAFCXL010000030.1:0-37700 GCF_049898325.1 Massilia sp. DWR3-1-1 | reverse complement strand
TGATACAAGCGCCGAAACGAGGGGTCGGACCCGGCGCTCGCCTCGAACCCATCGCGGGGTGGGCTTGGATGGTGCGTGCTTACGCTAATGGGCTTTCACGGTAACGGTGAAAGCGCCTTATTTTTTGTCGAGCTTATCGCAGACGGTGCATGCGATGCCGCGCTTCATGTTGCGATAACGCGTCCCGATGAACAGGGCAGATGCGAGGACGGCCCAGCCCAGGGCCGACGGCCAGGCGCGCGCCAGGGTCTCGCCGCGCATCAGCAGATCGACGACGAGCAACAGTGCGAACATCGAGGACACGGCAATCAGATACTGGGCGATCCAGTGCGACAGTGTTGGCATGGTGTTGGTCCTGAAAAGTGTGCAGGAAGTGGCGCATGCAGCGCGCCACCGCGCTGGTGAAGTTTGAATAAACCTTAGCGCAGGGGCGCGATAAATTGCCCGATGGTCTGCGCCAGTTCGGCCGGCTGGTCGAACATCACGAAGTGGCGCGCGGGCGCGATCGTCGTCACCGTCAGGGTGGGCGTGCCGGCCATCAGCGAGGTGTAGTAGTCCTTGACCATCTCGCGCGTCAGGCCGCGCTGCACGGCGTCGGCCTCGAAGAACGGCGCGATCAACAAGACCGGCACGCCGATCTTCGGCAGGCCGGCGCGCAGGTCCTGCTCAAGCACCTCGCCCATGGTGTCGAGCACGGCCCGCGGATCGCTGCGCGCGGAGAGCTTGGCCAGTTCGTCGGCCATCGGCAGGTCGAGTACGCCCATGCCGCGCATGTACTGGCGCTGGCTGGCGGCGAAGGCGGCCGGTTCCAGGCCTGCGCCGCCCATGCGCGCCTTGATGGCGGCCGCCATCGGGCCGCGCATGGCGGGCGGGGTCTGCTCCGAACCGGGCATCACCGGCAGGCCGTCGATGGCCACCACGGCGCGCAGCAGGGCCGAATCGGTTTCGGCCAGCGCGATTGCCAGCGCCGCGCCCACACTGTGGCCGACGATGACGGGGCGCGACAGCGCACGGGTGACGATCAGCTGGCGCAGCGCCGCGCGCGCCTGTCCGAGGACGGGGCCGGTGACGGCGGCGCGGCCGTCGAAGCCGGGCAGGGTGACGACGTAGATGGTGTGCTCACCCTTGTCGCGGCGCACGAAATCCTGCCAGGCCCAGGCCCCGCTGGCCAGGCCCGGCACCAGGATCATCGGCACACCGCCGCTGCCGTGGCGCTCCACCGCCAGCACGCCTACCTCGAAGCGTTCGGCCGGGGTGATGCTGGCCGCGAAACGGTTGGCCGGGACGGCGCCCGCTTCGGCGCCAAGGGCGGGCAGGGCGGGCACGGCAACAGCGAAGGCGAGGGCGAGGGTCAATACAAGCGGTTTCATGCGGACTCCTGGTCAGGTTGGAAAATCTCTTCGATGGTTTTGTCGAACAGCCGGGCGATCGAAAACGCCAGCGGCAAACTGGGGTCGTAGCGGCCCGTCTCGAGGGCGTTGATGGTCTGGCGCGAGACATCGAGCAGGTCGGCCAGGTGGGCCTGGCTCCAGCCCTGGTCGGCGCGCAACTGGCGGATGATGTTGTGCATGGGGGCCTAGCGCTCGCGCAGGCCGCGCACCGCACCCACCAGGCCCCACGAAGCGCCCATCACGATCCACACGGAGAACATCGATACCTTGGGAAAGCCGGCCGTCTCCAGGAAACCATACGTAAATGTGACGGCGCCCGTGATCGCCATGGCGATCGAGAACGATTCGAGCATGCGCAGGCGCTGGTACTCGTCGATGCGGGCGACGTGGCGGATGATGGCGCGGATCATCAGGCCGAAGCCGATCATGGGCGACACCAGCAGCACCGTGCGCAGGACGCCCTCATCCATCGGCCGCGCCAGCCGGATGGCACCCACCAGCAGTACGATGTAGACCGTGATCGACAGCCCCATCTCGCGCAGGTAGACGCCACCGTTGCGTTTTTCCTTTAATCCCTGTTTCATGTTACGCTCCTGGTAATGTAAAGTGTGCTTTACATGTTAGCAGGGCGCTTGCCGATGTCAAGTAAGCTTTACATCTTATTTTTGTCTGGCGCTTGCACTACAATGCGCCCCATGATTTCTTCCCCCATTTCTACGGTTGCCTCGGTCGCCATCATCGGCGGCGGCCCCGCCGGCCTGATGGCGGCCGAGGTGCTGGCCCAGGCCGGCGTCAGCGTCGACCTGTACGACGCCATGCCCACGGTGGGCCGCAAGTTCCTGTTGGCCGGCAAGGGCGGCATGAACATCACCCATGCCGAAGAGGGCGCGGCCTTCCGGGCCCGCTACGGCGCGCGCGAGAGCGAAGTGGCGCAGTGGCTGGCGCAGTTCGACGGCCCGGCGGTGCGCGGTTGGATCGAGGATCTGGGCATTGCCACCTTTGTCGGCAGCTCGGGCCGGGTGTTCCCGGCCGATATGAAGGCGGCGCCGCTGCTGCGCGCCTGGCTGCATCGCCTGCGCGAGTGCGGCGTGCGCTTTCACATGCGTCACCGCTGCGTGGGCTTCGCGCCGGCGGCGCTGCGCTTTGACACGCCCGGCGGCGAAGTGACGGCGCGCGCCGACGCGGTGATCCTGGCGCTGGGCGGCGGCAGCTGGGCGCGGCTCGGTTCGACGGGCGCCTGGGTGGCGCCCCTGCGCGCGCTGGGCGTCGAGGTGGCGGACCTGCGGCCGTCGAACTGCGGCTTCGAGGTCGACTGGAGCGATTATTTCAAACAACGCCATGCGGGCGCGCCCCTGCTCACGGTGGCCGTCGCCACCGACCAGGCGCCCGCCCGCAAGGGCCAGTTCGTCATCACCGCGCACGGCGTCGAGGGCAGCCTGATCTACGCCCTGTCGGCGCCCCTGCGCGAGCAGATCGCGCGCGAGGGCAGCGCCACCATCTGGCTCGACCTGGCGCCCGATTTTTCCGCCGACAAGGTGCGCCAGGAAGTGGCGCACCCGCGCGGCTCGCGCTCGCTGTCGAGCCACCTGCAAAGCCGGCTGGGATTGAAAGGGGTGAAAGCGGCGCTGCTGCACGAATGCCTGGACAAGGCGCAATACCAAGACGTCGACACGCTGGCCGCCGCCATCAAGCGCCTGCCGGTGGTGCTGCGGCGCGCGCGGCCCCTCGATGAAGCCATCAGCAGCGCCGGCGGCGTGCGCTTCGAGGCGCTCGACGGGCAATCGATGCTACGCGCGCTGCCCGGCGTGTTCGCCTGCGGCGAGATGGTCGATTGGGAGGCGCCCACCGGCGGCTACCTGCTCACCGCCTGCTTCGCCAGCGGACGGGCGGCGGCGCGGGGCGCGCTCGACTGGCTTGGGGCCAGGTAAGCGCGCACTGCGCCCGCTTAATTTTTGTAGCTGACCTCGCCCGAGCCATTGACCGTCACGCTGCGCTCGGTGGGATTGCCGTAGACGACGATGTCGCCGCTGCCGCGCACGGTGGCGTCGAGGCGCTTGCCGGCGTTGACCACCGCGTTGCCCGAGCCCATCAGATTGAGTTCGACCACGTCGGCGCTCAGGTGGCGGGCGTTCAGGTCGCCCGATCCGGCCAGCACCGCGTGCAGTTCGCTGGCCGAGCCCACCACCGTCATATTGCCCGAGCCTTCGACGGTGGCGTCGACCTTGGCGCTGGTGCCGCCGTTCATTTCCACTTCGCCGCTGCCGCGCACGCTGGCGTCGACCTGGCGGTAGCGGCCGTTGAACTTGACGCTGCCGGTGCCTTCCATGTGCACGGCGATGGCGTCGCCGGAGAAGCCGTTGACGGTGCTGTCGCCGCTGCCGCGCACGCGCAGTTCGCGCAGCGCCGGCAGCACCAGCACCACCTGCAGCGGCAGGCGGTGGTGCAGCAGCATGCCGGTGGTGCCGATATGGAGCACGCCGTCGCCGTCGCTGCTGGTGTCGATATTGCCCAGCAGGCGCTGCTCGCCCTTCACCTGCAGCGAGGGCGTGGCGCCCTGGCGCAAGGTCAGGTCGATGGGGCCATCGAGCTCGATTTCGGCGATGTCGGCGCCCACCGTCCGGGTTTCGCTCTCGACCTGACGGGCGCCGGCCGACACGGGGCTGCTCACGCCCTTGGTCTTGAGCATATTGTAGGACAGGCCGATCAGGACAAAGGCCAGCAACAACAGGCTCAGTCCGACTTTCAACAAGGTGCGCATGGCGACTCCGGGTCAGCTGCCCTTGAGCAGGGAAAAGTTCATCTGGATGTAGCGCTTCAATCCCACCAGCGTGTATTTGCTGGCCACCAGGCTCAGTAAAAACAGCAGGATCGCGCCCACCACCATCACCAGGCCGAAGGCGGTCTGGGTGGTGCGCGAGCCGGCGTCGACGTCGGTGGTGATGCGCAGGACGCGGTCGGCGACGGCCTCGGCGCGTCGCAACACCTGGCCCTGGCGGGCCCGGTCGGCGCCATCGGCGAGCGCTTCGGCACTGTCTGTCGTGTCGGCGACAGCGCCCGCTCCGCGCCGGGCGCTGTCGTCGGTGATGCGGATGCCGTATTCGCCGATCGAGATATGGGTCTGCTTGCCCCGTTCGCTGGCGTTGCTGTCGTCGGAGAACACGATGCCGAACGGCTGGTCGAGCACCAGTTCATTGGCGCCGGCCAGGCCGCTGGCGGTGATGGCGATGCCGGTGATGTAGATGCCCAGCGCCGTCGTATACAGCGCCAGCAGCAGCGACAAAAACACCGCCGCCGGCACCACCATGAGCAGATTGAAGATGGCCAGGCCCAGGCCGGCCACCACCATGCGCAGGAAGTTGGCGGGGTTGCGCTGTTGTTCGAAGGCCGCCATGTGGGCGCTGGCGCGCAGGGTCATAGCGATTTTTTTCGGGTCGTCCAGTTCGGCCGCCACCGCCTGCTCGCTGCGGCCGGCGGTGACGCCGTCGACGAAGCGCTGCTCGTAATAGGCCAGCGTTTTCGCTTGCACGGCCGGCGCCAGGCCGGTCATGGCGCGCTTTAGCGCGTCGAGATAGTCGAGTTTGCCCATGGGGTTCTCCTTAAGTGGCGCTGCGGCCGCTCACAGCAGCGCAGGGGAGAGCATCTGGCCTTGCCGGACGATCAGCAGGGTGGCCGCGGCGCTGAGGGCGAGCACGGAGAAGGCGAACAGGAGATGGCGCTTGAACATGGTGGGTCACTGCAATGGAGGATGTCGATGCTGCTACTGTAGTGACGGCGCCGGCCGCAGGCCAGCGCCGTGCGACAGGCTGCACGATTGGCGGCGCAGGCGGGCGCAGGGCGCGACAGGGGCGCCTGACAATCTCACGCGGGTCCGCCCAGCAGGCGCGCGGCCGCCACGCCGCTGCGCACCGCCCCTTCCAGCGTGGCGGGATAGGCGCCCACCGTGTAGTCGCCCGCCAGCACCAGGCCGGCCAGGCCGCTGGCGTTGGCGGGGCGCGCCAGCGCCGGCGTGCAGGCAAAGGTGGCGCGCTTGTCGGTGATGACCTGGTGCCAGCGGGGCGTGGCCAGCGCCGCCAGGCCGAAAGCGGCCGCCAGTTGCGCTGCCAGCAAGCGGGCAAGTGCGGCCTGGTCGAGCGTGGCGGCCAGCCCTGCCGCGCTGATCACCACCGCCAGCAGGCCCGCCTGGGCGCCATCGAGCTGGCCGCGGTCGAACACGAACTGGCCGTGGCGGCCCGTGGCGGCGTCGTCGCGCAGGGCGCAAAACGGCAGCGGCAGGCGCAGCGCCGCGTCGTATTGCAGGTAGCAGGTGGTGATGGCTTCGTACTCGAAGGCATCGAGGATGGCGCACAGGGGCGCCAGCGGCAGTGCGCCCAGCAGTTTTGATGCCGCCGGCGGCGGCACCGCCAGCACCACGCCATCGAAGCGTTCGCTGCCGAACGCGGTGCTATCGACCTGCCAGGCGCCCGCGCCCTGCGCGAGCGCGGTCACGGCGGCGCCGGTGCGCAGCACGCCGCCGTGCGCGGCCAGGTGGCGCGCGGCCGCCTGCGGAAACAGCGCCGTCAGGTCGACCCGGGGCAGCAGCATGTTCGAGGCCGCCCGCGACGCGCCCAGGCTGTCGCGCAGCACGGCCAGGAACACCTGCGCCGAGGCCCGTTCGGGTGCGGTGTTGAGCGCGGCCAGGCACAGGGGCCGCCACATCAGGGCGGTCAGGCGCGCCGTCTGGTCGAAGCGCTCGAGCAGTTCGGCCACGCTGCAATCGTGGTGCAAGGTCCAGTCCATCCAGCGCGCGCTGGTGGAAAAGCGCGCCAGCGACAGCTTGTCGGCCCTTGCCAGCCCCTTGGCGCGCAGCAGCGCCAGCGCCAGGTGGAACGGCGCGGGCAGGGGCGCGGCGACGAAGTCCATGCCGGCGTCGAGGCCCGGGTCGAGGCCAGGGTCGAGGCCCGGGTCGAGGCCATTGACCACGCCCCGGTTGACGCCCGCCCGCGGGTAGCGCATCTGCAGGGGCATGGTGAGGAAGGCGTCGGCGCGCCGCACGCCCACCCGCTTGAGCATCGCCAGCGTGCTGCTGTAGGCGCCCAGCAGGATGTGCTGGCCGTTGTCGAGCGTGAGCCCGTGCAGCGGCAGCGCGCGCGCCCGTCCGCCCAGGCTGCGCGCGGCCTCGAACAGGCTGACCTGGTGGCCGGCGCTGGCCAGTTCGACGGCGGCGGCGCAACCGGCCCAGCCGCCGCCGATCACGGCCAGGCGCCGCGCCACGCTGCCCCCGCGCTTCATGCGCGCGCCACGTCCCGCTTAAGCGCGTACATAGGTTTTCCACGCCAGCCACAGCTTGCGCAGGGGCGTGAGCGAAATGCGCTGGGTCAGCACGTGGTAGTTGTCGCGTTCGATTTCGACCAGCACCGCGCGGTAGATCGCCGCCATCATCAGGCCCGGACGCTGGGCGCGCCGGTCGGCCTGCGGCAGCAGCGCGTAGGCTTCGTCGTAGGTGGCGTGCGCGCGCGCTGCCTGGAACGCCATGAGCTGTTCGAACTTGTCGCTGTGGCGGGCGTTGAGCAGGTCGGCCGCGGTCACGCCGAACTGCTGCAATTCGCTGATCGGCAGGTAGATGCGGCCCTTGCGGGCGTCTTCACCCACGTCGCGGATGATATTGGTGAGCTGGAAAGCCAGGCCCAGCTTCTCGGCGTAGGCCAGGGTGCGGGGATCGGTGACGCCGAAAATGCTGGCCGAGAGGATGCCCACCACGCTGGCCACGTGCCAGCAGTACGATTTCAGGGCCGGGTAATCGAGATAGCGCGACTGGTTCAGGTCCATCTCCATGCCGTCGATGATGGCCTGCAGGTGTGCTTGCTGAAGGTCGTAGACGGCCAGGTGCGGCTGCAGTGCCAGCATCACGGGATGGGTGGGCACGCCGTCGGCGCGGTACATGGCCGCCACCTCGGTGCGCCACCAGGCCAGCTTGATGCGGGCGATCGACTCGTCGGTGGTCTCGTCGACGGTGTCATCGACTTCGCGGCAAAACGCGTACAGCGCGGTAATGGCCCGGCGCCGCTCGGACGGCAGGAACAGGAAGCTGTAATAAAAGCTGGAGCCGCTCTGGACGGTTTTTTGTTGGCAGTATTCGTCGGGGGACATGGGCAGGACGGTGATGGAATGAAGGAATCGAGGTGACGGTGGGCCGGGCGGCAAGATGCTCAGCCGCTATTCTATAGGGCCGGGCCGGGCAGCGGGGCGGCGCATCGTCAGGCCGCGCCAGCCGATCACGCTCCAGTCGCGCGCGCGCAGCACGGGACGGCGGGTAAACACGTCGTAGTCGGCCTGCTCGATGCGCTCGAGAATGCGCAGGCCCCCTTGCACCACCAGTCGCAACTCCCAGCCGATGCGCCCGGGCAGGCGGCACGCCAGCGGCGCGCCAGCATGCATCAAGGCGCGCGCACGCGCCACTTCGAAGGCCATCAACTGGCGCCAGGCGGCGTCGGCCTGCCAGTGGGCCAGTTGCGCCGGGTCGACGCCAAAGCGGCGCGCATCGTCGAGCGGTAGATAGATCCGGCCTTTTTCGCGGTCGATGGCGACGTCCTGCAGAAAATTGATCAGTTGCAGGGCCGAGCAGATGGCGTCGGACTCGACCAGCCTGGCGGGCGTGGCCTGGCCATACAGGGCCAGCATCAGGCGCCCGACCGGGTTGGCCGAACGGCGGCAGTAGTCGAGCAGGGCGGGGAAATCGGCATACGACTTGACGACGATGTCCTGCTCGAATGCGGACAGCAGGTCGTGAAACGGCGCCAGCGGCAAGGCGTACTGTTTGACGACGCCGGCCAGGCGCACCAGCAAGGCCAGCGCCGGCGCCTCGCCGCGGCCGATGCGATCGAGCCCCTGGCGGTACACGGCCAGCTGGGCCAGGCGCTCGGCCGGGCTGGCATCGCCCTCGTCGGCGATGTCGTCGGCGCTGCGGGCGAAGGCGTAGATCGCTTCGACCGCGGGCACCAGGCGGCGCGGCAGCAGGATTGACGCGACAGGGAAGTTTTCGTAGTGATCGACGGCCATATTGTGACTGCGAGAGGGCGCAGAGTGCAGATGGGTTAACTAAAAATGGCAAAATATAATTACAATGGGGAAACCCGCTGCGCACGCTTGATCCGGGCCTGCAACAGCATCGTCAAATTCCGGCATGTTGACAGCACCTTGACCGCATCACCATTGCAGAGCGCATCTTAAAGGAAAATATCGTGCCCGCCCTGAAAGCTTTTCGCTTGCCGACCCTTGTGCTTGTTGCCATGACGCTGCTGTTGTGTGCCTGTTCGAAACCGGCCGACAAGACCGAGGACATCCGCCCGGTGCGCACCATGGTGCTCTCGGCCAACAGTGTCGACGTCAGCGCCGAGTATTCCGGCGATGTTCGTCCCCGCATCGAATCTAAACTAGGCTTCCAGGTGGGCGGCAAGATTACCGCGCGCCGGGTCGACGTGGGCGCGTCCGTCAAGCGGGGCCAGGTGCTGATGCAACTCGATCCGCAAGACTTGCGGCTGGGCCAGGAACAAGCCTCGGCCAGCCTGCGCGCCGCCGAAACCAGTCGTGACCTGGCCAAGGCCGATGCCAAGCGCTACCAGGAACTGCGGGTGAAGAATTTTGTCAGCCAGGCGGTGATCGACGCCAAGATGGCCGCCTTCATGGCCGCCCAGGCCAATGTCGACGCCGCCCAGGCCGGCTACCGGGGGCAGGCCAACCAGGCCGGCTATGCCACCCTGGTGGCCGATGCCGACGGCGTCGTCACGGCCGTCGATGCCGAGGTGGGCCAGGTGGTCGCGCCCGGCGTGCCGGTGGTGAAAGTGGCGCGCGCCGGCGAAAAGGAAATCGTCATCGGCGTGCCCGAAGACAAGGTCGAGCAATTGCGCAAAATCGAGGATGTCAGCGTGCGCCTGTGGGCCACGCCCGGCGTCGTCATTCCCGGCAAAGTGCGCGAAGTGGCGCCGGTGGCCGACCCGGCCACCCGTACTTACCAGTTCAAGGTGGCCATTCCCACCGCCGAGCCCGACGTCAAGCTGGGGCAGACGGCGCAAGTGCTGTTTTCCGCCAGTTCGGCCACGCCCCGCATCAGCGTGCCCCTGTCGGCCCTGAACCAGGAACGCAACGTCACTTCCGTGTGGGTGGTGCAGAACAATGTCGTCAAGCTCGTGCCCGTCACCATCGGCGGCGTGGCCGGCAATGATGTCTTGCTCATCGCCGGCGTCAGTCCCGGCCAGACGGTGGTCACGGCCGGCGCCAACCTGCTCAAGAACGGCCAGAAAGTGCGCCTGCTGGCGGACCCGCTGGCGCCGCCGGCAGCGGCAGCGGCGCCAGGTGGGGCGCCCAAATGAAGGGCTTTAACCTGTCGCGCTGGGCGCTGGAGCATATCCCGCTGACGCGCTACCTGATCGCCGCCCTGCTGATCGGCGGCCTGGTCAGCTACGGCAAGCTGGGCCAGGATGAGGACCCGCCGTTCACGTTTCGCAACATGGTGGTGTCGGCCAAGTGGCCCGGCGCCACCGCCGTGCAGATGGCCGAGCAGGTCACGGACAAGCTCGAGCGCAAGCTGCAGGAAACGCCGTACATCGACAAGATCAAGAGCTATTCGAAGCCAGGCGAAACGCTGATCATCCTGCAGTTGCGCGAGTCGACCCCGCCGCGCGAGACGGCCGCGTCCTGGTACCAGGTGCGCAAAAAACTGGGCGATATCGCCTCGACCTTGCCGCCAGGGGTGCGCGGACCGTTCTTCAACGATGAATTCGGCGACACCTACGGCTCCATCGTCGCGCTCTCCGGCGACGGCTTTACCTATGCGGAAGTAAAAGTCTACGCCGACCTGGTGCGCCAGCAGTTGCTGCGGGTGCCGCTGGTGGCCAAGGTCGAGCAGTTCGGCGTGCAGGAAGAAAAGCTCAATATCACGGTATCTCGCAGCAAGTTTGCCCAATTGGGTTTGCCGTTCGACAGCATCGTCAGCCAGATCAACGCCCAGAACGCCGTCGAATCGACGGGCATCCTCGTCACGCCCACCGACAACCTGCAAGTGCGCGTGACGGGGGCGCTGGCGACCATCGAGCACCTCGAAGCGCTCAAGCTCAGCAGCGGCAGCGGCAGCGGCGCCACCAGCGTGCGCCTGGGCGACATCGCCACCATCAGCCGCGATTACGTCGACCCGCCGCAGGACAAGATGCGCTTTAATGGCCACGAGGTGATCGGCCTGGGCCTGTCGATGGAGAAGGGCGGCAATATCATCGAGATGGGCCGGGGACTCGAGGCCACCCTGGCGCAGATCCGCAAGGAGCTGCCGGTGGGCATCGAACTGCACCAGGTGTCGAACCAGCCCCGCGCCGTCACCGAGTCCGTCAGCGAATTCATCCACACCCTGATCGAGGCGGTGCTGATCGTGCTGGCCGTTAGTTTTGTCGCGCTGGGCCTGCACACGAAGCCGTTCCGCCTGGACGTGCGGCCCGGCCTGGTGGTGGCGCTGACCATCCCGCTCGTGCTGGCGATCACCTTCCTGTTCATGAACGTGTTTTCCATCGACCTGCACAAGATTTCGCTGGGCGCCCTGATCATCGCCCTGGGCCTGCTGGTGGACGACGCCATCATCGCGGTGGAAATGATGGTGAGAAAGATGGAGGAGGGCATGTCGCGCTTCGACGCCGCCACCTTTGCCTACACCTCCACGGCCATTCCCATGCTGACGGGCACCCTGATCACGGCGGCGGGCTTCCTGCCCATCGGCCTGGCCAGGTCGGCCGCCGGCGAGTACACCTTCACCATGTTTTCGGTCAACACCATCGCCCTGCTGGTGTCCTGGGTGGCCGCCGTCATGTTCACGCCGTATATCGGCTTTCTGCTGCTCAAGGTCAAGCCGCACGCGCCGGGCGAGACAGGCCATGATGTCTTCAACACCCCGTGGTTCCAGCGCTTTCGCCGCCTGGTCGACTGGTGCGTGGAATGGCGCAAGCTGACCATCGCCGTCACCCTGGGCGTGGTGGGGCTGGGCGTGTTCGGCTTTAATTTTATTGAAAAGCAGTTTTTCCCCGATTCCAGCCGGCGCGAGCTGATGGTGGAGATGTGGTCGCCCGAGGGCACCACCTTCGTCGCCAATGAAGCCCAGGCCAGGAAATTCGAGGCGTTCATCCGCGCCCAGCCCGGGGTCGAGAGCGTCACCAGCTATGTCGGCACGGGCAGCCCCCGCTTCTATCTGCCGCTCGACCAGATTTTTCCGCAGACGAATGTGTCGCAGATCGTCGTCCTGCCGCGCGACCTGGCCACCCGCGAAGTGCTGCGCAAGAAAATCATCGAGGCCTTCAAGAATGGCTTTCCCGAAGTGCGGGGGCGGGTCAAGCTGCTGCCGAACGGACCGCCGGTGCCGTATCCCGTGCAATTTCTGGTGGCGGGCCCGGAAATCGCCACCGCGCGCAAGCTGGCCGATGCCGTCAAGGATGTGCTGCGCGCCAATCCGAACGCCATCGGCGTCAATGACAACTGGAACGAATCGATCAAGGTGCTGCGCCTGGACGTCGACCAGGACAAGTTGCGGGTGCTGGGCATCAGCTCGCAGGCGGTGGCACGCACTGCCAATACGATCCTGTCGGGCACCGCCATCGGCCAGTTCCGCGAAGGCAACAAGCTCATCGACATTGTCCTGCGCCAGCCCGTCGAAGAGCGCGCCACCATGTCGGTGCTCAACGATTCGACCTTTCCCACCACTGGCGGCAAAAACGTGACCCTGTCGCAGATTGCCCGTGCCCGTTTCGTGTGGGAGCCGGGGGTGGTGTGGCGCGAGGGCCGCGAGTGGGCCATCACGGTGCAGTCGGACGTCGTCGACGGCGTCCAGGGGCCGACCGTGTCGGGCCAGGTGATGGAGCGGCTGGCGCCCCTGATCGCCGGCCTGCCGCCGGGTTACTCGATCCGCCAGGCCGGCACCGCCGCCGACTCGAAGGCGGCCGAGGCCTCGATCGCCGCCAACGTGCCGCTGGTACTGTTTATTGTGTTTACCTTGTTGATGCTGCAACTGCACAGCTTTTCGCGGGCGCTGATGGTGTTTCTGACGGGGCCGCTGGGGGTGGCCGGCGCCGCCATGGCCCTGCTGATCCTGCACCGGCCGTTCGGCTTCGTGGCCAACCTGGGCGTCATCGCCCTGTTCGGCATGGTGATCCGCAATTCCGTCATCCTGGTCGATCAGATCGAGCACGACATCGCCGGCGGGGCGGCGCCGTGGGACGCCATCGTCGAATCGGCGGTGCGGCGCTGCCGGCCCATCATCCTGACGGCGGCAGCGGCAGCGCTGGCCATGATACCCCTGTCGCGCTCGGTGTTCTGGGGGCCGATGGCGGTGGCGATCATGGGCGGACTGGTGGTGGCGACTGCCTTGACGCTGTTATTTTTGCCGGCGCTCTACGCGGCCTGGTTCCGGGTGAAAAGGCCGGCGCCGAAAATTTAATAGTCAGCGACTCGCACCCTCCGGTGAGGGGGCGTAGTTGTGATAATATACCGGGTTGATCCGGCGGCCGACACAGGCGGCCGACCAGGTGCATCCGGCAAAGACCGGCTGCGATCCCGCGAGGATGGCGAAATTGGTAGACGCACCAGGTTTAGGTCCTGACGCCAGCAATGGTGTGGGGGTTCGAGTCCCCCTCCTCGCACCACGAATTATTAGACACTTTTTTTGGACGAATTCTACAATGGCAACTGCAGTCGAAACCCTGGGTAAACTCGAACGTCGCATGACGATCTCTTTTCCGCTGGCTGACGTCCGTACGGAAGTTGAAAAGCGCTTGAAACAGCAGGCCAAAACGGCCAAGGCCCCGGGCTTCCGTCCTGGTAAAGTGCCGCTGAAAATGGTCGCCGCCCAGTACGGCTACCAGATCGAATCGGACGTGCTGAACGACAAAGTCGGCCGCGCCTTCAACGCCGCTGCCAACGAGCAGCAACTGCGCGTTGCCGGCTACCCGAAAATCGAACCAAAAGAAGACAGCGCCGAAGGCACCCTGAGCTTCGAAGCCACCTTCGAAGTCTACCCTGAAGTCAAGGTCGGCGAACTCGAAGGCGTGGAAATCGAGACCGTCGCCGCCGACGTCTCCGACGCCGAAATCGATAAAACCATCGACATCCTGCGCAAGCAGCGCGTGCACTACCACACCAAGGGTGTGCAGGGTGAGCACGGCGACGGCGGCGAGCCAGTCGCAGCCGCTGGTGACAAGGTCACCGTGGACTTCACCGGCGTCATCGACGGCGTTGAGTTCCCAGGCGGCAAAGCCGACGGCTATGCCTTCGTGCTGGGCGAAGGCCGCATGCTGCCCGAGTTCGAAACAGCGACCATCGGCCTGAAAGTTGGCGAGGCGAAGACCTTCCCGCTGGCTTTCCCCGAGGACTACCACGGCAAGGATGTGGCCGGCAAAACCGCCGAGTTCACCATCACCCTGCAAGGTCTCGAGTGGGCGCACCTGCCTGAAGTGGACGGCGAATTTGCCAAGTCGCTGGGCATCGACGACGGCGACGTCGCCAAGATGCGCGACGACATCAAGGTCAACCTCGAGCGTGAAGTTGCCGGTCGCGTCAAGGCCCGCAACAAGGAAGCCGTGATGGACGCCCTCGTCAAAGTGACCGAGATGGACGTGCCACAAGTGATGATCGCCCAGGATTCCGAGCGCCTCGCTGAAATCACCCGCCAGGACATGGCCCAGCGCGGCATGGACGTCAAGAACATGCCGTTCCCGACCGAACTGTTCGCCACCAAGGCCGAGCGCCGCGTGCGCCTGGGCTTGATCCTGTCGCAACTGGTCACCGAGCACAAGCTGCAGGCGACCGCCGAGCAGGTCAAGGCCCAGATCGAAGATTTCGCCCAGAGCTACGAAGACCCGAAAGAAGTACTCAAGTACTACTACGGCGACCGTAACCGCCTGGCCGAAGTCGAAGCCCTTGTATTGGAAGAAAACGTCGTCAACTACGTCCTCGGTAAAGCGAAAGTCACGGCCAAGCCCGTTGCTTTCGATGAGTTGATGGGAAGCAACCCACAAGCGTAAAGGTGGGATAGAGTGCTGGCAGTGGTTCAGCACTCACCACCGCAGACAAGGAAATAGCGATGAATCATAATCCGGCATTGGACACACAAGCACTCGGCCTCATTCCGATGGTCGTCGAGCAGAGCGGCCGTGGGGAACGTTCCTACGACATCTATTCGCGCCTGCTCAAGGAACGTGTCATTTTCATGGTGGGCCCGGTCAACGACCAGATGGCCAACCTGATCGTGGCGCAGTTGCTGTTCCTTGAAAGCGAAAATCCGGACAAGGATATTTCGCTGTACATCAATTCGCCTGGCGGTTCGGTATCGGCCGGTCTGGCGATTTTCGACACGATGAATTTCATCAAGCCTGACGTGTCGACCCTGTGCACGGGCATGGCCGCCTCGATGGGCGCCTTCCTGCTCGCAGCCGGCGCCAAGGGCAAGCGCTTTTCCTTGCCGAACTCGCGCATCATGATTCACCAGCCCTCGGGCGGCTCGCAAGGGCAGGCCTCGGACATCGAAATCCAGGCCAAGGAAATCCTGTACCTGCGCGAACGCCTCAACAAGATCCTTGCTGACGCGACGGGTAAGACGATCGAGCAGATCCACCGTGACACCGACCGCGACCGTTTCATGTCCGGCGACGAAGCGGCTGATTACGGCTTGATCGACAAAGTCCTCACGACGCGCGCGTAAGTCAGACCTTTCACCGCGCTGTTGTCGAAAACGCCCGGGCGCTTCAAACGTTCGGGCGTTTCGTTTTTATTTCGGTTAGCATGATGGTAGTGTGAGTTGCGCGACTGAATTAAAGTTACCCATATAGCAATCATTTAGCAATTAGCAATCGACGAGAACCCTGCCCATGTCAGACAAAAAATCCTCCAGCGGCGAAAAACTCCTGTACTGCTCGTTCTGCGGCAAAAGCCAGCACGAGGTCAAGAAGCTCATCGCGGGACCGTCCGTGTTCATTTGCGATGAATGCATCGACCTGTGCAACGACATCATCCGCGACGAGACCTCGAGCGTGGAGAGTGTGACGGGCGGCGCCAAGTCCGACCTGCCAACGCCGCATGAAATCGCCGCCATGCTCGACCAGTACGTGATTGGCCAGCAGACGGCCAAGCGCATCCTGTCGGTGGCCGTGTACAACCATTACAAGCGCCTCAAGTACCTGGGCAAGAAAGACGACGTCGAACTGGCCAAGTCGAACATCCTGCTGGTGGGCCCGACCGGTTCCGGAAAGACCCTGCTGGCGCAGACGCTGGCGCGCATGCTCAACGTGCCTTTCGTGATAGCCGACGCGACCACCTTGACGGAAGCGGGCTACGTGGGTGAGGACGTCGAGAACATCATCCAGAAGCTGCTGCAAAGCTGCAACTACGATGTGGAAAAGGCCCAGCGCGGCATCGTCTACATCGATGAAATCGACAAGATTTCGCGCAAGTCCGACAATCCTTCCATCACCCGCGACGTGTCGGGCGAGGGCGTGCAGCAGGCGCTGTTGAAGCTCATCGAGGGCACCATGGCCTCGGTGCCGCCGCAGGGCGGGCGCAAGCATCCGAACCAGGATTTTGTGCAGATCGACACCACCAACATCATGTTCATCTGCGGTGGCGCCTTCGACGGCCTGGTCAAGATCATCCAGAACCGCTCCGACAAGGGTGGCATCGGTTTCTCGGCCTCCGTCAAGAGCCAGAGCCAGCGCGCCGCCTCGGACGTGCTGCTTGAAGCCGAACCGGAAGACCTGATCAAGTTCGGCCTGATCCCCGAACTGGTGGGCCGCCTGCCGGTCGTGGCCACGCTGGCCGAGCTGACCGAAGACGCGCTGATCCAGATCCTGATCGAGCCGAAGAACGCCCTGATCAAACAGTATTCCAAGTTATTGGAAATGGAAGGGGCGGAACTGGAAATTCGTCCGGCGGCGATGCATGCGATTGCCAAGAAGGCACTGGCGCGCAAGACGGGCGCCCGCGGCTTGCGTTCGATCCTCGAACACGCGCTGCTCGACGTCATGTACGAACTGCCCAACGAGCAAAACGTCATCAAGGTGGTCATTGATGAAAATACGATCACGAACGGCGCGAAACCTTTACTGATTTACAGCGAAACTGCGAAAGCCTCTGGAGAAAATTGAGAATTTCATGCGCGCACACAACAAAATGGGTGTCGCGCCGTAATTCTTGGCGGTACAATTTATCTCAATAAAAGAAGCCGGCTTCATTCGAAAAGCCACTCGCGGTGTCTGCCGTGGAGTGGCTTTTTTTATTCAGGACGGACAAATAGGTTTTTTTGCATTCACGTTTGTAATCTCGCTGAATGCGGCTCGGAATTGGGCAGAAATGTGATGGGTTTTATTACTCCGTCGAAAATATTTTTGCAATCTGGCCTTGTATTCAGGCAGCCAGTGCCAACATCGTAATCACGCTTTCTATAAGGTATGCCATGACAACTTCTAAATTAACTGAGCAAACGACGCTGCCATTATTGCCGTTGCGCGACGTGGTCGTCTTTCCTCATATGGTAATACCCCTGTTTGTCGGCCGTCCGAAGTCCATCAAGGCGCTGGAAGCGGCCATGGAGCAGGGCAAGAGCATCATGCTGGCCGCCCAAAAGGCCGCCGCCAAGGATGAGCCGTCCGCTTCCGATATCTACGAGATCGGTTGCGTCGCCAACATTTTGCAAATGTTGAAGCTGCCCGATGGCACCGTCAAGGTGCTGGTCGAAGGCGCCCAGCGCGCCCGCATCAACCACATCACCGACGGGGCGTCGCACTTCACCGCCGAATTGACGCCGATCGCGCCCGAAGTGGGCGACGATTCCGAAGTCGAGGCGATGCGCCGCGCCATCGTTCAACAGTTCGACCAGTACGTCAAACTGAATAAAAAGATTCCTCCCGAGATCCTCGCCTCGCTGGCCGGCATCGACGACGCCGGTCGCCTGGCCGACACCGTGGCCGCCCACCTGCCGTTGAAGCTCGAGCAGAAGCAAGTGATCCTGGAGATTTTCAACGTCGCCAAGCGCCTCGAGCACCTGCTCGGCCAGCTTGAGGGCGAGCTCGACATTCTGCAGGTGGAAAAACGCATCCGTGGCCGCGTCAAGCGCCAGATGGAAAAATCGCAGCGCGAGTACTACCTGAACGAGCAGGTCAAGGCCATCCAGAAAGAACTGGGCGAGGGCGAAGACGGCGCCGACATCGACGAACTCGAGAAGAAAGTGATCGCCGCCAAGATGCCGAAAGAGGCGCTCGACAAGGCCACGGCGGAGCTGAAAAAGCTCAAGCTGATGTCGCCCATGTCGGCCGAGGCGACGGTGGTGCGCAACTACATCGACACCTTGGTCAACCTGCCGTGGAAGAAGAAATCCAAGGTCAACAACGACCTGGTCAACGCCGAGAAAGTGCTCGAGGGTGACCACTACGGCCTCGACAAGGTGAAAGAGCGCATCCTCGAGTATTTGGCAGTGCAACAGCGCGTCGACAAGCTCAAGGCGCCGATCCTGTGCTTCGTGGGGCCACCGGGCGTGGGCAAGACCTCGCTGGGCCAGTCGATCGCCCGTGCAACGAACCGCAAGTTCGTGCGCATGGCCCTCGGTGGCGTGCGCGATGAAGCGGAGATCCGCGGTCACCGTCGCACCTACATCGGTTCGATGCCGGGCAAGGTGCTGCAATCGCTGGCCAAGGTGGGCGTGCGCAATCCCCTGTTCCTGCTCGATGAAATCGACAAGATGGGCGCGGACTTCCGCGGCGACCCGTCGTCGGCCCTGCTCGAAGTGCTGGACCCGGAACAGAACCACACGTTCTCGGATCACTACATCGAAGTGGACTTCGACCTGTCGGACGTGATGTTCGTGGCCACCTCGAACTCCTACAACATCCCGCCGGCGCTGCTCGACCGGATGGAAGTGATTCGCCTGTCTGGTTACACGGAAGACGAGAAGACCAGCATCGCCCAGCGTTACCTGCTGCCCAAGCAGATCAAGGCCAACGGCCTGAAGGAAGATGAAATCACGGTGGCCGAGTCGGCACTGCGCGACATCATCCGTTACTACACGCGGGAAGCGGGCGTGCGTTCGCTCGAGCGCGAAGTGTCGAAGATCTGCCGCAAGGTGGTCAAGATGCTGTTGCTGAAAAAGACCGAGAAGAAGGTCGCCGTCACCAACAAGAACCTCGACAAGTTCCTCGGCGTGCGCCGCTATGACTTCGGTGTCGCCGAGAAGGAAAACCAGGTGGGGCAGGTGGTTGGACTGGCCTGGACCGAGGTCGGTGGCGATCTGCTCACCATCGAAGCGGTGCAGATGCCGGGCAAGGGCGTCGTTGTCAGCACCGGCACGCTGGGCGACGTCATGAAAGAGTCGATCCAGGCGGCGCGCACGGTGGTGCGTTCGCGTGCCAACCGGGTCGGCATCAAGAATGAAGTGTTCGAAAAATCGGACATTCACATTCACGTGCCGGAAGGGGCGACGCCGAAAGACGGCCCGTCGGCTGGCATTGCCATGACGACGGCGATGGTGTCGGTGTTCACGGGCATCCCGGTGCGCGCCGACGTGGCGATGACGGGCGAGATCACCTTGCGCGGCGAAGTGTTGCCCATCGGCGGCCTGAAGGAAAAATTGCTGGCGGCGCAGCGTGGCGGCATCAAGACGGTGTTGATTCCCGAGCAGAACGTCAAGGACCTGGCCGAGATTCCTGACACGGTGAAAAACAAGCTGGAGATCATCCCCGTGCGCTGGATCGACAAGGTGCTCGAGATCGCGCTGGAGCGTCCGCCCCAGCCGATCGTGGAGACGCCTGCCGTGGCAGTGGCGGCGGCGCCGGCAACAGCGGCGGCCGCGGACGGCCAGGCCGAGGTGGTCAAGCACTGACCTGCCTGCAGGGACGGTGAGCAAGGCGCCATGCAGATGGCGCCTTTTTTACGCCCGGGGCGCGCTGCGCGGGCGCGCCCGGCAGTGATCGCTCTTGACAGGGAATAAGGCGGCTTGTTTAATACGCGCTGCGGATAAGCTTCCGCAGCGCAAATAGCACGCAGATCGCGCGCACAAGGCGCGAAACGCGATGATGGCGCGATTGGCGCGCCATCACCATCGGACGGGACATCGAGTGAACAAGACAGAGTTAATTGAAGAAATCGCCAAGTCGGCGGACATCACCAAGGCATCGGCCACGCGCGCACTCGACGCGATGATGGCGGCCGTGACGAGCAGCTTGAAAGACAACGGTACCGTCACCCTGGTGGGCTTCGGCACCTTCAGTGTGGGCGAGCGCGCCGCCCGCACGGGCCGCAATCCCCGCACCAATGAAACGCTGACCATCAAGGCGGCCAAGGTGCCAAAATTTAAAGCTGGCAAAGCGCTTAAAGATGCAGTAAACTAATTGCCTTTGGCGAGGTGACAATCGCCAAAGCTGGCCGGGATGACATCCGGGCGGGTGGTAAATGGTTTATACGGAGTGGTAGTTCAGTTGGTTAGAATGCCGGCCTGTCACGTCGGAGGTCGCGGGTTCGAGTCCCGTCCGCTCCGCCAGAACAAAGATACAAGAGTGGGCCCCCTGCGGGGCGCACGGCTTGGGACGAGAAAGTGTTTCGCTTACAAGCGAAACAACGGCCCGCGAGACGCGGGCGAGTCCAGGCCGCTCGGCTATCAGCGGCGCAAGCCGCCATTCAGGCAGTAAGGCAGCAGAGCAGTCGAGTAGTAAAAAAATAGCATTAAAGCAGCAATACCATGGGAGTGGTAGTTCAGTTGGTTAGAATGCCGGCCTGTCACGTCGGAGGTCGCGGGTTCGAGTCCCGTCCGCTCCGCCAGAATATAGAAGTATGCGTGGGCCCTCCTGCGGGGCGCACGGCTTGGGACGAGAAAGTGTTTCGCCTACCAGCGAAACAGCGGCCCGCGAGACGCGGGCGAGTCCAGGCCGCTGTGGCCTGCGCGGCGCAGCCGCACTCCAGGCTGTAAAGCAGTAAAATAGCAGGGCAGTAAGTGAGCAGCAAATTGGAGTGGTAGTTCAGTTGGTTAGAATGCCGGCCTGTCACGTCGGAGGTCGCGGGTTCGAGTCCCGTCCGCTCCGCCAGCATAAAAGAAGAAAAAGGCGAACCATGGTTCGCCTTTTTTTCGTCTGTACTCTTGTACTATTAATCGCATTCTCGACAAGAATTGGTTGACCATGTTTGAATTTATTCGAAATCACCAGCGCTGGATGTACGGCATTTTGCTGATCCTGATCGTTCCTTCCTTCGTGCTCGTGGGCGTGTCCAGTTACACCGACAAGGGTGCCGACGCCAGCACGGTGGCCACGGTGGACGGTCAGAAGATTACCCAGCAGGAATGGGAAAACGCCCAGCGCGCGCAGATCGACCGCTATCGCCAGGCGATGGGCGACAAGTTCGACCAAAAACTGGTCGACACCCCGGAAGCACGCCAGGCCGTCCTCGACAGCCTGATCAATGATCGCGTCGTCAGCGCCGAGATCGCCCGCAGCCACCTGACGGTGACTGATCCCGTGCTGGCGGCGTTCTACGCCGAACAGTTCGGCGGCAGCGTCGACCAATACAAGGCGACGGCCGCGCAGATGGGCCTGACCACCACCGGCCTGGACGCCAAGGTGCGCCGCAGCATGGAAGTGCAACAGTTGACCACCGCCATCCAGGACAGCGGTTTCGCCCCGCGCACCATCGCCGCCCGCCTGTCGGACCTGAATGACCAGGAGCGCGAAGTGCAGGAACT
Source organism: Massilia sp. DWR3-1-1 (assembly GCF_049898325.1). NCBI lineage: Bacteria > Pseudomonadati > Pseudomonadota > Betaproteobacteria > Burkholderiales > Oxalobacteraceae > Massilia > Massilia sp. DWR3-1-1. The sequence goes on along the minus strand of NZ_JAFCXL010000030.1, from coordinate 16,592 downwards.
GGTCTTTCCCGCTGCCGACTACATCGCCCAGGTCAAGCTGACCGACGCGATGGTCAAGGATTTCTACGACAAGAACGCCAAGCTGTTCGAAGTGCCTGCCAGCATCAAGGCCGAATATGTGCTGTTCACGCCGGAATTGCTGGAAAGCCAGGTCGCCGTCACCGATGCCGACGTCGAGGCCTTCTACAAGGCCAATGCCAGCCGCTTCGGCACTGGCGAACAGCGCACGGCCAGCCACATCCTGGTCAAGCTGCTGCCGGCCGCTTCGGCTGCCGAGCGCGCCACCGCCAAGGCCAAGGCCGAGGCGATCCTCGCCGAAGTGCGCAAGGCGCCCGCACAGTTTGCCGCCATCGCCAAGGCCAGGTCGGAAGACGTCGGTTCGGCCGAACTGGGCGGCGACCTGGGCGTGGTGGCGAAAGACGGCTTCAGCAAGCCAGTCACCGATGTCATGTACCGGCTCAAGCAGGGCGAGATCAGCGAGCCCACCCTCGATGAATACGGTTTCCACATCATCACCATCACGGCGCTCAAGCCGGCCGCCATCAAGCCGCTGGAAGAAGCGAAAAACGAGATCGCTGCCGAGCTGAAAAAACAGAAACTGTCGAAGAAGTATTCGGAACTGGCGGAAGTGTTCACCAATACCCTGTACGAACAAGCTGACAGCCTCAAGCCCGCCGCCGACAAGCTCAAGCTGAAGATCGACACGATCGAAGGCCTCACGCGCACCCCGGCGCCGGCCCTGGCACAGGCCCCGTATGCCAATGCCAAGTTCCTCGCGGCCCTGTTTTCCGACGATTCGATCAAGAACAAGCGCAACACGGAACCCGTGCAGGCAGGTCCCAACACCCTGATCGCCGGCCGCGTGCTGGAATTTAAGCCCGCGACGAAGCGTCCGCTGGCCGAGGTCGATGCCGTGATTCGTCAACGGGTGACGATCGAAGAAGCGGTCAAACTGGCGCGCAAGGCCGGCGAAGCCAAACTGTCCAGCGCCAGGACCTCGGGCGACGCCAGCGGTTTCGGCGAAGCGAAACTGGTCAGCCGCACCAAGCCGCCCACCATCCCGACCCCGGCCGCGATCGACGTGCTCAAGGCGGACGTGAGCAAGTTGCCCGTCTATGTCGGTGTCGATTTGCCAGGGCAGGGCTTTGGCGTCTATCGGATCGGCAAGGTCGCCCAGACCGCCACCCCCGATGCGGCCCGCCGCAAGGCCGAGATGGAGCAGATCAACAGCGCCATCGGACAACAGGACATGTACCATTACCTCGATGGTCTGAAGCAAAAATCGAAAGTCAAGATCGACCACGCGCCGGTGTCGACCGCCGCAAAGTAAGCCTGACAGGGTGGAGTAAAACAAGCCGGGTTCGCCCGGCTTTTTCTATTTGTTCTGGACAAACAGGGCTGATCCGTTCGCGCACGCACAGACGGGCCGTGGCGTGAATGACACAATAATCGTTCAGTCAACGTCATTCCCCCATTGTGAAGGAAATACCATGTCCAACGAACAATCCACCCAGGTCGCCGAACTGTCGGACAAAATCAAGTCGGTGCGCTTCGCCATGTTCACCACGCTTGACCAGTATGGTCACCTGATCAGCCAGCCCATGACCAACCAGGAAGTCGACGCCGACGGTGCCCTGTGGTTCTTCACTTCTAGCAATACGGATCTGTGGACCAATATCGCCGGCAGCCCCCAGGTCAATGTCAGCTTCGCCGAACCGGAAGATAGCCTGTATGTGTCGATCAGCGGCACGGCCGAGCGCGTCGTGGACCGGGCCCGCATCGAGGCCTTGTGGAACCCGATGGTGGCCGCCTGGTTTCCAAACGGCAAAGACGACCCCCATGTCGTGCTGGTCAAAGTGGTGTCGAAGACCGTGCAGTACTGGGACAGCAAGGAAAACAAGCTCACGCGCATGTTCGAGATGGCCAAGGCAGCCGTGACGGGCACCCGGCCTGAGCTCGATCCAGCTGACCACGGCCACATCAAGCTGTAAGCGAAGGACCGCAGCGGCTTCCACGCTGCAATTGCACAAGGCACACGCAATACCCTGTACCATAAGGCGACTACCCTGGCGGCCATGCCGACCCGGGAGACCGCCGGTCGGGCGCGCAGCGCGCTGGCCGCCAGCGGCCGCCCACTGACCCCACTCCCGCCAGCCCATGCCGATCGTTCGCAGCCTGCTTGAAACCGACCTCTACAAGTTCACCATGTGGCAGGCGCTGCTGCACCGTCATCCCGCCACGCAGACGACCTATACATTCCTGTGTCGCAATACGCCCCACTACCCGCTGGCCCGGCTGAAGGACGAGGTCGACGCCGAACTCGACCACCTGTGCACGCTGCACTTTGCCGAGGACGAAGTGGACTATCTGCGTAGCCTGCGTTTCATCAAGAGCGATTTCGCCGATTTTCTCACCGTGTTCCGCTTTCAGCGCAAGTTCATCGAAGTCAGCGTGGACGGTGACCACCTGCGCATTCGCGCCCGCGGTCCCGTCGTGCACGTGATGGGCTTTGAAATTTTCGTGCTGTATATCGTCAACGAATTGTATTTCCGCCGCTTCGACCAAACCGCCGCGCTGGGCGAAGCACGCCTTCGCCTGGCCGGCAAGGTCGCCATGCTCGACGCCTTTGGCATGGAGGCGCCGCGCCGCAACGGCTTCGAATTTTTCGATTTCGGCGTGCGCCGCCGTTTCTCCGGTGCATGGCAGGAAGAGGTGGTCGCCACCCTGGCGCGCCAGGCGCCGCGTCACTTCAAGGGCACCTCGAATGTCTGGCTGGCGAAAAAATATGAGCTGGTGCCCATTGGCACCATGGCCCACGAATACATGCAGGCCTACCAGTCATTCAACGTGCGCCTGCGCGATTTCCAAACGGCCGCACTGGAAGACTGGGTGCAGGAATACCGGGGCGACCTGGGTACGGCGCTCACCGACACGGTCGGCATGGATGCCTTCCTGCGCGACTTCGACCTGTACTTTGCCAAACTGTTCGACGGCCTGCGCCACGATTCAGGCGATCCCTTCGCCTGGGGCGAGAAGGCGCTGTCCCATTATGCAAAATTGCGCATCGACGCGCAGACCAAGCGGCTCGTGTATTCCGATGGCCTCGACCTGGCGCACGCGTTCGCGCTGTACCGCCATTTCGCCGACCGCACCCAGACCGGCTTCGGCATCGGCACCAACCTGACCAACGACACGGGCATCGCGCCGCTCAACCTGGTGATGAAACTGGTGGAGAGCAACGGCCAACCGGTGGCCAAGCTGTCCGATTCGCCCGGCAAGACCATGTCGACCGACCCCACCTTTCTTGCCTACCTGGCGCAGGTGTTCGGCCGCACCTTGCCTTGACGGCGGCCGGGGTGGCGCCGCGATACGGGTCCGCCTCGGGTACAATGCGGCACCGCAATTTACCACCGTCCGAGAGTCATCCATGAATGTTGCCGCCACCGTCGCCCTGTCGCTTGCCATGTCGACCGATGCCTTTGCCGCCGCTGTCGGCAAAGGCGCCGCCCTGCAGAGACCGCAATGGAAGGAAGCGCTGCGCACGGGCCTGATTTTCGGCGTGATCGAAGCGATCACCCCCGTGATCGGCTGGTCGCTGGGCAAGGTCGCCGCACCGTATGTCGAAGCGTGGGACCACTGGATCGCCTTCACCATGCTGTTCGTGCTCGGTGCGCGCATGATTTACGCCGGTTTTCAGGCCGACGACGAGGCCGAGGACAAGCCCAGTTCGCACTCATTCCTGGCCCTGGCGGTCACCGGCTTTGCCACCAGCATCGATGCCATGGCCGTGGGCGCCAGCCTGGCCTTCCTGGGCGCCGATATCGCCATCACGGCGGCAGCGATCGGGTTTTCCACCTTTGTCATGGTGACGCTCGGCGTGATGGTGGGGCGCGGCCTGGGCGCGATCGCCGGCAAGCGCGCCGAGATGGTGGGCGGCATCGTGCTGATCATCATCGGCTCGCTGATTTTGTACGAACACATCGGACCGCACGCGGCCAGTTTGCCGCTCGCCTGAGCCGCATGCAAGGCGCATGCGGTGTGTCAGTGCGGACCGGGCAGGGCGGTCTAGCCTGAACAGGCCGGGCGCGGCCCGTGTTACCGGCGGCGTTGGCGGGGTTGTCAGCGACGCCTAAGTTTTTCGAGGTCTAATCGGGAATCGACGCCAGTGGCGTGCTCAGAGGTGAGGGCCGAACGTGAATGATCGTGAGCAGGGTGCAATCAAGCAGGCCGCCAGGCCGGGCGCAGCGCGACCGGCCGGCAGGGCCGCGCCCGAGGTGGCGCGGCCCTGTTCTACCGAGTTCGGCAGCATTGCCTTGCTGCTGCAGGGCGGTGGCGCGCTGGGGGCTTACCAGGCCGGCGTGTACGAACGCCTGCATGAGTCGGGCATTGAGCCGACCTGGGTGGCGGGCATCTCGATTGGCGCAGTCAATTGCGCCCTGATCGCCGGCAACAAGGTCGAAGACCGGGTGGCGAAATTGCGCCAGTTCTGGGAGCTGGTGAGCCCCACGGACAGCCTCGGCATCGGCGATTTCTGGGCCCAGTTCGCCGTCACGGACGACACCCGTGCCTGGATCAACCAGTGGCATGCGGGGCGCGTGGTGAGCCTTGGCGTGCCCGGGTTTTTCGAGCCGCGCGTGCCGCCGCCCTACCTGCCGTGGGTGCATACGGGTACCCCCAGCTACTACGACACCACGGCGCTGCGCGCTACCTTGCTGCGCCTGGTCGATTTCGATCGCATCAACGCGCGCGAAATGCGCTTCTCGGTGGGCGCCGTCAATGTGCGCACCGCCAATTTCGCGTATTTCGACAATGCCACCGACCTGATCGCTCCCGAGCACGTGATGGCCAGCGGCGCCTTGCCGCCGGCCTTCGCCGCCGTCGAGATCGACGGCGAGTTTTACTGGGACGGGGGGCTGGTGTCGAACACCCCGCTCGACTGGGTGCTATCGGGGCGCAACAATCTCGACACCCTGGTGTGGCAGGTCGACCTGTGGAGCGCCGACGGCGCCATGCCGACCGACCTGGCCACCGTCGCCGTGCGCATGAAGGAAGTGCAGTATTCGAGCCGCACGCGGGCCGCCACCGACCACTTCAGGGACAGCGAAAAATACCGCGCGGCGTTCAAGGAACTGCTCGCGCAAATGCCGCCGGCGCTGGCCGCCACCCCCCAGGCGAAGCTGCTCGTGGCCGCCTCCGACCAGGCCGTCTACAACATCATCCAGCTGGTCTACCATTCGCCCACCTACGAAGCGCAGTCGAAAGACTACGAATTTTCCCGTCGCACCATGCTCGACCACTGGCGCGCCGGCTACGACGATGCCGCCAGGACCTTGTCGCACCCCGAGGTGCTGCGCTTGCCGCCACAGGCGAAAAGCCCGGCGGTCTACGATTTCCTCAGCCTGCGCCACCGGCCTGGCCTGGCGCCAGAGCCTGGCGCGCCCACCGGGTAGGCGCCGCCAGCGGCACGCGCGGTCGGCCTGTTTGTAGCGGCTCGCGTTTGAAAGTGGCCATGCTCGCATTCAACGCCAGTTTCTGCTCGAATTAACTGCATGACGGAAGGCCCGTATTCACATTATCTGCAAATGAGCTTGCAATTGAAGGAAACGGCTCGCAGTCCACGGACGCCGGCTCACGCTAACTGCAAAAGACGGCTCATACCGGCAAGCCCGCCGCCAGCATGCGCTCGTGGATCCCGGCCGTGCGCTGCGGTTCGAGCTGGTTGCTGAACATCGCGCGAATCTCCGCCGCCTTGGCATCGAACTGCTCGGTCTTGGCTTTGAGCCGGTAGCCGTGGCGCGCCAGCGTCGGCTCCAGGTCGTCGAGCTGGCGCGACAGCACCGTCTCCACCAATTCGGCCGTGACCGGCTTCTCGCCGGTCTGGTATCCCGCTTCGAGGGCCAGCGTCAGGTGCAACTGAACCTGCAGCGGCGTGCGCAGCTTGGTGGCCAGTATGTCGATCGCCTCGGCGGTCAGGATCTCCCCCGGCTCGGTCTTGTTGCCGGTGCAGACACCGAGCAGCCAATGGATGTAGTCGCGCTCGCTGCCGGCGATGCCGTCCAAATTGAAGATGTCGGTGCGGTAGCCGATTTCCTCCATCGTCGGCCTGCGCAGGTCATTGCGTAGTGTAGGATGGCCGGCGAGGATCACCGACAGCCGGCCTCCGACGTCCTCCACGACCTCCATAAGGCGCTTGAGGCCGATGAGCTCCTGGTAGCTGAAGTCGCTTCGGTCGTCCACCACGCTGTATTGAGACGCACTATTCGTCTCACGCAAATGGCCCGTTTGGGCGGACAGTCGCAGTTATCGTGAGTCGAAATCGGTGTCGAACGCGAGAACGACCACACCAAACGTTAGCCGTTACAGTTGGGCAGTTGCGCGCATGCGCTCCATCTTCGGCTTCATGTAAAACACGAAAAATGCCGAAATCGCCAGGCCTGCCGGATATGAACGGCTGAAAGCGGCCCACCACTGTGCGCCAAATACGGCGGGATCGGGCCATGTGCTCATGGTGACTGCAAGGGCCAGGGTACTTTCGATAAACACGGCCGTGACCACGGCAACTGTCAGTTTCTGTGCCAGGCACGGCAAGCCGCCGGCTACAGCGACGACACCACGTTCGACTACGCCCAGGCAGGCAAGAATCACTGGAAGCAACACCAGACTAATTACGAAACCGCGCATCCAGCGCGGCAGAAAAGCATCGCTGAAGCCGACGTTTGCCCAAGCCATTATGGCACTGAGTACCAGCGCAATGGTCGGCAGGATGATGAGGTCAGGGAGGATGCGGCGCAGCGTCGATGGGGTTTGGTTCTGGCGGGGAATGCTCATGTAGATGTGCTTACGGTTGAAAAAGGACCTGCATTATCTATCTGCTTCCTGCATCGCGGCAATTGATAAACGCCCGTTTTGAAGTGGCCCTCAAGAATTCGTGCCCGCTGTCGGCGCGCGTTCGTAAGACTTGCGCATTCGCGGGCACGCAGTCGTTTCTGGACATCGCACTCGCGCCGAAGTCTGCCTACATTTTGCTATTTTAAAATAGCTATGTAATAATCGGCATATGGAAAAATTCACTCAGCAAGATCAAAAAATTTCCGATTTGCGCGAGAACATCGTCGCCTTGGCTCGGCGCTTACGCCAGTCAAGTCGCACAGATGGGGAGACGTGGACACAGCTGATGGTCCTCGGCGCGATCGAACGCGCTAATGGGCAGGCCATACCAACCCAAATTGCGTCCGAATTGGAATTGCATTCATCCAACCTCGCTCAGGTTCTGAGCAATTTGGATGCTCGCTCACTTATTCGGCGCAGTCCTGATTCTGCTGACAAACGGAAAGTGCGTCTTTCGTTGACTGAGACAGGTCACGCTCTCGTGCACGCTACGCGATCACAACGCGACAGCTGGTTGTTTGAAGCCATGCAGACTTGCCTTTCGGCCCAGGAGCGAGAACAGCTTGTTGCAGCCAGCGAAACCATACGCCGCCTCTCTTTGTGGAGCCTCAATAATCTCTAGCATTTTGCGCTTTTTGGGATTATTTCTTAGAGCTATCCGCAACTGTTTTTCCAATACTTAAATACAAGGGAAGTATTCATGTCTATTCGTCGTGTCAATCACGTGGTTCTCTCGGTCTCAGATTTGGAGAAATCGACAGTTTTTTATCGCGATGTGCTCGGGCTCCGGCTCGTCGCCACATTACCCGCACAAGATAACTGGAAGGAAATGCGGTTTTTCCGCGCCGTAGGTGAATCTACCAATCATCACGATATCGCAATCATTGCGAATGCTACGCTTCCTCTCCCCGGTTGGGGGAAGCCTTCTGCGCCTGGGCTGTTCCATATTGCGCTTGAGGTCGGAACGATCACAGAGTTGGAAGACATGGGTCGTCGTCTGAAGGATGCCAACGCATTGATGGATGATGTCTACCAGCCGATGCATCTTTCGGTGTATGCCCGCGACCCGGACGGGCTTGCATTAGAAATCATTTGGCGCATCCCCAATGCTGACTGGACGTACGAAGACTTGTTTCGTGCACCACTCGACTTCGCGAAGGCAAAGGAGCGATGGGGCGGCAATCTGGCTACGGGGTCAGCTGCCGGTGAAGCTGCTTAATAATTAAACATCTTCTTATTATGGGCTATGGTGTCGTCGGTGAACATTGAGTCTCATCCCAAAGCTGTTCAGTGAAGTACTGAACAGCTTTTTTTGTGAGTAATTTCCCGGGTTCTGTCGACTACTTATAACCACATTAATCCAATGACATTGTTCACTGATATGCCGGGTGATGAGGGCTTGCCAGGCCCTCAGCGGCGACTGGCACTACTTGCCGTAATGACCACTACTACGATGACTGTCCTTGATGGGACAATCATTAATGTTGCCTTACCCCAGATTGCGCGAGCGCTAAACGTGTCTTCCGGCGCAGTTGTATGGGTCGCCAACGGTTATTTGCTGACCGCTGCGATGACGTTGGCGATTTTCGCTGCGCTGGCATCAATTTTTGGCTACCGCAACCAATATGCAGCGGGGCTCGCCGTGTTCACATTCGCATCGCTCGGTTGCGCTTTGCAGCCATCGATCAACGCGTTGATCGTGATGCGTCTGTTGCAGGGGCTGGGTGCTGCGGCCATTCTCAGAACCTATCCCAGTAGTCTGGAGTCGCTGCTGCCGCGCCTGGCAAGCGGGGGCGGGCTGTCATGCATGACTTGCCTCGTCGTTGCATGGCTAGCCATGCTGGCTCGCGCCTGGCCCGCGCTTGCCAGTCATCGCGTAGGGGTCTAAGGTGCAATGGAACGTAAACCACGGTTAAGCCAGGTTCGCAAGGCGATTCATCGCTCGCTAGGAGTCTGCGCGGCAGAAATTGATTTCACCTATGCGGAAGACGAGGTAAACTTGTCACATGACGACGAGCTATCTTCCATACAATCCCGCTCAGCAGATGTTGCTGCCTCATGCCCTGCAAGACTGGCTGCCAGAAGGCCACTTGGCATACTTGGCATACTTGGCATACTTGGCAGCGACACGGTCGACTCGCTCGACCTGTCCGCTTTTCACGCGCGGTATGCCGCAGGCGGTTCGCGCAACCAGCCATTCAATCCGGCGATGATGGTCAAGGTGCTGGTGTACGGTTACGCCACCGGCGTATTCTCGTCGCGTAAGCTGGCTAGAAAACTGCATGAGGACGTGGCGTTACGGATGCTCGCTGCCGACAATTTTCCGGCGCACCGAACGATTTGCGATTTCCGTGCAGTCCACTTGCAGGAGCTGTCGAACCTGTTTGTCCAAGTGGTGAAATTGGCCAAGGAGTGCGGCCTGGTCAAGCTCGGTACGATCGGCGTCGACGGCACCAAGATCAAGGCCAATGCATCGCGCCACAAGGCGATGAGCTACGATCGTATGCAAAAGGCCGAGCGTGAACTGAAGGAGCAAATCGATGCGCTGTTGGCCAAGGCCAAGGTGACCGACGCGGCCGAGAGGAACGAGCCTGAACTCGATATCCCGGCGGAGATCGCCAGACGGGAGGACCGCCTCGCCGTCATTCACGCCGCTCGAGCACGCCTTGAGGAGCGCCAGCGCCAGAACGATACCGCTCGCGGACGCAGCGACGATGATGCTGCGCCCCCAGATGACCCGGGCAAGCCGCAAAAGAAGTCGCGCTTCAAATATAAATTCGGCGAACCCAAACCCGAGGCGCAGGAAAATTTCACCGATCCGGAGAGCCGCATTATGAAGCGCGCTGGCGGTGGCTTCGACTACGCTTACAACGCCCAGGCGGCGGTTGATGAAAGCGCCCACATCATCGTGGCTGCGGAGCTCGTCAATAGTGCGGCCGATAGCGGCCAACTGGCGAACGTGCTTGCCGCCGTCAAACGGGACGTTGGTGCCGATGCCAAGCAGGTACTCGCCGATGCTGGCTATCGCTCCGAGGCCATGTTTGAACATCTTCGTAATCACCCATCCGAACTGATCGTGGCGCTCGGGCGTACCGGAAAAAAGGGAGCAATGATTGATCCGAAGAAGCGTCCTTTGTGCGCCGCCATGGCCGAAAAATTTAAATCGGCGACGACACAGGCAGCTTATCGAAAACGCAAATGGATTTCGGAGCCGCCCAACGCTTGGGTCAAAAGCGTGCTGGGCTTCCGGCAATTCAGTATGCGCGGACTGGTCAAGGCCAAGGCCGAGTGGAGACTCGTCTGCATGGCGCTGAACCTGCGCCGAATGGCAAAAATGATGTACACCTCATACGGATAAGGGCCAAAAACCAGCCGATTTAGCCCTTCCGTCTCAGATTTCCTTCAACTTCGCGCGCGAAAGTGACTCCGCGGCTACGCCGATCAAGAAAATCGTCGCCTGCGAGCGCCAAAAAACTATCTGCCGCGCACACTCCTAGCTGGTGTTCCATAGCACGATCATTTGAGCACCAGGCCGAACGCACCGAGCTGGTCTTCCTGTCCTCGATCGAGGTAGTGCGGTAGTGCTGCCGCAAGGGCACCAATGAGCAAATAGCGTGTTGGGAATTTACGTCGGCCATCGCGCTACGTGATCAAAATGGCCCCGAAACTCATCAGGTTGAGTGAACATACTCACCGGTGGACAGATGGCACGCGGCCTTGTTGGTGGTGCATAGTCTCAGCGCGGCGATCAGCTCGCAATACCGTCAAACACTGCTTGCGGTAACAATCGCGGCTTACCGTGGTCAGCGCGGTGCGCAGCGTGTGGCTTCTGAACCGCTTGCAGCGCCCAATGGACGGTCGTCGCGGGGACGCAGTACAAGCCGACCGCAGCGGCGATCTGGGCCGCCCGCTCAGGTCTCTTGGACGTCAGGCGGTCCAGCCGCTGCCGTAGTTGCAGCAGCGAATCGACGGGAATTGCCTTACGCCAGCCGCCCTGGCGGGTCAGCGCGCGGTACACCGAGCTCGACCGGCCGAGCCGCCGCGCGATCTCCGTCGCGCCCAGTTTCTCTTCAACGTGCAGGCGCTGGACCTCGGCGGAATCGACCAATGGCTTGCGCCCAGGGTAGGCGCCGCGCGCCTTCGCGGCTGCAATGCCTTTAAGCTGGCGCTCTCGCCAGAGGTTGGTTTCGAACTCCGCGAACACGCCAAGCATGTCCAAGAATGCCTTACCCGCCGCGCTGCGGGGGTCGATGGCTGCTCAGTCGCCTTGAGGGTGACGCCGCGATCCTTTAGCGTGTACCTCATTAAGGCGGGAACTAATCGGTACTAAAGATTAAAAAATAGCAAATACCGCTGTATGATGAAGAGTCGTCAAGATTGCCTTGCACATCTGCGGCTTGCTAAGACTTAAGTCATTTCGTTTTACACATCTTTTTCGACTCGGCGCCATTTCAGCCAGGAGCGGCGATTCTATGATGTTTCGCCTAAAAACTATGCGAAAGATGGGTGTTTTGTGTGAAAAGCGCCGATTTTCCGCTCGCCGCCCTGCCAGCGACACCGTAGGAGGGCCGGCTACAAGCATTGATTTTATGGATGAAAAAGATGTACATGACGATATAGACTAAATCTAGGGCGGAGGGTTTCTTATGTTGCATCATTTTTTGTCTAATAACCGGGACGAGCTAGCAGCTCGCTGCCGCGTCAAGGTAGGAAATCGTCCAGGTCGTTCAGCTACAGAAGCGCAGCTTCAAAGTGGCATTCCATTGTTTCTCGATCAGTTGATCAGAACCCTCCGGGTCGAGCAATCCCCCGAGAGGAAGAATAGCGAACTTATTTCAGGACCGATCGGCGGGGGGGCAGCACTTTCAGAAGTTAGCGTGTCGGCTGGACAGCACGGCAAAGCCCTGTTGGAGCTGGGCCTAACCGTCGACCAGGTAGTGCACGACTATGGAGATTTATGCCAATCCATTACCGACCTGGCCGTGGAACGAGACGCGCCTTTTGCTGTGGATGAATTCCGCACAATGAACCGATGCCTGGACAATGCTATTTCTGACGCAGTTACAGAATTTAGCTATCAAAGGGATGGCGTTCACGCCGCCCGAAATGCTGATGAATCGAATCAGCGAATGGGTGTCTTTGCTCATGAGCTTAGAAATTTACTTGGAACAGCATCGCTGGCGTTCGCCGCAGCAAAAACAGGTAATCTTAGTTTTAGCGGCGCCACGGGCTCGGTACTTGAGCGGAGTCTAGTGAGTCTCGAAAAACTGATCACGAATTCCATACAAGACGTTCACCGCTCGGCGCATCTTAAGGGGACCTCGGACTTGTTCTCTCTTGCTGGATTGATCCAGGAGATTTACGACGCCGCCACGCTTTCTTCGAAAGTTTATGACTGTTCGTTTCGAGTCCTCCCGGTTGACGCAGAGCTTGCCATTAAAGGAACGCGGGATTTGCTCATCGCCGCAGTAGCCAACTTGTTGCAGAACGCATTCAAATTTACCAAGCCAGGTACGGAGGTGCTGCTTACAGCATATGCGCAAGGTGATCGAATCCTCATCGATGTCAAAGATCATTGTGGCGGTTTGGCGGCTGGAGTGGCAGACATTATGTTCCTGCCGTTTTCGCAAGCTAGCACAAACGTCACTGGACTTGGCCTCGGTTTGACCATCGCCAAACAGACTATAGCAGCAAATGATGGGACACTAACGGTTAATAGCCTTGACAAAATTGGGTGCGTATTTACTATCAGCCTACCTCGCCACAGCATGCCTACGTGATCATTTTAAAAGGAGAAGTTAGGGTACCGTCTAAAGGACAAGACTGAACAGTTCGACGCGAGGGGGTGGAAATTCGTGCGATGGTTCAGCAACTAGTTGGATCCTAAGCGCACGGCCGAAATCCGCCAGCGCATGCACGCGGAGGGCCTACCGATATGAAAGGTCATTTGCATGAACGTGAGCCGGTGGCCGAGGAATGCGAGCCGGCACCACCGATTGCAAGCTCATTTGCGGATAGCGTACGGATGGCCTTACGGTCAATGCAGTTAATTCGAGCCGAAAACGGCGTCGAATGCGAGCACGCTCGGTTTGAAATGCACGCCGCTACATCTAACTATCCATGTCGCCGATACACTACAACAGACCGAAGGTTGGGGACCAATGTCTGTGCGGTACCGCATAGAACGTGGCGCGGGTTAGCGCCATGCTCCCGGTCCGTCAACACATTTCTTTGCGGAATTAAACGGTGCGAAACGTGTTCGTAAAATCCTCAAAACGAAGAATACAACATGGACATCGCACTACGGCAAAACAGGTATGGCGACCCGACCTTAACTGCCCGGTATGAAGCGGCCGGTAAGCATTGCGCTCTGCTTGTCATTGCACTGGGATTAGTTGTTTTACTCGGGTGGGCAATTGGCATCGTCGCAATTACGAGCATTGTTCCCCAGTGGGTAGCGATGCAACCGAACACTGCGCTTTGCCTTATTCTGGCAGGCACTTCATTGTTTGCGGCTGGAAAATCCCGCGCGCAGCGGCGCTGGTATATTGTCCAGATTGCCACCGCGATGATCGTGTCGGCCGTCGGCCTTGCGACACTACTTGAGTATGTCCTGGACCTACAGTTGGGGATCGACCAGCTTTTCCATCCAGGTTCTGCCTTCGATTCCAGAATTTTCCCTGGCAGAATGGCGGTCGCGACCGCAGCGAACTTTTTGCTGGCGGGGGCCGCACTTGCCATGCTCGACACCCGCGCCCGTGCTCTCTCGCAACTGCTGGCCTTGCTTGCCATCGGCATCGCGACCTTGGCAACTTGGGGCTACGCCTACGGTGTAAGCTCCCTTTACGGCGTCGGGTTTTATTCTACGATGGCGCTGCATACCGCCATTGGTACCTGGTTTGTCGGTGCGGGGATTCTTTTGGCCCGTCCGGCCCGTGGCGTAGTCGCCGTACTGGTCAGCGCCACCGTCGGAGGTGTGCTGGCGCGACGCCTTTTGCCCCTTGCGGCGATCATCCCGTTTTTGCTCGGCTGGCTGCGGATCGAGGGCGAGCGGCAGCAATTATATGGCTCTAGCTTTGGCGTCGCCATGACCTCGGTTACCTATCTGGTCCTTTTCGCTCTCTTCATCTGGCGCGCTGCAGAAGTCGTGCGGCGCAGCGATGACTTGCGTCTGGACGCGGAGCATATCAAGCAAGTCAATCAAGCCCAGTTGAGCGGTCTGATCGAATCGGCCATGGACGCAATCGTCATGACTGACGACACGGAGCGCATTATCATCTTCAATCCGGCGGCGGAGAAAATGTTCGGCTACTCGCGCGCCGACATTGTCGGCAGTTCGCTCAGCAAACTCTTGCCCCAGCGTTTCGGCGCTGAACACGGCGCGCAACTGCGCGCATTCGGCACTGCCGAATACGTCTCGCGCCGCATGGGACGTTCAGGATCGGTCGCGGCCGTTCGCGCCGATGGCACCGAATTTCCCGCCGAGGCCTCGATCTCCTATTTCGATCTTGGTCATGGCATGTACTATACGGCGATCATGCGGGACATATCAGAGCGCACTCGCATCGAAAGAGAGTTGCATCTTAGCGAGCGGCGCGAGCGAGAGCGTTCGGACGAACTGAGCAACTTGCTGTTTGCGGTTCCGGCCGCCGTTTGCATCGCACACGATGGGCTTCTCGCGGACGTGAAGGGAAACGAATTGTATGATCGCTGGTTTAGAATTTCCGATACACCAGTGCAGCCAGGCACAGGCCAGAATGCCAATATGGGCGCTGCTGTGGTCTAATTTGCCCGGACACCTCAATAGGTGGAAAATGCACCACCTGAGGAGCAACACATGGCAACAAGAAAACGCAAAACATTCGATCCGAGCCTGAAGCTGGAAGTGGTTCGGATGATCACAGAACAAGGCCAAAGTATCCGGAACGTCAGCGAAAGCATGGACATTGGCCAGACCGCGATCCGGCGTTGGTTGGCGCAGGTCGGCGCCGAGCAGAGTGGCCAGCCCGGTATTGGCAAGCCGTTGACGGCGGAGCAGCAAAGGATCCGCCAGCTGGAGCAGGAAAATCAGCAACTTCGCCAAGACGTGACAATATTAAAAAAAGCGTCGGCCTTCTTTGCCCGCGAAATGAAGTGACTCATCAGGTCATTGTAGCGCTGCAAAAGGAGGCCATTCCGGTGCAACAAAGCTGCCGTGTTCTGGACGTAAGCAGGTCTGCGTTTTACGAAGCAAACCGACGTTTCGCCATACCCAAAGTCTGCAAAGAAAGCGTTCATTTGAAAGCGGCATTCATGGCAAGCCATCAGAGTTACGGCAGCCGCCGGATGGTCACGGCCATGGCCAACGAAGGCTTCCAGATTGGACGCTACAAGGTGCGTCGTTTGATGCGCCAAGCAGCCTTGAAACCCGTCTGGAAGCGCAAATTCGTCCATACGACAGACAGCAAGCACGACTTGCCGATTGCCGCCAATGTGCTGAACCGACAGTTCAATCCGGCAGCACCGAACCTGGCTTACGTCAGCGACATTACCTACATCCGGACGGGTGCCGGGTGGCTGTATCTGGCCACCGTGCTTGACCTGTATGCGCGCAAAGTGGTTGGATGGGCGATGGCGCCGAGCATGCCTGCCAAACTGGTGTGCGACGCCTTGAACATGGCGATCGGGCAGCGCCGACCGGCAGCAGGACTGATCGTTCATTCCGATCGGGGCAGCCAGTATGCCAGCGAGCTGTACCAGGAACTCTTGAAGGAAAACGGCTTCGTCTGCAGCATGAGCCGCAAAGGTAATTGCTGGGATAACGCCGTCGCAGAGCGCTTCTTCCTGAATCTCAAAATGGAACGTGTTTGGCAACGCCAATATGCCAACCATGCCGAGGCCAAGGCAGACATCACCGACTACATCGTCGGCTTCTACAACGGCAAGCGAATCAATTCAGCATTGGGCAATCTGCCGCCCACCGTCTACGAACGGAAAATGGCAGCACGAGAACCTATCGTTGTGTCCGAAATTACTTGACCACCGCACGCTGGGCGAGAGGCATTGCAACAAGCGGCCAGCGGCACGGAAATACGCGATTACGAGTTCAAACATGTCCATCCGAATGGCACCGTCCGCTACCTTTTTGGAAATGTCGTGCCTTTGCGGAATGAGCAAGGCAGTGCATGTGGGGCAATCTCCGCGTTCGTCGATGTGACCGAACTGAAGCTCGCAGAATTGGCGATGGTGGCCATCACGGCCGGCAGTGTGGCGAAATCGGATTACATCACCCATATGACACACGAGTTGCGCACCCCACTCAGTACCATGCTGGGCTACGCACAAATGCTAGAAGCCGGTGCGCCGACGCCCATGCAACTGACTGCGATCAAGCAAATATGCAAGGCTGGCTGGTATTTGCGCGACTTGATCACCGAAGTGCAGGACCTGGCCACGATTGAGGCGGACTGCGCCGGACTGGAATGTGAGTCTGTCTCCATCGATGCCCTGCTGCACGATTTACGCGCCATGATAGAACCACTCGTGATCAAATCCGATCTGCGCGTCACGCTCGTTGGCACCAGCGGCCTGGATATTCATGCTAATTGTCAGCAGCGGTTGTAAACTGATACACAGCAGCGATTGAAAACTGATACACCGATTTGAGAAGATGGCTGCTTTGCG
This sequence comes from Massilia sp. DWR3-1-1, assembly GCF_049898325.1. Lineage (NCBI taxonomy): Bacteria > Pseudomonadati > Pseudomonadota > Betaproteobacteria > Burkholderiales > Oxalobacteraceae > Massilia > Massilia sp. DWR3-1-1. Next base: position 41 of record NZ_JAFCXL010000030.1, on the reverse strand, counting down.
GAGCAGCCTTGAAACCCAACGAGGTGTATGTGGAAATTCAG
>NZ_JAFCXL010000029.1:0-44862 GCF_049898325.1 Massilia sp. DWR3-1-1 | reverse complement strand
CCCTGCTCGCGAACACCCCTCGCAATCAGGGCGGCGGCCGCGCGAAGCGGCACTCCTGTCAAGAATTAAATGATGTCGACGGAGAAAAAATGGGCCGTCCGCTTAAGTTCGGTGGATTGGGGGGTTGATCCACTCGGGTTGGCAAAAAAATGTAATATAAATCTTGCCTGTGATCCGTGCTTTGGAAAGAATCCTTCGGCAGAAGCTATGCTAACCCAAGGTACCGCAACAAACCCAAATAACCCATATATCGGAGTAGATAGCTATGAGGACAAACCGCTTAAAGCTGGAGCAATACTATACTCTTTATCGCCAGGGAGTGCACCTGGGTTTGGAGTAACTAATCACACGTTGATAAAATCAAAAGGCGACGTTATAAAATATCACGAACTTACACAAGTTACGCCCGGGAATGATTCCGCAGGAAACCCTCGCAAAATGCGCACACTGGTACAAGCATTTCGCGTAAATCAAGATATATGCGTTGCGAAATCAATCGCAAAACGGAATAGCCAATTCGGTGCTGGCGGTGCTGTCCAATACTACGTTTCGCCGAGTGATATTTCAAAATTGACACCAGGAAAAATTAGACCAATATAGGTAGGTAAGTATGAAGCATAAAAGTCCTTGGAAAAATAACGGCAATGAATTAAATCCACACTACGACTTCATCGAGGAAAAAATATGGAACCTTGAAAGATTAAATGCTGAAATTGCATCAATAGAAAAAAAAATACAATCTTCAATTGCAAATAAAAACCCTACTTCGCAGGAAAAATGGTTAGAAATTTTTAACCTGCTTCCGCTAGGTTTGAAAAAAATAGTTTTACTTGAAATGAAAAATGGAAATCAGATTATAAGCATCGCAAAACCTGGGTGGCCAGACCATCAAAGTGTAGTGGTAAAACTAAAAAATCGGTTCCATATTAATTCCAGGATAACACTGCCATTTATAAAATGGCGACTCCTCAATGATCCGCACTATTGCATGGAAGAAATAAGTCATTCGAAGGATGGAGTGGTCAATCTTATTATTGTATAACAATTTAATTGGCCGCTGCCAATCCTGAATATGCCGAGATTGCTACGAATAATATGTCATACCGTGGCAATCGTGATTGCCTTGCGGCGATCAAGACGCTCTTCGGGTTTCAGTGACTGTAAAGCGCCTGCGGGTCAGCAAAAATTTGGCGAAGGCGAACAGTGTAAACAACTGTGCGGCATTCTTTACCAGACCGCATTAGCGCGTCTTGCGGTGACGGAACAGGTTATTGATGACATGGAATGAAAGCTCAACTTCGCCCGCATGCTGGTTTTCACATGTCCCAGCTTTTCCGCCGTGCGCCACTTTTTTGCCGGGCAACGCCTTGCCGACGTTTTCGGGCCGTTTCTCCAAGCCGTGGCAGCCGGCGTCGCCGAGCGCTTCAATCTCGATGGGCGGAGGCCCTGCACCTTCGACTTTCCGATAGAGCGGCTCGATCAGTATGTGCAGATTGCCCCACGGCGTCACCTTGTCAATTTCAGCGAGAAATCTGTTGCGCCGCATGAGCTCTATCTTGGCCGCGCAATCGAGGTCGTAGAAGCCTTAGTGCTTATTCTCGTAGGGGGAGGAAGCGGATTGCGACGTGCGCGTAGGCGATGCATGGCAGCCGAGGGCAAGGCGAGAGGATGACGCATGGCTAGCCAGGCTAAGACGAGGCAAGTCATATATGACGGCCCGCGATCGGCTGCCAGGCGCTCAAGCAGCGACTCCAACCTACGGGAATAGGCACTTAGTGCATGATCAATGGCGGGCAGAGAATATGGCGCTATTGATCAGATCATCACGTCGATTGACAGGAGGCCGCCGAGTAAATCAGTGCATCCCGAATTAACAGCCTGCTTCAATGAATGGACTTGGCATTTGCCGCGAGTTTTTTAGAAGGAGTCATATCTTGGAAACATTTACCCCAACGAATGATTTGGAAATAAATTTGCTCCGCGCACGAGAAAATGCAATTCAAATTGAAATATTTATACAGAATCTTATTAACTCATCATTACCTCTTCCATCTGCCGGACGAGTGTCGGACGATGGCAGTGGGTTTCGACCAATTATATATGAAAAAATGGCATCAAAATGTTGGGCGCATTCACCGATAAAAGTCGAATTAGGCAATTAAGTATTATTGCCGAGTACTGCGTGGTGATGAATGGGCTTCGTGTATTGCGCCGAATTCCGGCTTGATATGGCCTGTTATAAATCCCGGCCATAATATTGGCATTGAACTGTCGCCTGAAGGTATTATTAACATTTTAAGTGATATGAGTTAAAGGCATACATCGTATTCGTTTCGCCAGCGGAGGAATTCTAAGCCAAACACTACGCCCAGTAAAGCTTCAATCGTAGTGGGACCGATAGGCAAAGCGCGACTGCGTGAGTTCAGCCCGCTCCCCCCGTGATGACGGACTGGACTCGCAGTCGCTTCGGCACTATCTCAACCCATTCCGTTTGAGGGGGGGAGGAAAGTATTTTTCGTCGTGCAAGTATCTATCCTGGCACATACCCCCCTTAAATTAAAAAATTCAATCTCAACACCAAAAAAAATACCTACATTAATTCAATACTTAATTCGATCGTGGCGAAACGATGAAATCATTGACTGATGAAATAGTTGTCATTGACATTGCAGGAAATCGCGCAGTAGTTATTTGCGAAAATCGGACAAAGCAAATGGAGTTGGTCGCCCTTGGGTTTACTCAAGATAAAATAAATTTTTTAAAAAAAGTCAATAACAAATTGGAAAGGACAGATATTTGTCGCGCCCTAGTTAACATGAATTCCTTATTTTCATCTGGAAATGGCTGGAGTCCGGCGCAACTCCTGGAGCTCTACCGAGAGCAAAGACTGATCACTACCCCCTATCGGGTGATCCATTGGAAAGGGTCTGGCGAATATACTATCACAATAGAAAAATTTACATGAACGAGAATTCCAGAATATTAGGGTTAGTAAATCGGCGTGAGCGGGGATTTTTTACCGCGATAATATAATTAAACTTATAAAGTTGCAAGGAGATTAATGGTGATCGAACTATCGGGGGAAATAATTAGGTCTACTGCGATACAATTTAAAAAACCAAGATCTTCCGAGTGTGAGGATTCCGACTTCGCCATAACTTTAACAAACGGTCAATGCAGGTTAGAATTTTCAACAGAAAAATATTGCCATCCATCTCTAATGGCCGTATTTTACGACAAAAACGGAATAAAATATATAATTAGATCACTTATGATTATTTATAATTTATTCCAATATGGAAATAACCTTAAAACATTAAAATCTATTGAACTTGCCTTTCACCTCAGTGAATATAATAATCCAGACCAGAAAAATGGAATATTTGCGTATATCGAAGCTTTCGTTTCGCAAATTTTTTATTTTATTTCAAACCACATTAATGAATTGACGGAGCCGAGCTCGTCGGTTAAAACAAAATGCAGAAATATAGAAATTGAGGTGCTAAAGAAATTTGCCCTCTGAGATTAAAAATAAAAATAACGTGAATGTTCAGCAGCTAAGCAGATACCGAGATTGGATTGCCGGCAAAGGCGCGTTGCAGGACGAGGAGCATACTGTGGTCTTACTCACGCAGGATGTCGAGGCAGGAGCGGATGACGCAGAGATACTGGGCACCGGCAAGCATGCGGAAGCAGCTAGATATTTTCTGTTTGATCTTCGGCACGCGCACGGCGCGCTCGCCAGCGTTGTCGGTGAACGGCACGGCCGGGTCACTGATGAAGCGCAGGACTGCGACGGCGTGAAGGGGGAAGCCGCGCAGCAGCTTGGCCGCGACCGAGTGCTTGCTGATGCCACGCTGGCCCGCAGTCTTGGCGGTTCGGGATGCAACGCTTCTTCTTCGCGCCCCAGAAAGAAAATCGATTCCCCCAAGGATAATTCATCTTGCATCGACACGTTACCAGTTGATTTCAAAGACCAGACACGCAATCAGTTTTTTCTATTGAAATATCTTCTCTAAATTCTGTTGAGCGTTAATCGAATTTCGTAGCATTTGTTTATTCTGGTCTTACGGTGAATGGATATAGTTAAGAAAATTGTGATGATTCAGTGAAAAGATAAGGGGTGTACGGTTTGCGGACGGATGTGGAAAACTGGCAATCAACCACCTCGTATTTCGATAAATATCCTTCGGTGCACATACTTACACCACTGCAACACTTGCGGAACGTACTGGACGCAGACTGAGCGCTACGCAGATGTCATTTCAAGTATCGAAACACGCATTTACTATGCAGAAATTTAACGGTGATCGGCAGGGGAAGCGGGACCGAGAGAGCGTGCCTTCAGTAGCGTCATGATGCACTGGGCCAGCGACCGCTGCAGGCAGATCAGCAAGCCGCACTTTGCACATCGCAAATCGTTTCTCAGTTCCTTTGAGCAACGGTGCCAGAGTTATCGCGCGCTGACTAGCGAACACCCATCCTATCACCCCAAACAAACCGTCGGGCGCACCCCTCCGCCCAAACTACCATTTGTGCCGAAGTTGACCACCCGCAACGGTGCTCGTTCTCCCTGAACAATAATGTCGATGGCCCCAAGCGCGACCGCGTCCGAGACCGCCGCACTCGCGGCGCCGCCTACATGCCTGCGGCGCAGCTCCGGCCCTCCTCGCATTCGTTGGGACGCCCCGCGGATTAACTGAAAGGGAACCGCACATGAAAGAATTGCTGAGGCACTACGCCGAGGAATTGAACATCTTCAACGGCTACACCCGCCAATTCGCCCAGCGCTACCCTGAGACGGCCGGTGCCCTGCACATCGCGGGAGAAAGTTGTTCTGACCCGCAAGCGGCGTCGGTGATCCAGTCAACGGCCTTGCTCACGGCACGTATCAAGCGCCTCATCGACAGCAATTTCCCCCAATTTACCGCACCCATGCTCGAAGCGCTGTACCCACACTACCTGCGCCCCATCCCTGCGTCCACGATCGTGCAATTTGACGCCGGTGGCACGCAGCACAGCGAAGCGCGCAGCTCGCTGGCGCGTGGCATCGCCCTGACCGCGCCGCCGCTGGCAGGCGTCAAATGCGAATTCGTCAGCGCCTACAAGGTTGAACTTGCGCCGATCGCCATCGGGGCGGTCAAATTCAGTCCGCATATCCTGGCGCCGACCGGCACGGCGCTTTCGCCCGGCGTGAACGCCGCGATCAGCATTGTCATCGAGAGCGCCGGCAAAACGCTCAGCCTGGGCGAACTGAAACTGCCGACCTTGCGCGTGTTTGTCGACGGCGAGCCGTCCCTGCGCGCGACCTTGTTCGACACCTTGTTCATGCGCACGCGCGACGCCTTCGTGCAGGGCGACGACGCGCCACACTGGCATCGGCTGCGCGGCACGCCGATCGGCCATGTGGGCTTTGCGGACGACGACGCCATGCTGCCGTTCTGCGCGCGCTCGCGCCAGGCCTTTCGCGTGTTGACCGAATACTTCGCCTATCCCGACAAATTCAACTTCATCGACATCGACCTGGCGGCCCTCGTCGCCTCGCTGCCGGCCGACTGCAAACGCTGCACGCTGCACCTGGCCGTGGCCAGTTTGAGCAAAGACGCCGATGCGGCACGCCTGCTCGGCGAGCTGACCAGCAAACATCTGCTACTTAATTGCACGCCCGTCATCAACTTGTTCAAGCGGCCAGGCGTGGCCATACAACTCGATCACACCACGCCAGACTATCCGGTTCTGGCCGACACAACCCACGCGGCGGGCTACGAAGTACACACCATCGATGCCGTGCGCGTGATACGCACCGCGCAGGGAAAACTGGCTTCGACGGCATTTTTTCCCCTGTACGCGCGCAGCTTCGATGGCCTGGCCGCCGACAAGGGCAACTACTACCTCACGCGCCGCAGTGAAATACTCGATGCGGTCAGCCCCGGTCACGAACTGCGCATCGCCCTCATCGACCCGGCCTTGACCACCGCCGACAGCGATTCGCCGACACTCGCCACCGATCTGCACTGTACCAACCGCGACCTGCCCGCCGCCCTTGGCTACGGGCAGAAGCCGACCGACTTCACCTGCATGGGCTTCGCGCACGAGGCCCGCGTGCGCGTGTTGCGCAAGCCCTCGGCCAGCTTTCGCTTCGCCACCGCCGGTGACGCGCTGTGGCGCCTGATCGCTCACCTCACGCTCGATTACAACGCCCTCACCCACGCCGGCCTCGAAGATTTTCACAAGATGCTCACGCTGTACCAGCCACCCGGTTCGACGACGGCGCATCGCTTCATCGAGGGCATCGTCGGCCTCGAGCACGGCCTGGTACGCAGCTGGCTGCGCACGATCCCGCACTCGACGCTGATGCCAGGCATCCGCATCCGCATGACGATCGACGAAGATGCATTCGCCGGCCGCAGCATCTACCTGTTTGCGCAGGTGATGGACCAGTATTTCAGCCTCAACGCGCAGCAAAACTGCTACACCGAGCTCGAACTAATTTCAATGCAGACCGGGGAGCCATTGATCCTATGTCCACCACATACCGCAGAGCCGCTCCGTCCATCATCGAGCGCTTGCTGACGCGTCCGCAGCGCTTCAACTTCTTCCAGGCGGTCAGCCTGCTGCTGCTACATATGAAGGAACAGGGCGTCGCGCCGGACAAAGCACTGATCGCTCACCTGCGTTTCGAGAACAGCCTGTCGCTGGGTTTCCCTTCCAGCGACATCGAAGCGCTGCGCACCGAACTCGAGACAGCCCTTGACGCCGCCGACGCCGCCGACGCCGCCGCGCAGGCCCCCGCTAACGGGAGCCTGCGCGGCATCGCGATGACGCCCACCTTCATGGGCTTTCTTGGCCTGCACGGCGCGCTGCCAAACCACTACACGCAGTGCGTTGCCGACCTGCAGCACGCGACCGGCGACGAAGGCGTACGCGCCTTCCTCGACATCTTCCAGACCCGGATCGTCGCCCTGTTCTACGAGGCGTGGCGCAAATATCGCGTCGAGACCACAATCGGCTGCGACGGCGACGAATTCCTGCCGATGCTGCTCTCCCTCCCGGGTCTACGCGCGGGCGTAGCCGCACAAGCGCCTGAAAGCAGGGGCGGCCTCGCCGCGGGCAGTGCTGGCAATGGCGATGGCGATGGCAGCATCGACACAGCCGTGTTTGCGCACCACGCCGGCCTGTTGCGGCAGCGGCCCGTATCGGCCGCCACGCTCGCGCGCGTACTGACTGACTATTTTCGGGTCCCCATCGCGGCGCGAGAAACAGTGGGCTACTGGGACGATCTGGCGCCCGACGAAATGTGGCGCCATGGTGCGCCCGGCATGGTAATGGGCGAGCGCACCGTGCTCGGTACGCGCATGTGGCGACCCGACCTGCGCATCTGCCTGACCATCGGCCCCCTCACGCGCGCGCAGTTCGAAAGCTTCAGCCCAAAAACGGCGCGGATCAAGGCACTCACGCAGCTGTTGGCCGTGTTCGGCAAGCTGACACTGTCGTATGAAATCGCGCTCATGCTGCGCGGGCAGGACCTTGAAAGCCTCGCCTTCGCCGCGCCAGGTAGGCGGCGGCAGACCATCGGCCATGGCATCGTCCTGCGCACGCGACCAGGCAAGGAGGACCGGGTCGGGATGCGCTTCGTGGTGCAAGCGCTCGCGCCGCTCCCGTCCGGGGGGTCGCTAAGCATCGCCAGCCAGGCGTGACTTCGATACCGCATACTGCTGCGTCGTCGGGCGCAGCACGCCATCAAAGCGTACCGCACCGCCGACGGCATCGGCCTTGAGCCGCCCGCTCACCACAAAATCGACGCGGTTGACTTGCTTTTCATCGATGCGCAAGGTCGCGCTGACATCAACGAGGCGCGGCTCATGATCGGCGATTGCCCGCTCCATCGCGGCGCAGATTTTCTTACGATCATCGTCGCTGCTTAAACACATTCCCGCGAAGTCGATCAGGCCGTAGTTCATGACCGAAGCGCGCACCTCGGGAAACCCCGCCAATACTTGTTCCGGCAAGGCCGCCCGGGTATTGAACAGGTTTTCGAGCGCAAGCGCGACCGAATCCTTCAACTCCTCCACTGTCCAGCCAGCGCCGCGCTGACGCGTGGTGCGCGCCTTGCCTGCCATGAGACGGTCGAACAAGCCTGGCATATATCGCTGTGTCATTTGAATCGCCCCCCAAGTCGCTGCAGTGAGCGCCTAGTATCCGAGCTCAGCTGCGCAAGGAAATTGAGTGAGCGCAAATCAGAAAGCGAGGCCGCAATGGCGGCGCCACTGCCAGCGTCCAGCGTCCAGCGATGCCGGTATCACTGCTTGCTTGCGCCTGATCAATCACTTCCCAAGGGGAAACGTCCATGCTGGGCAGTCGAATATTCTCAATCGATCCGGAGGAACGCGATGAGTCTGCCATCTAAAATCCTGTGGGGCGAGGGTCAACTCGTCGCGCACCATCAGTTCCAGCAACAGGACCACTATCATGAAGACCGACTTCAACGCGCCGTCGCAGCGGTGCGGCCCCACCTGTGGGGCGTGAACGACGAAGTGCGCTGGAACACGGAGCAATTGCTCAACAACCTGCTGAGTGCGCAATCAATGTCCTGCATTTTTCAGGACGGCACTTTCTACGAAGCACCGAACGCCGACCCCTTGCCGCCCGTCGTGAACCTGTCGAACCTGCCGCTCACCGTGCAGGTGTTCACGTTCTACGCCGCGCTGCCCACGCTAAATAAGCACGGCGGCAACTTGGCCAATATGTCAGGTGCGCACAACGGCGCGCGCTACGCCGCCAACGAACAAGTAACGCGTGACTTGTTCACCGATGCCGGACAAACCGATGTGTTCTACCTCAATAATACGGTGCGACTGATGGAGCGCAACGAGGCACGAGACGGCTATTACAGCTTTCCTGTCATCCGGCTGCGCCGACTGGTTGGCGGCGGCTTCGAAGAAGACAAGACATTCATTCCGCCACGCGTCTATCTGAGGGAAAGTTCAACGTTGCATATCCAATTGAAGAGTCTGCTGGGGACGCTCGAATCGAAGATGCGCGAACTATACAGCCGCCACTGGCAGACCAACAGGGACACCGTCGAAGTGCATGGCGGCGACCTGTCCTCGTTCTGGCTGCTCAACACCATCAGCACCGTCAGCGCTTCTCTTACCCACTGCGCCAACTATGCCCGCCACCATCCCGAAAACCTGTTCGACCGCTTGATGAGCTTTGCCGGCGGACTGATGACCTTCTCGACGAAGTACGCGCTTGGCGACCTGCCGACCTACCAGCACGAAGATCCTGCCGCGGGTTTCGCTCGGCTCGACGCCATCATCCGTGACCTCATCGATACATTGATCTCATCGCGCTATTTCAAGATTGCCTTGATTCCCCCCGAAGAGGGCAAATCCATCCACAGGGCGCAGCTCGATCCATCCATGGACAACAGCAAAACAGCACTCTATCTCGCCATCAACGCCGACATGCCAGCGCTCGAACTGGTCGCCGCTGTGCCGCGCCTGATAAAAGTGGCTGCACCCGACGACCTTGAAAAAATGATCGCCATGTCCTTGCCCGGCCTGAACCTGGTCCACATGGCGCAGGTGCCGCCCGAGGTGCCGGTACGGCCCAGCACCTACTACTTTCTAATAGAGAACAAGGGCACGCTGTACGAGGACATGCTCAAGGTGCAGAAGCTCGCAATTCACGTCCTGGGCGGTATCAACGGGCTCAAGATCGAAGCGTTCGGGGTCGCGCCCTGAGCAATTTCTCCCCAGCCACGATGATACAGGCTAGCGCACCTGTTCCAGCGCGGCAGCAAATGTCTGCAAGGTGCGCTCGCGGTTCTGCAGCTTGTCGAGACCGAACAGGCCGATCCGGAAGGATTTGAAATCGGCCGGTTCGTCGCACTGCAAGGGCACGCCGGCGCCGATCTGCACGCCCGCCTCGGCGAATTTCCTGGTCGAAGCGATGGCGTCGTCGTCGGTGTAGCTCACCACCACGCCGGGCGCGGTGAAGCCGGGCGCGGCGACGCTCTTGAAGCCGCGCGCGGCGAGCAGCGCGCGCACGCCGTCGCCCAGCGCCTGCTGCTCGGCCTTGACCTTGTCGAAGCCGTAGGCGGCCGTCTCGCGCATCACCGCGCGCAGCCTGGTCAGGGCGTCGGTGGGCAAGGTGGCGTGGTAGGCAAAGCCGCCGCCCTCGTAGGCCTCCATGATCTGCAGCCATTTTTTCAGGTCGCAGGCAAAACTGGTGCTGGTGGTGGCGTCGATGCGCGTGCGCGCCAGTTCGCTCAGCATCACCAGCGCGCAGCAGGGCGAGCCGCTCCAGCCCTTTTGCGGGGCGCTGATCAGGATGTCCACGCCGCAGGCCTGCATGTCGACCCAGATGGCGCCCGAGGCGATGCAGTCGAGCACGAACAGGCCGCCGACGGCGTGCACCGCCTCGCCCACCCGGCGCAGATACTCGTCCGGCAGCACGATGCCGGAGGCCGTTTCCACGTGCGGGGCAAACACCAGCGCCGGGCGCTTCTCGGCAATCGCCGCCACCACCTCGTCGATGGGGCACGGCGCGAACGGCGCCTGGGGTTCGGGCCCGGTGACGCGGGCCTTCAGCACCGTCGAGGTGGAGGCGATCGCGCCCATGTCGAAGATCTGGGTCCAGCGGTAACTGAACCAGCCATTGCGGATCACCAGGCAATCGCGGTTGGTGGCGAACTGGCGCGCCACCGCTTCCATGCCGAAGGTGCCGCTGCCCGGCACCACGATGGCCGAATGGGCGTGATACACGGTTTTCAGGGTCGACGAAATGTCGCGCATGACGCCCTGGAACTGCTGCGACATGTGGTTGAGGGCGCGGTCGGAATAGACGACGGAAAATTCGACCAGTCCGTCGGGGTCGACGTCGGGCAGCAAGCCTGGCATGGGATGTCTCCGGTGAAGTAGGGGTTAGTTGGCGGGCGCGCCAGCACTGTCAGGGCGCTCGTCGAGCGCGATATCGACCATCAGATCGCTGGCCAGGCTGCCAAGTTCCGTGCGCAGCGCATCGACCGCCAGCGCCGCCGGCGCCAGCAGGTGGGCGCCGATTTTAAAGGTCTGCTTGCCCGTCACGCCATTGCGCACGATGCTGGTGTGGATGCTCTCGATACTGACGCCCCGTTCGGCCAGCATGCCAGTGAGGCGGCTGACGATGCCGCCCCGGTCTTCGCCCACCAGTTCAAGTTCGAAAGCGCGCAGCGTGGCCGGCACCACCGCGCTGCCGCGGCTGGCGATGAGCACCTCCAGGCCCGACGACGAGAGCTGCTTGAGCGACGCCGCCAGCGCGTCGGCATGCTCGCGCGGCACGTCGAAGTGGACGGTGCCGGAAAATTCGCCGGACAGGCGCGTCATGCGGCTGGCCGCCCAGTTGGCGCCGTAGCGCTGGGCGCGCTCGGCGAGCATGCTGACGATGCCGTGGCGGTCCGGCCCCGCCACGGTGACCACCAGCGCCACCGTGGCCGATGCGCTTTCCTCGGTCAGCACGACGGCGCGGCGGATCATTTTGGCCTGGGTGGCAAAGCGCTGGTCCTGCGGGAACGCCGGCAGCACGCCGTCAACGCGGGCCTGGTGCGCCACCTTGGCCAGCAGGGCGATGCCCATTGGCGCCAGCGCGCGCTCCCACAACTGGCGTGCGTTCTCGCCCTTGAGCACGAAACACCAGTCCTGCGCGGCGATGGCGCCCGCGTCCCAGCCGTCGGCCAGGTGGTAGACCGAGCCGCCGGCGATCGGATCGCCCTCGAGGATGGTCCATTCGACGGCGGCGATGCCGCGGTGGCGCGGCAGCAGCGATGGATGGTAGCCGACCCCACCCAGCCGGGCGCGCGCCAGCGCGCCGTCGCTCACGCGCGCGTGGGTGTGGGCGGCGATGATCAGGTCGGTGCCTTCGGGGATCGCCTCGGCCGGCACATTGCGCGGATCGGCCAGCACGTGCACGGGCAGACCGGCGGCGCGGCCGGCGATGGCCAGGCGGTCGTCCCCGGCGGGCGCGACGACGCCGACGAATTCAATGCCCACCTCTTCGCTCAGGGCAGCCAGCACGGATGCGGCAAAAAAACGGGATCCCACCAATGCGACTTTCATCGACCATATCCTCCAACTGAACAGAATTGCAGGATACCAGAAAGGGGCCGATCGCCCCTTATGGCCGGGGTTCGGCCGGCTCGGTGGATTCGGCGGCCCGGCGGCGCTGGTCGGCGGCATCCATCGCCCGCTGCAGTTCGACGACGTCGACCGGCTTGGTCAGGTGCTGATCGAAACCGGCTGCGAGCGCCGACTGGCGGTCGCGCTCCTGGCCGTAACCGGTCAGCGCCAGCATGATCCCCCTGAAGCCCTGGCGGCGCACCGCGCGGCCCAGTTCGAAGCCGTCGATGTCGGGCAGGCCGATGTCGAGGATGGCGACGTCCGGCTGCATTTTCAGCAGCAGCGCCAGGGCGCCCTTGCCGTCGTGCGCCGCGCGCACCTGGTGGCCCATCAGCGCGAGCACTTCCGCGGTGGTGTGGGCGGCGTCGAGATTGTCGTCGACGATCATGATGCGCCGCGCCAGCAGCGGCGCCGGCGCGAACGCCGGCGCGACGGCCGCGACGGCCGGCTCGACCGCCGGCAACGCCACCTCGAAGCGGCTGCCCTGCCCCAGTCCGGCGCTGGAGGCGCGCACCGTGCCGTTCATCAGTTCGACCAGCGAGAGCACGATGGTCAGGCCCAGTCCCAGTCCGCCCGAGGCGCGCGCCAGCGGCTGCGGCGCCTGGTAGAACGGCTGGAAGATCAGCGCCGCGGTGCCCGTCTCCATGCCGACGCCGCTGTCGCCGATGACCAGCACCGCCTTGCCGTCCTGGCGCCGCAGTTCGACCTCGACGTTGCCGTTACCGCCGTAGCGCAGGGCGTTCACCAGCAGGTTGATGGCCACCTGCACCAGGCGCGTCTCGTCGCCGATCACCCACACCTCGTCGATGTGCTCGATAAAATTGCGGTTGGCGCTGTCCATCGCCGGGCGCACCGAGTCGATCGCCTGGCGCAGCGCCTGCGACAGGCAGACCGGCTCGTGCGCCATGGTCAGCTTGCCCTGGGTGATGCGCGACACGTCGAGCAGGTCATCGACCAGGCGGCGCATGTGCTGGACCTGGCGTCGCATGGTGTCGCGCTCGCGCCGATATTCATTGCCGGCGCGCGCATCCATCAGGTCGAGCGCCATCACGATCGGCGCGAGCGGGTTGCGCAGTTCGTGGCCCAGCACGGCCAGAAAATTATCCTTGGTAGCGGCGGCCTTTTCGGCGCGCGCCAGCGTCGCCGTCAGCGACACCACCAGCGCCTCGCGTTCGCGCTCGCCCGCAGCCAGTTCGGCGCAGGCCTTGTGCAGGCTCTCGCCGATCTCGTTCACTTCGCGCACCCGGCTCGGCAACATCTGCACGGGCAGCTTGCGACCAAGCCGCCCGGTCTGCTCCTTCAGATGGTCGATCGATACCACCAGCCGGCGCGAAATGGCCACCACCAGCGCCAGGTACAGCGCCAGCGCCACCGCGATGGCGGCGGCGTAGGCGCCCAGGGTCTGCCTCAGCACCTCGGTAAAGCGCGCGGTGGGCGCGCCGATCGCCACCGTCCAGCCGTGGCCGGGCACGGTGCTGTAAGTCGAGAGCATCTCGGTGCCGTTGGCGCCGATCGCCACCCCGCTGGCCTCGAGCGCGCCACGCCGCATCAGCTGCGCCAGGGTGTCGGAGACCCGCGTGGCCACTGTGCCGGCCTGGTCGGGCGTGCGCGCCACCCGCATGCCCTGGGTGTCGGAGACCGACACCAGCCACGCCGGCGGTACCTTCTGGTTGTGCAGGATGCGCAGCAGGCGGTCAGGCGCCAGCGCCACCGTGACCACATACTGCAGGCGGCCGGCCTCGAGCACCGGCACCCGGATCGGCACGGCGGCCAGGCCGGCCCGGTTTTTCGATACCCCGCCCACCACCGGGCGCAGGGTCGTCATCGCCGTGCGCAGGCTGGCCTGATCGTTGATGACCTGGTCCGGCGTGCCGTAGGGTTCGCTGGTCTTGAACAGCACCTTGCCGGCCCTGTCCGTGAGGATCACACCGCGCCAGTCCGATTGCGCCTTGACCGCCGCCGCGGCGACGTCGTAGAAGGCGGCCAAGTCGTGCGCGGCGAGCGCCGGACTGGCCGAGAGCACGCGCACGGTTTGCAAGGTGGTGTCGAGTTCGGCGTCGACGGCGCCGGCCAGCGCCCGCGCCAGCGCCTGGATCGAGGACGACAGGTCGGCCTGCTGGCGCGCCACCGCCGCGTGGATGCCCCAGGCGCCGATGACGGCGACCGGCAGCAAGCCCAGTAGGGTCAACAGAAACAGCAGTTGACGCAAGGTCAGGGAGATGGATCGAAACATGGCTGCGGCGGCAAGAGTAAACAATCGGGGCGGATGGCACTGCGGGCGCACTGCGCACAGCCTGCGCCGCGGCGTCGACGCCGTGCCGCTAATATACTCCGGCGCGGCCACCAATTGTTCGTCCACAGCTTACCAACTCTTCCGTCGGAACGGCGCGCGGCGCCCGCGCCGGGGGGACAGCGGCTGGCGCCAGTGCCGGCGCCAGCCGCGCCTAGTCACAACGAGCTAGCAGGAATGAAGCGCAAAAAATTAGCGTCGTCATAACACCGGGCGGCGCCGCGCGGCGCCGTGGCCCGGGCCCAGCGGCTGCGCTACAATCGCGTCTCAGGCCGGCGCCGCCGCGGATGATCCGCGCGCCAACGCCACGCCAACATGTCCCGACCAAATTCCACCAGAGAGAATCATGCAATCGTCCCCGTCCCGCCTCGTCATCACGCCATCCGCCACGATCCTGTCCGACAGCGCCCGCGCCGAGCGCATGAGCAAACTCAGTTTCGGCCGCGCCTTCACCGACCACATGGCGCTGATCCCTTACCGCGACGGCGCCTGGCAGCAGGGTGACATCAAGGCCTACGGTCCGCTCATGCTGGACCCGGCCTGCTCGTCGCTGCATTATGGCCAGTCGATTTTCGAAGGCTTCAAGGCCTTCGCCCAGCCCGACGGCGGCGTCGCCACGTTCCGCCCCGAAGCGAACGCGGCCCGCTTCAATCGCAGCGCCGCCCGCCTGGCCATGCCGGACCTGCCGCCCGACCTGTTCCTTGAAGCGGCCGACGCCCTGATCGACCTCGAACGCAACTGGGTGCCGAAAAACGTGGGCGAGAGCCTGTACCTGCGTCCCCTGATGATCGCCACCGATCCCTTCCTGGGCGTGCGTCCGGCCAGTGAGTACCTGTTCGTGCTGTTCGCCTCGCCCGCCGGCGCCTACTTCCCGAAAGGCGTCAAGCCCGTCACCGTGTGGATCAGCGAAGACTACGTGCGCGCCGCGCCCGGCGGCACTGGCGAAGCCAAGTGCGCGGGCAACTACGCCGCCAGCCTGGTGGCCCAGGCCCAGGCCGAACAAAAAGGCTGCGACCAGGTCGTCTGGCTGGACGCGGTCGAACGCCAGTTCGTCGAAGAGATGGGCGGCATGAACCTGTTCTTCGTCTACCGCGACGGCGAAAAAGTCACGCTCGTCACGCCCGCACTGACCGGCACCCTGCTGCCCGGGATCACCCGCGACAGCCTGCTGCAGATCGCCCGCGACCTGGGCTACGCCTCGGAAGAGCGGCGCCTGTCGGTGTCGCAGTGGCGCGCCGATATCGCCAGCGGCGCCCTGACCGAAGTGTTCGCCTGCGGCACGGCTGCCGTCATCACCCCGGTGGGCCATGTCAAGGCGAACGGTTTCGACATGACCATCAACAACGGCGAAAACGGCGCCGTCACGATGGCGCTGCGCGACGCCCTGCTGGGCATCCAGCACGGTACCGCGGCCGATACGCATGGCTGGATGCATGCGATCAAGCCACGCTGAATCGCATTGCCTGGTGAACGGCGCCGGTGATCGTTGTGATTGCCGGCCCCTCCCGCCCACCTCCTGGAGACCATCGTGCGCTGCCTGGTAATTGAAGACGAAGTTGACACCTCCCGCTACATCTGCAATGGCCTGCGCGAGGCCGGCTATGCGCCCAGCGCCGCGTTCACCGGCGACGCCGGCCTGGCGCAGGCGCTGGGCGGACGCTGGGAACTGATCATCGTCGATCGCATGCTGCCCGGCGCGATCGACGGACTGGCGCTGATCGCCCGCCTGCGCGAACTGGGCCACACCACCCCGATCATCGTCGTCAGCGCCCTCTCGAGCACCGAGGAACGGGTGCGCGGCCTGCAGGGCGGCGCCGACGATTACCTGCCCAAGCCGTTCGCCATGGCCGAACTGCTGGCGCGCATCGAGGCCGTGTGGCGCCGCTCGGGCGTCGGTCGCCACGCGCTGCAGCTGCAAGTGGCCGACCTGACGCTCGATGTCAGCACCATGCGCGTAACGCGCGGCGACAAGGCGATCACCCTGCAATTGCGCGAATTTCGCCTGCTCGAATTCTTGATGCGTCACGAAAGCCAGGTCGTCACCCGCACCATGCTGCTCGAAGGCGTGTGGGATTACCAGTTCGACCCGCAGACCAATGTGATCGACGTGCAGATCAGCCGCCTGCGCACCAAGGTCGACCGCGACTTCGCCCAGCCCCTGATCCATACCGTGCGCGGCATCGGCTACCGCCTCGCCGCCCTCGCGCCGGCCGAGGCCGACCACGCCGCGGCCAGCAGTGCGCCCGCCTGACGGGGGGCGCACCCAGGGCGGCTCGATCGCCGTGCGCCTGGTCGTCACCTGCGGCGCGCTGTCGATGGCGTCGATGCTGGCGGTGTCGGCGGTGTTCTACTTCGGCCTGGTCCACATGATCGACGCCGATACCGACGCCAAGATCCTGGCCCAGGCCAGCCGCATGGCCACGCGCATCGCCACCCGCTCGCCGCAACAGATCGCCGACGAGATCGGCGAGGCGCTGGCCAACGGCATCGACGGCGACACCGATGGGGAACTGTACCTGGTGCAGGACAGCGCCGGGCGCACGCTGGGCGGCAATATCGCCGGCTGGGACGGCATCAAGCCATCGCCCGACGTTCTCCTCACGCGCAGCGTGCAGCGCCGCGGCGAGCCGATCCGCGCCCGCCTGATGGTGCGCGCGATTTCCGCCGGCGGCGTGCTGGCCTTCGGCTACGAAGCGGAAGAACGCGATTCGATCCGTCCCCTGATGATCGATGCGCTGATCAAGGGCGCGTTACTGGCGGCGGCACTGGCGGTGGCCGGCGCGCTGCTGTTCCGGCGCCTGGTCGAACGGCGCATCGGCGATGTACGGCGCGCCGCCGCCGATGTCGCCGCCGGCGATATGCGACGCCGCATCGTCGTCACCGGCGACCATGAGTTCGGCCTGCTCAATGCCGACATCAACCGCATGCTCGACCGCATCGAGCACCTGATGGACGGCATCCGCAACGTCTCGAACGCCATCGCCCATGACCTGCGCACGCCCCTGATGCGGGTGCGCAGCCGGCTCGACGAGGCGCTGCGCCAGCCGTCCGACGCAGGCCTGCTGGGCGCCGCCGCCGCCGTCGCCATCGGCGACATCGACGATCTGATCGGCTTGTTCGAGCGCCTGCTGCAGATCGCCCAGGCCGAGTCGGGCTTGCGCGCGGACCAACGCGTCACCGTCGACCTGCAGGTGATCGCCGCCGACATGGTCGACATGCACGACGCCGCCGCCGAACTGCACGGGGTCAGCCTGCGCTGCGCCGACGGCGCGCCGGTGGCGCTGCAGGCCGACCGCAACCTGGTGGCGACCGCGCTGGCGAGCCTGATCGACAACGCCATCAAGCACGCCGGCAGCGGCGCCGTGGTGACGGTGAGCAGCGCCGTCGACGGCGACGACGCGGTCATCACGGTGCGCGACAATGGGCCCGGGGTGCCGCCCGATCAGCGCGCCCGGGTGGTCGAGCGCTTCTACCGGCTCGACCAGAGCCGTGCCGTGCCCGGCAACGGGCTGGGGCTGTCGATCGTGCAGGCGATCGCCACCGCCCACGACGGCCAGTTGTGCCTGGGCGACGCCCGGCCCGGATTGCTGGCGCAACTGCGCCTGCCGCGCCGACTGCCGCCTCAGGCGACCGGCGCCAACCGCGCCAGGTAACCGTGCAACTGCGCCACCACGGCGGCGCCCTCACCGACCGCCGCCGCCACCCGCTTGGTCGAGTTGGCGCGCACGTCGCCGATGGCGAACACGCCCGCCACGCTGGTGGCCAGCGCGGCCTGCCCGGCGCCGGCGTCGGCGCCGGTGCAGACGAAGCCGCCGGCGTCGAGCCGCACGCCGCACTCGTCGAGCCACTGCGTATTCGGATCGGCGCCGATGAAAATGAACAGGCAGCGGGCGTGGTAGCGATGCAGGCTACCGTCGCGCTGCCTGACCGATACTGTCTGCAGCCCTTCGTCGTCGCCGTCGAGTCCGGCGACTTCGCTGTGCGGGTGCAGTTCGATGTTGGCGGTGGCACCGATGCGCTCGACCAGGTAGCGTGACATGGTGGCCGCCAGCCCTGCCGAGCGGATCAGCATGTGTACCCGGCTGGCGTGGCGCGACAGGAACACCGCCGCCTGGCCGGCCGAATTGCCGCCGCCGACCAGGATCACGTCCTGCTGGCGGCACAGCCGCGCTTCGATCGGCGAGGCCCAGTAGTACACCCCGCGCCCCTCGAACTGGGCCAGCTTGTCGATGGGCGGTCGCCGGTAGCGGGCGCCGCAGGCGAGCACCACCGCGCGTGCCTGCACGCTGCCGGCGCCATCGGCCGGATCGCCGAAGCCCACTTGCAGCAGCGGGCCGCCGCAGCGCAGGCCCGTGGCCGGCGCCGGGATCGCCAGCTGGGCGCCGAATTTGAGCGCCTGCACGTAAGCGCGCCCGGCCAGCGCGCGCCCCGACACACCGGTGGGAAAGCCCAGGTAGTTCTCGATGCGGGCGCTGGCGCCGGCCTGGCCGCCGTAGGCGCGCTGTTCCAGCACCAGCACCGACAAACCCTCGGAGGCCGCATACACGGCGGTGGCCAGGCCGGCCGGTCCGGCCCCCACCACCACCACGTCGAACACGGCGTCGCCATCGAGCCGGGGCAGCATGCCCAGGCGGGCGCCGATGGCGGTCAGGCCCGGATTGGCGCGTACGCTGCCGTCGGCGCACACCACCAGCGGCCAGTCGTCGTCCTGCTGATAGTGCAGGCGGACCAGTTCGGCGCAGGCGGCGTCGTTGGCCGGATCGCCCGGATCAAGATACAGGTAGGGCTGGGCGTTACTCGACAAGAAATTTTGCAGGAGGAAGGTGGCGCGATT
The DNA here is from genome assembly GCF_049898325.1 of Massilia sp. DWR3-1-1. Lineage (NCBI taxonomy): Bacteria > Pseudomonadati > Pseudomonadota > Betaproteobacteria > Burkholderiales > Oxalobacteraceae > Massilia > Massilia sp. DWR3-1-1. The sequence continues at coordinate 25,580 of NZ_JAFCXL010000029.1, read as the reverse complement.
GGTGGGCGGGCCGATCACCACGGGACCGCCGCCGCTGTCGTCGATCAGGCCGACGCGGCGCAGGATCAGGGCGCGCATGATGCGCTCGCCCAGTTCGGCTTCGCCGATCAGCAGCGCGCGCAGCGCCTCCGGATCGAACACGATGGCATCGACGGCGCCGATGGCGCGGCCGCTGGCCAGCGGCGGCCGGCCCGACAACTGCGCCACTTCGCCGGTGAACTGGCCCGGTGTGGCGCGGTTGATCTGCGCCGTGTGGCCCATGCCGTTCGAGCGGCACACGGCAATGGCCCCTTCGAGCACCATCACCAGGCCGGGACAGTGGCCGCCGGCTTCGAACACGGCCTCGCCGTCGTTCCACTGGCGGCGCCTGCCAAAGCGCACCATGCGCGCCAGTTCGTCGACGTCGAAGGTGGGGAAAATCTGCTCGCGCCGGTTGCCGCCATCGGCCACGGCGGGGCCCGCGCCCTCGTGCGGATGGTCGGCGTCGGCCAGCAGGTCGATGCTCAGGTCGGTCGGCATGGGATCTCCCGTAAAATAAGTTTAGGACAAGCTGCGGTCGGCGCGGTTCCCCGGCCCTTCTCAGGCAAGCAGCGCGCGGCGCGGCGCGCCGCCCACATCGCGCAATTCATCGAGCGCCATCAGCGCGGCCAGCGCCTGCGCGCTGGCCGCGCCGTCGCGGCGGTCGGCCGCCATCTCCAGCACGCGGGCGCAGCGCGACAGGCCCGGATAGCCAAACGAGCCGCCAGCGCCGCGCAACTGGTGGGCCAGTTCCGCCGCCTCGCTCCACTGCCCGCCATCGACCAGCGCGGCCAGGCTGGCCAGGCGCGGCGCCAGCGAGGCGCTGAAGGCATCGCGGATCTCGGCCAGCGCGTCGATCACGGGAGCGAGCGCGAGCGCCGCCCCCGTACCAGCGCCGGCGCCCCCCGTCTGCCCCAGCAGGATCGCCAGCGTCGCCGCCAGCTCGGCAAAGTCGATCGGCTTGCCGACGCTGCGGTTGAAACCAGCGGCGGCGTAACGCGCCAGGTCCTCCTGCATCAGGTTGGCGGTGAGGGCAATGATGGGCTTGTCAAAGCCTTGCGCACGCAGCGATTCGGTGGCGCTGACGCCGTCCAGCACGGGCATGCGAATGTCCATCAGCACCAGGTCGAAGCGCCCGCTGGCGGCCCGCTCGAGCGCCAGCGCGCCGTTGTCGACCGCCTCGTGGGTCAGGCCCAGGCTGTCGAGAAACACGCCCACCAGGCGGCGGTTGTCGATGCCGTCTTCGGCCACCAGCACATGGCCGTGCAGGCGCAGGCCCGCGTCCGCCGCGGCGGCGAGCGGCGCCGGCGCGATGCCCGCCGCCGGCGCCAGCCACACCGCCCCCGCCGCCAGCGGCGCCACGATGTGCACCTCGAACACGGCGCCGCGCCCGGCCGCGCTGCTGACGGTGACGCCGCCGCCCATGCGGGTGCTCAGTTGCCGCACCAGGTGCAGGCCCAGGCCGGTGCCGCCGTACTGGCGCGCCACCGCGCTGCCGGCCTGGCTGAACGGCTCGAACAGCACGGCTTGCTGCTCGGGGGTCATGCCGATGCCCGTGTCGGTGACGCGGCAGATCAGGTGGGCCTGGGCCTCATCGTAGGCGAGCGCCAGTTGCACGCTGCCGTGCTCGGTAAATTTGACGGCATTGCCACACAGATTGAACAGGATCTGGCGGAAGCGGGTGGCATCGCCCAGCACCGCTGACGGCAGGCGCGGCGCCACGGTGACGGTGAAGTCGAGTTGCCTGGCGGCGGCCTCGGCGGCCATCGTCACCGCCACGCTGTTGGCCACGTCCAGCGGCGCAAACGGCACCTGCTCGAACTGCAGGCGGCCCGCCTCGATCTTGGAAATATCGAGGATGTCGTTGATGATGTCGAGCAGATGGTGGCCGTTGCGGGCGATCACGGCGGCCGCTTCGCCCCGCTCGAGCGCCACCTCGTTCTTGCCCATCATGTCGGCAAAGCCGATGATGGACGTCAGCGGGGTGCGGATCTCATGGCTCATCATGGCCAGGAAGGCCGACTTGGCGCCGCTGGCCGCTTCGGCCGCCGATTTTAATGCGCGCATTTCTTCCATGTCGTGCTCGCGCCGCCGCAGCGAGCGGATCAGCACCACGAAGGCGGCCATGATGGCGACCACGCTGATCGCGCCGGCCAGCGCCAGGGCGGCGGAAAAACGCCGCCACTGCGCCAGGTACAGGCGGTCGGTGACGGTCACATGGATTGCCAGCGGAAAGTTGTCGATCAGGCGCGAGGCGCCCAGCGGTGGCAGCGTGCGCGCGCTGGCGCCGGCGAGGAAGGCGGCGCCGCCGGCGGTGCCCAGCGCCTTGTCGGCGAGCCGGCCCATGACCGCGTCGTCATGGGGCCAGCGCGCCATCAGCATGGCGTCGCGCCGGTACAGCGCCACGGTGGCGCCATCGCCGAGGTTGATCTTCTGGTAGAAATCGGCCAGCACGGTGCTGGAAAAACCCACCAGCGCCAGCCCCAGAAATTCGCCGTTCGGACCGCTCAGGCGACGGCTCAGGTAGAACGTCCACTGGCCATTGCTGCGGTTGCGCACGGGCGCACTCATGTAGATTCCCAGGTCGGGCTGCTGCAGGTGGGCTTGAAAATACTCGCGGTCGAACAGGTTGATCGGCGGCGCCGGCGCCGGGTGGGCGCGGGTGAGGTTGATGATGTCGCCGTTGGCGGCGGCGATGGTCGCCACGTCCACCTGGGGCAGGCCCTGGATCTTGTCGCGCAGGCTGGCGAACCAGGTGGCGTTGCTCATCTGGGCGCGCATGTGCGCTTCCGTGAAAATATCGTTGCCCTGCATGCTCTCGGCTATGCTGTCGAGCACCATGTAGGCCGATTTGACTTCCTGCGCCGTCTGTTCGGACAGCACCAGGGACAGATTGTCGATCTGCCGCTGCCATTCCTCGATGGCCTGGCTGCGCGCGATCCAGATCGCCCCGCCCAGCGTGGCAGCGACGGCGAGGACGAGAAAGATCGCGACGATGGTGGCGATGAAACTGGTTCTTGGCATGGGTAGCGCAAACAAACGTGGTCACCTGCTTTTGCCTGGAAGGCGCAACAATAAGGGCACGCCGTCGGGCGCGCGCGAGCGGGCACGATACCATGGCCGGGCCGGGCATTGCGACCCGGCGCCGCGCCCGCCCTGAAAAAGGCGCTTGCACGGTCGCGGTGACAGCGCCTGCCGCGGCGGCGGCGGCGGCGCGCGGCGCTTTTTTCGCCACTCAGACGTAAGCGGGCATCTCCTTGAGCAGCTTGTCGAGCGTGATCGGATAGTCGCGCACGCGCACGCCGGTGGCGTTGTAGACGGCGTTGGCGATGGCGGCCGCCACCCCGCAGATGCCCAGTTCGCCCACGCCCTTCGCTTTCATGGGCGAGGAGATGGGGTCGGTTTCATCGAGGAAGATGACGTCCTGGTGCGGAATGTCGGCATGCACGGGCACCTCGTAGCCGGCCAGATCGTGGTTGACGAAAAATCCGTGGCGATGGTCGACCGCCAGTTCTTCCATCAGGGCGGCGCCGGCGCCCATGGTCATGGCGCCGATCACCTGGCTGCGCGCCGACTTCGGGTTAAGAATCCGGCCTGCCGCGCACACCGCCAGCATGCGGCGGATGCGGGTTTCACCGGTGGCCATGTCGACACCGACTTCGACAAAGTGCGCGCCGAAGGTCGATTGCTGGAATTTTTTGGCCAGATCGCCATACTCCATGAAGTCCTCGGCGACCAGTTCGCCGCCGGCCGCCGCCGCGCCCAGCGTGGCGCTCTTGCCGCCGCCAGTGACGTTGCCGTCGGCGAAGGCGGCATCGGCCGGCATGCCCAGCTTGTGCGCCACCTGCTCGCGCAGCTTGACGCAGGCGGCGTAGACGCCGGCGGTGGCGCTGTTGCCGCCCCACTGGCCGCCCGAGCCGGCCGAGACGGGAAAGGCCGAATCGCCCAGCCGTACCCGCACGCGCTCGAGCGTCACGCCCATCATTTCGGCCGCCGTCTGGGCGATGATGGTGTAGCTGCCGGTGCCGATATCGGTCATGTCGGTTTCCACCGTCACCACGCCGTCGCTGCCGAGCCGGACGCGGGCGGCCGATTTCATCGTCATGTTGTTGCGGAAGGCGGCCGCCACGCCGATGCCCACCAGCCAGCGGCCGTCGCGCACCTGGCCGGGGGTGGCCTTGCGGGCGCTCCAGCCGAACTTGTCGGCGCCCGTGCGCAGGCATTCGATCAGCTGGCGTTGCGAGTAGCGGCGCTCGCGCTTTTCCGGATCGACCCCGGTGTCGTTGATGACGCGGAACTCGACCGGATCGATCTTCAGTTTTTCCGCCATTTCATCCATGGCGATTTCCAGCGCCATCAGCCCGGGCGCCTCGCCCGGTGCGCGCATGGCGTTACCCTCGGGCAAATCGAGCACGGCCAGGCGCATTGCCGTCATGCGGTGGGCGCCCGCGTACAACAGGCGCGTCTGGGCGACGGCTTCCTCGGGCGAGCCGCCGTCGAGGTCGCCCGACCACGATTCGTGGCCAATGGCGGTGATCTTGCAATCGCGCGTGGCGCCGATGCGGATGCGCTGGATGGTGGCCGGGCGGTGGGTGGTGTTGTTGATGATCAGCGGGCGCTGCAGCACCACCTTGACGGGGCGCCCCGCCGCCTTCGCGCCCAGCGCCGCCATCAGGGCATCGGCGCGCACGAACAGCTTGCCGCCGAAGCCGCCGCCGATGTAGGGCGAAATCAGGCGCACGTTTTCTTTCGGTATATTGAGCGTCCTGGCGACGTCGCCCACCCCCCAGGCGATCATCTGGTTCGACGTCCACAAGGTCAGCCTGTCGCCTTCCCAGCGGGCGATCGAGGCATGCGGTTCCATCATCGCGTGCGACTGGTCGGGCGTGCTGTAACTGGCGTCGAGGGTGACGGGGGCGGCGGCGAAGGCGCCGGCGAAATCGCCCACGCCGCTGTCGGGCTTTTGCTTGTCGGCCTTGAGGGCCGGCCTGGCCGCCTTCGCCAGGGCCAGGTCGAAGCGCCCTTTTTCGGCCACATAGCGCACCTTGACCAGGGCTGCCGCGCTGGTGGCCTGCTCGAACGTCTCTGCCACCACCACCGCGACGGCCTGGTGGTAATGCTGGACCTCGGGGCCGGCCAGCAGTTTGGCGGTGTTCATCTTGCCCTTGCCAAGCTTGCCCGCGTTGGCGGCGGTGACGATGGCCAGCACACCGGGCGCCTTTTCGGCGGCGGCCAGGTCGATGGCGGCGATCCTGCCGCGGGCGATGGCGGCGCCGACGACCACGCCATAAGCGGCCCCGGGCGCCTCGTGCTGCTCGTAGGCATACGGCGCCGTGCCGCTGGTTTTCAGGGGGCCATCGATGCGGTCAGTCGGTTTGCCGATGACTTTTAACTGATCGATGGGATTGGTGCCTGCGGGGGTATCGAATTTCATGTCGGTCAGCCTTTCTTGGCGTCGTTCAGGACGGCCGCGATGGTGCGCTGCACCAGCGGCAGCTTGAATGCATTGTCGGGCGTCGGCCTGGCGCCGGCCAGCAACTGCGCGGCCACCGCGCTGGCGCCCTGGCGCATGGCGGCGTCGGCCGCCGGCAGGCGCCACGGCTTGTGCGCCACGCCGCCCAGGGCGATCCGGCCGCTGCCATCGGGCAGCACCACGGCCGCCACCGAAATGAGGGCAAAGGCGTACGAGGAACGGTCGCGCACCTTGCGGTACAGGTGGGTGCCGCCCAGTGGCGGCGGCAGGCTGACCGCCGTGATCAGTTCGCCAGGGGCCAGGTTGGTGTCCAACTGCGGCGTGTCGCCCGGCGCCCGATACAGGGCGGCGATGGGAATCGTGCGCACCTGTCCGCCCGGCTGCAAGGTGTCGACCGAGGCGTCGAGCAGCATCATCGCCACCGCCATGTCGCTGGGGTGGGTGGCGATGCAGGCCTCGCTGGCGCCCAGCACGGCCAGGTTGCGGGTAAAGCCGCCGATGGCGGCGCAGCCACTGCCGGGATGGCGCTTGTTGCACGGCATGTTGGTGTCGTAAAAATACGGGCAGCGGGTGCGCTGGAGCAGGTTGCCGCCGGTGGTGGCCTTGTTGCGCAACTGTTGCGACGCGCCCGCCAGCAGCGCGCGCGCGAGCACGCCGTAATCCTTGCGCACGCGCGCATCGGCCGCCAGGTCGGTATTGCGCACCAGCGCGCCGATGCGCAGGCCGCCGTTGGCGGTGACCTCGATCCTGTCGAGGCCGGGCCCCAGGCGGTTGACGTCGACCAGGTGGGCGGGGGTTTCAATTTCCAGCTTCATCAGGTCGAGCAGATTGGTGCCGCCGGCGATGAACCTGGTGTCGGGCAGGCGCGCGGCGGCGACCGCATCGGCCGGGGCGGTCGGGCGCTGATAGGTAAATACTTTCATGCGCTCGCTCCCGCGCCGTTGGCGTATTCGGTGATGGCGTCGATGATGTTCGAATAGGCGCCGCAGCGGCAGATATTGCCGCTCATGCGCTCGCGCAGTTCGGTCGGCGTGAGCAAGGGCTTTTCCGTCAGGCTGGCGCTGACGTGGCTGGGCAGGCCCTGCTTGATTTCTTCGATCACCGCCAGCGCCGAGCAGATCTGCCCGGGGGTGCAGTAGCCGCACTGGTAGCCGTCGTGCTTGATGAAGGCCTGCTGCATGGCGTGCAGCTTGCCCGGTGCGCCCACGCCTTCGATGGTGGTGACCTCGGCCCCTTCGTGCATGAGCGCCAGCGTCAGGCAGGCGTTGATGCGGCGGCCATCGACCATCACCGTGCAGGCGCCGCACTGGCCATGGTCGCAGCCCTTCTTGGTGCCCGTCAGCTGCAGGTTTTCGCGCAGCAGGTCGAGCAGGGTCGTGCGGGTGTCCACCTGCAGTTGCTGCTGCTTGCCGTTGATGCGCATGGTTACGCCGGCGATCACGGGCGCCGGCGCGGCCGGGGCCGGGGCCGGGTCGGCCGCCGCGGCGACGGCCAGCGACGGCACTGCCGAAGCGGTGGCGGTGACGGCACTGGCGATGAGCAGATCGCGCCGGCTGAGTTTCAGATCACTGAGTTGGTCCATGGGCGTGCCTCCTGGGTGCTTGCTGTGTGCTTGAATGAAGTAAAACGGCCGGCCAGGGAAACACCACCTTGCAGGGAGGTCTGGTGCGTTTCAAGGACCCCGATGCGGCGCGTTCGGCTGGCTGAAAATCCGCGATTGCCAGTCTAACTGCATTGCGCAATTTGCATGAACACCGTTGAAATGGCCTTGCGGCGCCGTGGCTGAACGGCCCGATCCGGCGACCATGGCACGGCTGGCCCGTGCCGCCTGGCTTATTTGCGCGGCTCCGGCAGGCGCCGGTTGAAGCTGTTGAGCAGCTCGCCCGCGTCGAGCAGTTCGCGGGCCACATCGTTGAGTTTGCGCTGGGACGATCTGGCCTGGTCGCGCAACATCCGAAACGCCGTCTCGCGGTCGAGACGGAAGCGTTCCATCAGCACGCCGACGGCCATGCCCGTTTCGCGCCCCGTTTGCAGGGCCTGGCCGAGCCGCTCTTCGTTGTCGCGCAGGCTGCGGATCTCGTCGCCGCGGGCAAGGCCGGCAATTACGGTGGGCAAGAGCTGGTGCAACTCGATGGGCTTGACCAGGTAGCCCACCGCCCCCTGCTCGGTGGCGCTGCGCACCGAGGCGTCGGTGTCGCTGGCCGACAGAAACAAGAAGGGCACGGGCGAGTTCGCCCGCACGTGGGCGGCCAGTTCGAGGCCGGACATGCCAGGCATCTGGATATCGAGAATGGCCAGGTCGGGTTCGCGGCCGCCATCGGCCAGCATGCCCAGCGCCATCGGCGCGGAGGTGGCGATGCGCACGTCGTAATTGGCCATTTGCAGCATTTTGCTCAGCAGTGCGAGCAGGTGAATATCATCATCGACCAACAGGATCAAACGACGCGAGGGATCGACAGGCAGCGCTTCGGTCATTCCAGCTCCAGGTACAGGGATGGTCCATCATAAGCGATTGCGTCGCCGTGCGTCGCCAACAGACTATCCCGGCAGACCGGAGTGGCCGTTAGCGCGCCTGACCAGCCGTTGCTGCGTTGTTCGTCGTTGCATGGCCGGTCACGCCGCCGCCTCACGCCTTGTCCGCGCTTGCCATGCATCGCGTACGCGCATGTCGCCTACGCGCACGTCGCGTACGCGCACGTCGCTACCGAGTTCCCCCGTCCTGCCGGGCCAGCCTCTAAATAAGCGAGTCAACGTGGGCCTGCAGGCGCAGCAGTGCCGCTGCCGCCACCACCCTGTCGGCGGCGCGCGCCCCCGTTTCGATCTCGGTGGCGTATTGGCTCACCAGGGGAAACCCGAAGGTTCCGCCCGCCCCTTTCAGGGTGTGAGCCAGGCTGGCAACGCCGTGCCAGTCGGCGCCCGCCACGGCGCTGGCCAGGTCGCCCATGCGCGCGCCCAGGGCGGCCAGGAAACTGTTGCGAAAGCCGGCAAAGGCGGGCAGGTGCTCGAAGCCGGTGTCGCTCGGCGGCAAGACGGGCACGCGCTGGCGGGGGACGGGCGCGGCCAGCACGGCGGCAAGGGTGGCGCCCAGCGTGGCCGCTTTGACCGGGATGCCGATGCTGGCGCTGCAGCCGGCCTGGCGCAGGCGCGCGTCGGTGGTGCCGTCCGGGCAGGGCGTTGGCGTCAGGGCGATGATCGGCCCGGCAAACCCGGTGGCGCGCAGCACCGTCGCCGCCGTCAGGCCGTCGAGGACGGGCAAGTCGAGCGCCATCAGGATGACATCATAATGGCAGCTGGCCGCCACTTGCACCGCCAGCGCGCCGTCGCCCACCACATCGCAGGCGACGCCGATGTGCCTGAGCAGCGCGGCAGTCTGCAGGCCCTCGGCCGGATGGTCGACGACCAGCACGCGCGCCGCCAGGTGCGCCAGGCCAGCGCGAACTTCAGCGAACTCGGGTGTTGGCATGGGCAGGCGCCGAAGACTGTGATGTAGCAATGCAGGCGACGCGAAGGCCGGCACGCAGGCCGACGCCGCCCGGACGGCCGGCGCTGCTCACGGGCACGCCCCCGCAGGCGGCGTCACGCCATCATCGCCATGCACGCTACACCCCATATTTTGTGAAATCCTCATGGAAAAAAATGTATCTTTACGTAACATGCTGATGAAGTATTTGCTTGCATTAATTGCGCCAGATGCGCAGAATGAATTGACAATTGATGCCTTCGTGAAACGTCCATCTTCCGCCACTTCGCACCATCGCTTGCAAGAATATTGCATCTGATATTCGACAAGCCGCATGCTTTGTGGCGTATTAACAACCTTTCTATTTAACTTCCTATAGGAAACACATTAAGCACCGAGAGTAACCACTAGTGCAAGCATCAGCGCTAATCGACAATTAAAAAAGTAGGGTTTACTGTCGCCGCCATGTCAATGTCTCCTGCACCGCCCGCGTGGAAGCGCCCACTGGCCGAATGGTCGGCGCTGCTCCTTGTCGCATCCGCCCTGGTCGCCGCCGCCGCCGCATGGCATCACAGCGAAACGGACCGCCTGCTGGTCACCGAACATGAACGCCTCGAGGTATTTGCCAACATCGTCGCCAATGACGTGTCGGTGAACCTGGTGGCGATCAACCAGGCCCTGGCGGGGGTCATCCGCGATCGCCTGCCCGATCCCGCCCATCTCGATGTCGATGCCGTCAACCGTCGGCTGACCACGCTGGCCGAGGCCATGCCCAGCGTGCGCGCGCTGACCGTGATCGACGTCGATGGCATCGTCACGGCGGGCGTGCCGTCCGACCTGATCGGCCGCGATTTTTCAAAACGTGCGTATTTCACCATCCCCCGCCGGCTGGCCGATCCCGCCACATTTTACCTCTCGCCGCCATTTCGCTCGATCCGCGACGACATCGTCGTCAGCGCCAGCCGCATGATTCCCGGGCGCGACGGCCGCTTTCACGGCGTCGTCTCGACGGTGCTGTCGCCCCGTTATTTTGCCAACATGCTGCGCAGCGTCATGCACGCGCCCGATGTGCGCGCCTCGATCGCCATCGCCGACGGTCCGCCGTTTGTCGAGGTGAGCGGCACCGTCAGCGTCAATGGCGCCAGGGCGGCGCCGGTGGCGCGGCCGCCCCTGCTGTTCGCCGCCAGTCTGGCGCCGATCACCGTGCAGCGCACGATTCAACCGGCCAACGTCGGGCTGGACAACTTCCTGATGGTGTCGATCAGCCGCGACGCCAACGCGGTGGTGGCGCCGCTCGACCGCCATGCCAGCATGTTGAGCGCCCTGATCGCCGTTGGCACGGCCATCGGTGCCGCACTGCTGGGCTGGAGCCAGCGCCGCCGGCGCCACCTGCGCCTGCTCGAAGCGGTGCGGCTGCAGGAAAAGGGCCAGGCTGCGGCCCTGCGCGACAGCGAAACCCGGTTTCGCATCCTGATCGAGGAAGCACCGGTGGCGGTGGCGATCGTGCGCGCCGGCCGCTTCGTCTACACCAACCGGCGCTACAAGCTGCTGCACGGCCATCCGCCCGCCGACAGCATGAGCGGCATGCCATGGCGCACCATGCTGGCGCCCGACTCCCTGGCCGTGCTGCGCGAGCAGGAAGCGCTGATCGCCGCCGACTCGCCCACCGAACAGCATTTCGAAGCGGTCGGCATGCGCAGCGACCGCACCTGCATCCCCGTCTTCAAGGCCACCACCCGGGTCGAGCTGGCCGATGGCCCGGCCACCCTGATCTTCACCCAGGACATCTCGGCCCAAAAGCGGGCCGAGGCGTTCTTGCTCGAAGCGCGCGATGCGGCCGAAGCGGCCAGCCGCAGCAAGGCCGAATTCCTCGCCAACATGAGCCACGAAATCCGCACCCCGCTCAACGCCATTCTCGGCCTGGCTTACCTGCTCGAGCAGTCCGAGCTGGGCGTCGACGCCCAGGCCATGCTGCTCAAGATCCGCGCATCGGGGCGCTCCCTGCTGGGCATCATCAACGACGTGCTCGACGTTTCCAAGATCGAAGCGGGCGCCATGACGATCGACCGCAGCTGGTTTGCCCTGCAGGACGTCATCGACAACGTCGCCGCCACCATGGGCGTAGCGGTGGGCGACAAGGACATCGTGCTGCTGGTGCAGCCGCTGCCGTGCCAGGTGGCCAGCGTGATGGGTGACGCCCTGCGGCTCGAGCAGCTGCTGGTGAACCTGACCAGCAACGCCATCAAGTTCACCGCCAGCGGGCGCGTCGAGCTGGCGGTGCTGGCGGGCGCGCAAAAAGGCGAGCGGGTGGAACTGACGTTCGAGGTGCGCGATACCGGCATCGGCATCGACCCGTCGCAGCAACAGGCGATTTTTTCGCCCTTCACCCAGGCCGACAGCTCGACCACCCGGCGCTTCGGCGGCTCCGGCCTGGGCCTGACCATCTGCAAGCAACTGGTGGCCCTGATGGGCGGCCAGATCGGCGTGCGCAGCACGGTCGGCAGCGGCAGCGTGTTCTGGTTCTCGATCCCCGTGCAGTGCCTGCCGGCGGTGACGACCAGGCTGGCCTATTCGTCACCCGAGATGCTCGAGCTCAAGGTGCTGGCGGCCGCCGACAGCGCGCCGGCGCTGGCCAATTGTGTGCTGATGGCGCGCTCGCTGGGCTGGCAGGTCGACAGCGCCAGCGCCGGCGGCGAGTACGTCGGCGCCGGCCTGCCCGCGGTGACCGCGGTCGAGGCGCTGCGCCGGCACCGCCGCGCCGGCAGCCTGCCGGGCGTGGTGCTGCTCGACTGCCAGGGCGACGCCGGCGCCACCCTGGCCACCGCGCGCGCCATCCGCGCCGTCGTTGGCGCGGCGGACTGCCCGGTGGTGGTGTTGACGAGCACCTTCGCCGTCGGCGCCATCAATGCCGCCGCCGCGCACGAACCTGGTGGCGGCCACGGCGCCGTCGATGCCGTGCTGACCAAGCCGCTGACGGCATCGACCTTGTACAACGCCGTGATCGAAGCGCGCCGCCGGCGCGCCAGCGTGCATGGCGGCGCGCCCGCCGTCAAATCGGGCACGCAGCAACTGGCAGGCCTGCGCCTGCTGGTGGTCGACGACAGCGAAATCAACCGCGAGGTGGCGCGCCGCATCCTGTCCGACCAGGGCGCCAGTGTGGCGCTGGCCGATGACGGCAGCGCCGCGCTGGCCTGGTTGGGCGAACATCCCGACCAGGTCGACCTGGTGTTGATGGACGTGCAAATGCCCGTCATGGACGGCATCGAGGCGACCCGCCAGCTGCGCGCCATGCCGTGCTTTGCCACGCTGCCCATCGTCGCCCTCACCGCCGGCGCCTTCCAGTCCCACCACGACGCCGCGCGCGCCGCCGGCATGAGCCACTTCATTACCAAACCCTTCGACATCCCCTTGACGATCGCACTGATACGCCGCCTGACCGGGCGCGACGTCGATGGCGACCCGCCCGTGGCGCCATCGATCGATGCGCCTGGACAGGCCCAGTGTCACGAATGAGCATGCACGCGACACCTGCGCCGGCACCGATGCCATCGCACATCGACATTCCCCCTGCATCTCGCACTGGATTTTTCAAACCTGCTTTTCAGACTGTTTACCGATCGACCATGGCCATTTCATTTCAACACATCGACCCCCGCTCACTGCTCGAAGCCATCGGCAACGACCGCGCCACCTTTGCCCACCTGATCGGCATGTTTCTGCGCTCGACGCCGCAGACCCGCGACGCCCTGCTTGCCGCTGCCGCCGCCGATGAGCGCGCGACGGCGCGCCGGCTGGCCCACGAAATGCGCGGCAATGTCGTCATTTTCGGCGCCACCCGGCTCGCCGCCGAACTGTCGAGCCTCGAACACGCGCTCGACGACGGCGCCGCGCCGGCAGCCCAAATCGCGCGTTGCCAGGACCTGATCGAGGGCGTGCTGGCAGAAATGCAGGCAGCGCTGCTGGAGAACGGTACATAATGCTCAAAGTAACTAGTCCTGTTTCATGACAGGCAAGACACTTTATTTGTGGCAATCTAACGCCAGTTGATAACCACGCCGCAGCCTTCATGTGGGTTTGCGCCCCACCCAAAGCACATCATGATCCGTTTCGCGTGGCACCGTCTCATCGACGTCCGGCTTGACCAGGGCAAGCAACTGTAGCCGCCACGTTCGATTGTGACGCACATGCACCCTACCCTTGCCAGTCTTCTGCGCCAGCATTGCGGCGTCGATTCGGCGGCCGCGCTGCAGGCGGCGCTGGCCGGCGCCGGCGCGCTGCCCGGGACGGCACCGGCCGGCGCCGCCCTGCTGGCCGGCCTGCCAGGCCTGTTCGAGCAGCTCGACGCCCGTTTGCGGCAGGCCGACGATCAGGCGCGGCCGGAGCCGAACGGCCGCGATCACGTCGTGCGCGCGCTGCGCACTGCGGCCAGTGCGCTGCTGGCGCACGGCGACCGGCTGCTGCAGGTGCCGGCCGAAGGCGACATCGAAGCGTGGACGGCGCTCATTCCGCAGCTGGTGGCGCAGCAGGCGCAGCGCCGCATCGACCTGGCCAACCAGCGCTTCGCCATGGACCAGCATGCCATTGTCAGCGTGGCCGACATCGACGGCACCCTCATTCATGTGAACGACCGCTTTTGCCTGATCAACGGCTACACCCGCGCTGAACTGCTGGGCCGCCCCCAGTCGCTGATCGATTCGAACCTGCATGCGCCCGGCTATTTCGACGCCATGTGGGCGACGGTGCGCGCCGGCGCCGTCTGGCACGGTGAAATCTGCCACGTCACCAAGAGCTCGCGTCATTACTGGGTCGATGCCACCGTGGTGCCGTTTGTCGACGCAGCCGGCGCGCCCTACCAGTTCATCACCATCCGCACCGATATCAGCACCAGCAAGCGGCTGGCCGAAAAAATCGCCATCAGCGAGCGCCAGTACCGCAACGTCGTCAACAGTCTGTCGGAGGTGGTATTTCGCGCCGACACGGGCGGTTACTGGAGCTTTCTCAATCCCGCCTGGAGCGCCATCACGGGCCATGAAGTGAGCGCCAGCGTAGGCCGTCATTTCACCGACTTCGTCGACCCCCGTTCGCGCGTGGAAGCGGCGGCCGCCTTCGATCGCATCGTCAACGGCGGCGGCGACAGCGAGCGCCACCTGATGCGCTACATCACCAGCGACGGCCAGGTGCGCCACATGGAGGCGCATGCACGCCCCGAGTACGACGAGGCGGGCGTCTGCACGGGGGTGACGGGCAGCCTGGCCGACGTCACCGAGCGCAACGCGGTCGAGCAGGCCATGCAGGCGGCCAAGGAGGCGGCCGAATCGGCCAGCCGCTCGAAGAGCGAATTCCTGGCCAACATGAGCCACGAAATCCGCACCCCCATGAACGGCATCATGGGGATGACCGACCTGGTGCTCGAATCGGACCTCACCGCGGTCCAGCGCAACTATCTCGACATCGTCAAGTCCTCGGCCGACGCACTGCTGGCCATCATCAACGACATCCTCGATTTTTCCAAGATCGAGGCGGGCATGATGGACCTCGAGGCGGTGCCGTTCGACCTGGCCCGCGTGGTCCAGGACAGCGTGCGCTCGCAATCGGCGCGCGCGCGCGGCGCCGACATCGAACTGCTGCTCGAGATCGATCCGGCGCTGCCGCGCTGCCTGCTGGGCGACCCGGGGCGGCTGCGCCAGATCGTCATCAACCTGGCCGGCAATGCCGTCAAATTCACCCGTGCCGGCCAGGTGGCGGTGAGCGTGCGCCTGCTGGCGCGGCCCGAGGGCGCCGCCGCAGTGGACGGGGACGAGGACGCACCGGTGTGCTTTTCCATCACCGTGAGCGACACCGGCATCGGCATCGCCGCCGACCAGCAGGCGGCCGTGTTCGACGCCTTCCGCCAGGCCGATGGCTCGACCACCCGCCGCTTTGGCGGCACGGGGCTGGGACTGTCGATCACCCGTCGCCTGGTGGCGCTGATGGGCGGCACCATCACTCTCGAGAGCGAAGTTGGGCGCGGCAGCAGTTTTTGCGTCACGCTGGTGCTGGCCCGCTGTGCCGGCGCCAGCGTGACGCAGGCGTCGCCGCGCAACGCCACGCTGGCGGGGCGCACCCTGCTGCTGATCGACGACGGCAGCGCCAGCGGCCACATCCTGCAACACATGTTCGAGCGCTGGCAATGCGGCGTCATCGAACACCGTTCGGGCGCGGCCGCGCTGGCATGGTGCGCCGCCGATACCAGCAGCGCGATCGACTGCATCGTGCTCGACCTGTCGCTGCCGCAGATGGACGGCTTCGACACCGCGCTGGCGCTGGCCTCGACGCGCCTGGCCAGCGTGCCGCTGCTGATGCTGTCGTCGGCCTGCATGGCCGGCGACGCCGCCCGCTGCCGCGAGCTGGGGATCGGCGCTTATCTGCAAAAGCCGGCGCGCGCCGACGACATCCGCGGCGCCCTGCAGGACCTGCTGGGCCAGAGCCGCGCCGTGCCCGCCGCCAGCGCCGCCACCCGCACCCTGCCGCAACTGGCGCTGGCGCCGGCGGTGACGAGCAGCCTGGCGGTGCTGCTGGTCGAAGACAACGAACTCAATCAGCAACTGGCGCAGATCCTGCTAACGCGCTGGGGCCACCGCGTCACCATTGCCGGCAACGGCATCGAAGCGCTGGCGCTGCACGCGCAGGCGCGTTTCGACATCATCCTGATGGATCTGCAGATGCCGGAAATGGGCGGCTTCGAGGCCACCGCGCACATTCGCCGGCGCGAGCAGGCCGGGGTGGCCCGTTCGATCATCATCGCCATGACCGCCAACGCCTTTGAAGGCGACCGCGAAAAATGCATCGCCGGCGGCATGGATGATTACCTGTCGAAGCCATTTCGCGCGCAGGCCTTCCAGGACCTGATCGCCCGCTACAGCGTGGAGGCCGCGCCCGCCGTGGCGCCGGCGCCATCGGCCGCTGGTGGCGACAGCGTGCCCGCCCTGGTGGCCGGCGTGCGCGCGGCCTGGCGTGGCGGCGACGTCGCCACCGTGCGGCAGCAGGCGCGCCGCCTGACCCAGCTGCTCGCGAGCAGTCTCGCCCTGCCCGCCATGCACGCCAGCGCCGCCATCGACCGCGCCCTGCTGGCCAACCCGAATGTCGATGTCACGGACCTGCTTGAAGACCTGGAACAGCAGACCATCAAACAAAAGTGAACCCCTACTTTTGTTTGGTTTAGTCAGGCAAAAATTCCCGGCGGAGCCGGGCCTTTTTGGGGTGGACGCAAAAGTAGATCAAACAAAAGTGAACCCCTACTTTTGTTTGAGCTGGTCAGGTAAAAATTCCCGGCGGAGCCGGGCCTTTTTTGGGTGGACGCAAACCCGAGTCTGAGCAGGGTTCGCCTCGGAGAAGGATGGCCGCGCGGCCAACGGCGCAGGGTCAGACTGCAACACATGCCAACCATAGCGCGGCCAACGGCGCGGGGTCAGACCGCGGCACATGCCAACCACAGCGCGGTTCCCCGAGGCGACGACAGATCAGCATCGGGTTTGCGTATACTGAAAAAGCCGCCCGGCTCCGCCGGGTGGCTTTTTTATCTAACCAAACCAAACAAAAGTAGGGGTTCACTTTTGTTTGATTCTCTACTCCCCCAACGCTGCCGCATTTTCCACCGCAAACACCGCCGCCTGCACCCGGCTGCTCAGGGACAGCTTGCGCAGCACGTGCTGGACGTGGATCTTGACGGTGTTTTCGGCCAGCGACAGCGTGCGGGCGATGACCTTGTTGCTCTCGCCGTGGGCCAGGCGACGCAGGATCTGCTTCTCGCGCGGGGTCAGGCTGGCCAGGTCGGCGGCGGCGGCGTTCGGCACCCGTAACTGCTGCACCAGTTTCGACGTCATCGCCTCGGCAACGATCACTTCGCCGGCGGCGGCGCGGCCCACCGCGCGCACCAGGAAATCGGCGTCCGCACTTTTGAGCAGGTAGCCACAGGCGCCACCACGCAACGCTTCGGCCAGGTCGGCGGCGTCGTCGGAACTGGTGAGCATCAGGATGGCCGAGCGCGGTGTGTCGCGACGCAGTTGCGCCAGCATTTGCAGGCCGCTCATGTCAGGCATCTGCAGGTCGAGCAGGATCACCGCCGGCTGGTGCAAGCGCGCCAGCGCCAGGCCGGCGGCGCCATCGGCAGCCTCGCCGATCACCCGGATGTGCGGGTGCGGCTGCATGAATGCCCTCACGCCGAAGCGGAATAATTCGTGGTCGTCAATCAGTAACAGGGAAATGGGCGGTGGTGGTACCTGACTCGTCATGCAATCTCCCTAGGTGCTTCGTGGCGCGATGTCACATTCTAATCAATTTCGCGCATGGGGAGGAATCTAGTTGTTTTTTCATGTTTAGTCTGGGCGTAACATTCGTCTGCACGCCGTGCGGCACCAGCCCCGCTTCACAGCGCCAGCAGGCGCGCAAAAAGGCGCGTGGCCATCAGCCCCACCGGTCCCGCATGCAACTGGGGCGCCATCAGGGTGCGCAGCGCTTCCATCGCCTCGTCCCGGCTGGGCATGTCGGCGATGCGCTGCTCGAGCAGGTGCAAATCGCTGACCGGACCGCTGCCACCGCTGCCACCGCTGCGCAGGATGGCGCGCGGCGCCGCCGGCCGTTCCTGCGGCCCGGCCAGTTGCTCGAGCGCGCGCACCTGCGAGCGGTGCGACACCCTGCGCGGCGGTACCACCTGTTCGCTCTCGATCCAGTCGCGCAGCACTTGCTGCTCATAATCGCTAAACACCCCGAACATGGTGGCGTTGGGGCCCTGGATCAGGCGCCAGAAACGGCTCTGATCGGCCGCCTGGCCACGCTCGATCCAGCCCGCCTTGACCAGCGCAGCCAGCAGCGCCGGCATCTGCTCCGGCGTCGCCAGCCAGTCGTTGATGGAGCGTCCCGCCACCCGGCAATAGTCCGAATGCATGTTCTGGCCGTGCCTGCTCTTCGACATCATGATGGCCAGCACTTCGTCGTCGAGGTCGAAACCGTCGATGACGGACAAGGTGCTCGCGCCGAGCGCGTTGAGACGATAGCCATCGCCGACGCGGCGAAGAAAATCGGCGCGGTCACCCAGTTGCGGCAACAAGTCGCGCACCGCTTGCGCCGCCTTGCGTGCATGGCCGCAATCGGCGTTGTCGATGGTGACGTGCAAGGTAAAGTACATGGGGTCGATGCCCAGCTCGTTGAGCTCGTAGGCACAGATGAGCAGGTGCAGCGGCAATTGTTCGTAACCGAGATTGAAGCCGATAATTTCCGGCAAGAACGCCTCCGCATTGTGCGCCAGCGCCAGCTGGATGGCGCCTTGCACAAAGTGGCTGTCGTCGAGCCCCTGCCAGTCGTCGATCGCGTGGGTCTTGAGCAGCTTCTGGAACAGCGCCACATGATTCTTGGCCGGCACGCCATCGCCCAGTTCTTCCAGGTAGGTGCGGATCAGGCCCAGAAAACGGGGATCGTTCCAGTGCGCCAGGATGCCGTACAACCAGGCGCCGTCGACCAGTTTGGTCGGGCCGACCGCCTTCAGGAAATGCAGGGCATGCGAACGGGTGGGGAAATAGCGCCGCGGCGCGCCGGCCTTGCGCTCGCCCAGATAGGTCCGGTAGGACAGGCCCACCTGCTGCGTATGCTGCGCGATCGTCTCGTCGAGATCGCTCAGATCGGCGGGCACATGCTCGCCCAGCGCGCGCGCGGCGGCGATCTGCCCGTGCAGCCAGGCGGCACCGTCGGCCCGCGCCAACGCGGGACGCTCGCGCAAGGCCACGTACAGGTCACGCACCGGCAGCGCTGGCACGGCCGCGGACGGCAGCGCGCCGCCATTGGCAGGGAGGGTCATGGAAGGCACATCGAGGCAGGTTGTGGACATGATGATCGCTGTAAATAAATTCGATGCGCCATTATGTCGCGCCAACTTGCCCCCTTGAATCGGCGCACCGGCTTAGTGCGTGTAGTCCTATAACCACATGATCGTTACGCAAACTTAAAATTTATGCAAAAAATTTAATCGCGCTGGCCCGGGTGGGGCCGGCCTGCACAATTGGAATCGCGGCGCCCGCCAGCGAGTGCGCCAAGTAAAATAAGGCCATTCCAGCCACCCGCACGCTGGCCTCTTCTATATGAGACCGATGAGACTGAATCAGGAAACCGTGGCGCTGCTGCGCAAACTCGATAACGAAGGCGGACTCGTCCCGCAAGTGCTCACCGATGCACCGAAAATGATGTTCGACCTTCACCTGGTCAGTCGGCAAGGTTCAGGGGCTTTGCAACTGACCAGGACCGGTGCGCGCGCGCTGTTCCAGGCCGAATGCATCGCAGCCCTCGAGCACGCCGTCGACGGCCTGGCGCCGCCGATGGCCAGCGGCGTCGAGCGCTGGCTGACCTCGAGCGGCTTCCTCCATGGCGTCCATAAAACCGTCACCGCCCGCGGCAAACTGTGGCTCGCTTCGCTGACCCCGCAGGCGGCGCTGGTGGGTGCCACGCTGGCAGAGCCCGCCGCGACGGCCGGCAACTGCACGGCGCGCCGCGACGCGGCCTGAGCAAGCGGGCCGCAGTCACGACATATATGTATATATATATAGGTCGTAGCTGCTGTCCTTAGCTGAAGCGCTGATTGAACAACTGGAACTGGCTGTGGCCGGCGTTGCCCGTGAGCACCAGGTCGGCGCTTTTCAAGCCCAGCAGGCTGATCCGTGTTGCACCCGCCACGGCGTGCGCATCGACGATGGCGCCCTCGGTGATGCCGGGGCAGACTGCCACATGCAAATAAGGCAACACCTCAAATACCGCCGTCGTCGCCGGCGCCACCGCGCCGCACCGGCACAGGGGACGGCCATCCTTGTACAGCACCACCTCGAGCAGGCCGGCGGCGGTGGCATTGCGCACGCCCACCATATTCGGCCCCGCCGCCACCACCGAGCGCGCCAGCAAGGGCGTGCCGGCGCCGGCGGCCACGTCGAACATGTCGCCGGCGAAGGCATCGTGCAGGCCGGCGTGGGCGCCGCACGGATCGAACACCCCGATTTGCTGGGAAAACGGCAGCACCACGCGGGCGTGCTGGCCGGCGCAAATCCGGATCACCTTCCACGCCAGCACGGCGTCGTCCGCCCCGGCGGCGGAATTTTTCTTGAATAACACCACCTGGCTGGCCGCACCCGCGTCGCCGTGGTGGTGCAAGGTCAGTACGACGGGCGTTTGCGCCAGTGTGGTGCTGGCCGGGGGCACGGCTGCCGCAGCTGGCGGGCGTGCTGCGACATGGGGCGCGGAGGTCGTCATGGCCGCTCAGCCGTGGGCAAAATACAGGTTGAGCGCGGCGCAGGCCACGGCCGCCAACTGCTCCTGCAGGTCGATCGACAGGGGACCGGCAAGGTCGAACTGTTGTGACCACACCACGGTACCGGCGGCATTGTCGACCAGGCGCAAGGCCAGTCGGACCATCTGGCCGTCGATCCGCACGCTGCCTTCCAGGCGATGGCTGACGCTGGCCGCGCTGCGCGCCGCCGTGTGCGGCACGATGGTG
Source organism: Massilia sp. DWR3-1-1 (assembly GCF_049898325.1). Taxonomy (NCBI): domain Bacteria; kingdom Pseudomonadati; phylum Pseudomonadota; class Betaproteobacteria; order Burkholderiales; family Oxalobacteraceae; genus Massilia; species Massilia sp. DWR3-1-1. Next base: position 5,120 of record NZ_JAFCXL010000029.1, on the reverse strand, counting down.
GCGCCGAAGGCGCAGTACAACTGGTGCACCAGTTCCTCGTTGAGGCCGCGGGCAAACGCGTCGCCGTAGACGTCGCCGTCGAAATACATCAGCGCGCAATGGGCCAGCAGGTAGTGGCGGGCGATGCCGCTCACCGGCGGCAGCGGGAGCGGCAGGGACGGCACGGCGGCGCGCGAGGGAGGGGCCATCAGGGTGATCTCCGGCATGTAACTTCCAATCGGAATGGCAAACCGGATCGGGTCCTCGCACCCGGCGCCGCTGTAATAGACGCGCAAACGCTCGCGCAGGCGCCCCACCTGGACCCGGACGATGGGGTCGGTGCAGGTGTTGTAGGTGGCCGGATTGCGCTTGAAGACTTCGATGCCGACCGCGTATTCGTGGGTCTCGCGTTGTGATCCTGACAATTTTTGCTCGACCAGGAAGCGCAACAGTTCGCGCATTCTCTGGGCCCGGCCAAAGTCCGCACTGAGCAAAACTTTCGTCAAAGCAACCCGCACCTCGCTGGCGCCGGTGGTCGGTGCGAGTTGTTCGGTGGACATCATCATGGCTGCTCCGCAAGTGCACACAAAACCGGGGGCCGATTGACCCTCGTCATTCTGTGGAATGGGTCGAACTGTAGGCACTTAAGACTATTCTGACCTTCCGGAAACCTTCCGGCCGCTAAGCCATTGAATTTAATAAATAAATTTTCTCGAAAATTTGCAAATAGATGCCAAAAATAAAAGTTGTGTGGGGCAAATATCATCAGCTACACTGAGCAACATTGAAATAAAGAAATGAATAACGCGATGAGAACAGTGAGATCATGAGCATTTCCGCCTTCCGCTTCGGCGATTGGCTGGTCGATCCCGCCACCAATTCGATCCACGATGGCGCCGAGCAGCGCCAGATGGAACCGCGCGCGATGGATGTACTGGTGACGCTGACGGCGCACGCGGGCGCCGTAGTTACTACTGAGCAACTGCTGACGGCCTGCTGGGGCAGCAACATTGGCGGCGACAATCCCGTCCACAAAACCATTGCCCAGTTGCGCAAGGTACTGGGCGACTCCAGCAGCGCGCCGCGTTATATCGAAACGATCCGCAAGCGGGGATATCGGACCGTGGCGGACTTGCAACGGAGCAATGATGCCCCCGAAGCAAGTTGGCTTAATGAAACTCCATTCCGCGGACTGGCCGCTTTCGAGGAGCGTCACAGCGCCGTGTTTTTCGGCCGCGCCGATGCCAGCAATGCCGTGCTGCGGGCGATTGACGCACAGATGCATGCCGGACGGGCCATGGTCCTGGTGCTGGGCCCGTCCGGTTCCGGCAAGACCTCGCTGATCCGCGCGGGCGTGCTGGCCGGGCTGATCGACGGTACGGCGCCGATCAACCTGAGAATTGGCAACAACCTGTATGTCGATTGCGCCGACCTGGCCGAGACCGACCTCTACGGTGCGCTGGGCAGCGTCCTGCTCGACGCCGAGGGCGCCGACGGCGCGCCCCTGTTCGAGCACGACAGCGCGGCCAGCCTCGGCGCGCGCCTGGTGGCCGATGTCGATGCCGTGATCGCCCGCCTGCTGGAAGTGGCCCAGGCCAGCGGCACCCGCACCGCCCTGTTCATCGACCGCTTCGAAGCGCTGCTGCGCGACGCTGACATCGGCGAGCGCGAGCGCGCCGGCTTCGTCGACATGCTCGATCGCCTGGCCGCCAGTGGCGCGGTGCTGGTGCTGCTCGCCTGCCGCAACGATTTTTATCCCCACCTGGCCAGCATCGGCGCCCTGATGGCGCTCAAGGCCAACGGCGGCCACGTCGACGTGGCCGCGCCCAGCGGCGCCGAAATCGCCCAGATGGTGCGCCAGCCCGCACGCGCGGCCGGCCTGCGCTTCGGCACCAGGGCAATCGATGGCGCCGCCCTCGATGACGAATTGTGCGCGGCGGCGCGCGACCGCCCCGACGCCCTGCCTCTTTTGCAATATTGCCTGGAGGAGCTGTACCGCCAGCGCACCGACGACAATACCCTCAGCTTTGCCGTCTACCAGCAGTTGGGCGGCATCGACGGCGCTATCGGCGCCCGCGCCGAGCAGGTGCTGACGGGCCTGGGCGCCGGCCAGATCGCCGCCCTGCCCCACGTCTTGTCGCTGCTGGTGCAGGTGGCGGAAGACGAACTGGCGGTGACGGCGCGGCCGGCGCCCTGGTCGGCGCTGGCCAGCGCGCCCGCCGAAGACCTGGTCAAGGCGCTGGTCGATGCCCGGCTGGTCACCAGCAGCCTGCACGCGGGCACGGCGGTGTTCGGCCTGGCCCACGAGGCCTTGCTGCGGCGCTGGCCACGGGTGGTGGCCTGGGTCGACAGCCATCGCCAGAGCCTGCAGGTGCGCACCCGCATCGCCGCCAGCGCGGCGCGCTGGGACAAGCACGGCCGCAGCCGCGATTTGCTGCTGCCGCGGGGCTTGCAGGCGAACCAGGCCAAGCTGTTGCGGCAGGACAGCGCGCTGGGCCTGGAACCGCTGACCGGCGCCTACATCGACGCTTCGCTGCGCCGGGTGCGCCGGGGCGAAACGGTGCGCGTGGTAATTTTTTCCGTGATGTCGGCGCTGGCGCTGCTGGCGCTGGCCCTGAGCGTGTTCGCCCGCAGCGCCCAGCGCGAAGCGGAGCAGCACCGCAACGAGGCCGAAGGTCTGATGAGCTTCATGCTGGGCGACTTCGTCGAGCGCCTGCGCCCGCTGGGCCGGCTCGACCTGCTCGACAGCGTCAGCAACCGCGCGCTGGTCTACCTGGCCGACGGCCGCCACGAAGCGAGCGGCGCCGCCCTGGCCCAGCGCGCCAAGGCCCTGCAGGTGCTGTCGGAAGTAAAAATGGCACGCGGCGATGCCGCCGGCGCCGAATCGGCCCTGCTGCTGGGCCGCGACATCCTCCAGCGCCAGCTGGCGGCATCGCCGCACGACGCCGCCCTGCTCAAGAGCGCCGGCGCCAATGCCTTCTGGCTGGGGCAGCTGCATTTCGACCGCAGCGACTGGACGGTGGCGCTGCGCTATTTTACGCAATACCGCCAATTCGCTGATCGCCAGGCCGCTGCCGCCCCTGACGATATGGACGGCGTCATCGAGCAATCGTATGCCCACAGCAGCGTCGGCAGCGCCGCCCTCGGTGACGGCCAGACCGCCTTGGCCGTCGAAGAATTCGCCCGCTCGGTCGCCCTAAAGACGACCTTGCTGGCGCAAGCGCCGAACAACGACAAGCTGGCGGCCGACCTCGCCAACAGCCTTTCCTGGCAAGCCAGCGCGCAGGCCAAGCTGGGCAAGCTGGACGCGGCAAGGGAGCTGTATCAGCGGGAGGTCGGGATAATGCGCAAACTGCATGAAGCGTCGCCGGCGAATGCCGGCTGGACGCAGCGCTACGGATTCGCCCTCTCGCACCAGGGAGAAATGAACGAGGCACTGGGACTGCGCATGCTTGCGCGCGACGACTACGCGCATGCAGCCACGTTACTGCGCACCATCGTCAATCGCGATGCCAGCAATGTCGATCTGCTCACGCGTTTGCAAACAATCGAAGTCATGCGTTTTGGCGTGTCCGACGACAGCGGGGCAACATCCGCCGGCTGGACCGACTTGCAGGAGCAACTGGATAAATCGGCCGAGCGAGAACCTGCCAAACCAAAGTTGGCACGCCTCGCTGCGGCCGCCAGGGTGCGCCAGGCAGAAATGAAAGTGCGCAGTGGCCAGTTCGCCAGCGCTACGCAAATCCTTGCACCAGGATTACACACACTCGAAGCGCTCAACGCAAAAATGCCTGCCGATCAAGCGATCGCGAAGGCCTACGCTGAGGCTTTGTTGATCAAGGCTGAACTAATCTCCGACGTCAACGCTGGACGTGAACTGTGCCGAAAAGCACGAGATGTACTTGAACCTGCCAATCCACGCGCGGGAGATTACACGGTATTGGTGCCCTGGGTACAGGCCAGCATCTGCGCAGGATATGGCGCACAGATTTCCACGCAACTGAAACAGCTGGAAAGCATGAAGTACCAAGAACCTCATTTCGTCACTTACCTGGCGAATCACCCTCACATTAAAGGCACACCATGAGCAATAGCAATCCAACCATTGTTCCAGTCACGGTCACCATCACTGAACAAGACGGTGTCTTCAGCGCGAACTACGACCCGACGCCGGCTGTGCTTCCCGGATCGGGCATTCTTGAATTCACGCTTGACACCCCCGAATGGACATTCGGGGCGATCACCTTCGCGCCGCCATTTAGTGACCTCGTCATTATTAGCCCGATCCAGTTTACTATCGCCGATGCTGGCGGCCCGCGCGATTCAACCAATAGCTTTAGCGTCGTCATCGTCCAAACGGCACAGCACCGTGGAGAGCCGAACCAGATCGACACGGATCCCGAAGTGCTCAATGGCCCGCACGGCTAACCTGGATTTGGCCGAACATCGAACTACTACATCGCATCCGCCTTTGCGTGGTCGATGTCGGCTATTCATTGCCGATTGGCCTCGCGGAACTATCGGCGTTCAATCGATTTAAACAATAGAAGAATGCATATGAAAAGACCGTTATTTCAATCCTTGCCTCGACCGCAGTACTGAGCAGCAGTGCTGCCCGTGCCAATGATGTTGCTGTTTCGTATTACTATTACAATACATCAGGAGTCCAGGTTGGCACGCGGTAAGTCGACTGCGATGGTGCTGAAACCGTCGTCGGCGAGCAAACTGTTGATGAAGTTGCGGTAAGCAGCAGCGCGTGCGGCGCGGTTGCCGATACCTGAGGTGTACTGTCAATAGCGGACACTCTTGTCTCAGGCCGCCTGTCGTTGTTCTCTAAATTTTTCAGCGAACAACGCGGGCGCAATATTGCCGAGGCGCGAGTGGCGCCGCTGGCGGTTGTAAAAGCTTTCGATATATTCCTGTATGGCTGCTCGCGCATTGGCCCTGGTGGCGTACCGTTGATGATGGACGAGCTCGTTTTTCAGGCTACCCCAGAAGCTCTCCATCGGCGCATTGTCGAAGCAGTTTCCTCGGCGTGACATGGACGCTGTCATGCCAAATTGCTTCACCAGTTTTTGATAGTCGTGAGCGCAATATTGGCTGCCGCGGTCGGAGTGATGAATCAGCCCCGGCGCGGGGCG
>NZ_JAFCXL010000028.1:0-46834 GCF_049898325.1 Massilia sp. DWR3-1-1 | reverse complement strand
AAGCGCCGAAACGAGGGGTCGGACCCGGCGCTCGCCTCGAACCCATCGCGGGGTGGGCTTGGATGGTGCGTGCTTACGCTAATGGGCTTTCACGGTAACGGTGAAAGCGCCAAAAAAAACGGGCGGAAAATTTTTCCGCCCGATAAGGCCCTACAGGAACTGGAACGACGGATGCATGCGCCCCGACGGGCCGCCACGGTTGACCGGACCGGCGCGCCTGCGCCATGATGTGCATTGCTTGTAGTGTAATGAATTCTGTTTGCATATTCAATAGGAAAGCATCTTCATATATGTCCCTGCACTTGCGCATTGACCTGGACTGGCGCGACGGCGACGCCAGCGTCGACCTGGGCGCCCTCGCCGACCTGCTCGAGGTCGTCGCTGCCTGCGGCACGGTGCAGGCGGCGGCCGACCGCTTGCGCCTGTCCTACCGCAGCGTGTGGGGCAAGCTCGACAGTGCGGAAACCCTGCTGGGCCAGCAATTGATGGTCAAGCGCAAGGGGCACGGCAGCGAACTGAGCGACACCGGCCTGCAACTGGTCGCTGCCGTGCAAGCCTTGCGCGGCGCCGTCCGCGAGCAGGCCAACGGGCCCTTGCAAGCCGCCCAGCGCACGCTCGATCGCCTGCTGGGGCACAGCGCGGCGCCCCTGACCCTGTTTTGCAGCCACGACATCGCGCTGGCAGACTGCGTGCAGGCGGGCCTGCTCGAGCACTGGCAGATCCGCACCATGGGCTCGTACAAGGCGGTCGAGGCCATGCGCGCCGGCAGCGCCGACCTGGCCGGCTTTCACGGCGCGTATCCGCCGCGGGCGGGCGAGGCCATCGCCGATCTGGCGGCCGACCCCGCCTTCTTCGTGCGCCCCCTGATGCAGCGCGAACTGGGCTTCGTGGTGGCGCGCGGCAATCCGCTGGGCATACGGGGCGCAGCCGACCTGGCCCGCCCCGAGGTACGCCTGATCAACCGCCAGCGCCAGTCGGGCACCCGCTCGTGGCTCGACCAGCTCATCGTCGACGCCGCCATCGACCCGGCCGCGATTCGCGGCTATCGCCAGGAAGAATTCACCCACTCGGCGGTGGTGCAGGCGGTGGCCGCGGGCGCCGCCGATGTCACCTTCGCCGTGCGCGCCGCCACCGCCGGGCTGGCCGTCGATTTCCTGCCGGTGGGCCTGGAGACGTATTACCTGGCGGGGCGCGCGGCGCTGGCGGCCGACGCCCGCGTGGCGGCGCTGGGCGCCACGCTGACGGCCCGCATGGCGGCCCATCCCGGCTACCAGGGCGTGCCGGAATGACGCAGCACATTTCGACTTGGCGAAGCCACAATGTGCTGCTATAATCTTGTCTTTCGCGGCTGTAGCTCAGTTGGATAGAGTACTTGGCTACGAACCAAGGGGTCGTGGGTTCAATTCCTGCCAGCCGCACCAAAATTCGTAAAAGCAGTACCAGAAAACGCCCCGCAGCCAACGCTGCGGGGCGTTTTTCTTTGTGCGGTGCCTCAGTACCATTAGTCCTACCCCCACTACTTGACGGTCAAAGCGCCCTGCAGCTTGCCTGCCAGGAAGTCGACCAGCGCCCGTGCCCGCGCCGGCTGCCCCGTCTTGCTGGCGTAATACGCAAACAGGTCGGCCGACGGCAGCGTGAAGTCCTCGAGCAGGCGCACCAGGCGGCCGCTGGCCAGGTACTTCGCCGCGTCCCACTCGGAGCGGATCAGGATGCCGTGGCCGTCCAGCGCCCAGCCCAGCACCACGTCGCCATCGTTGCTGGCCATCGCCGCCCCGACCTTCATCACTTCGTCCTGGCCGTCGCGGGAAAAGCGCCAGACGCCGTGGGCGTCGTCATTCTGGCGGTGCACGATGCAGCGGTGGCGGGCCAGGTCGGCCAGGGTGGCGGGCACGCCGTGCCGCTCCAGGTAGCGGGGCGAGGCGCACAGGTAGCGGCGGTTGCTCATCAACAGGCGCGCGTGCAGGCGCTGGTCGGGCACGGCGCCGAAGCGCACCGCCAGGTCGACACCGTCGCCCACCAGGTCGACGGGACTGTCCGACAGGGTCAGCTCGAGCGCGATGTCGGCATGCTGGCGCGCGAACGCCGACAACAGCGGCGCGATCGTGGTGCGGCCGAAGCCCAGCGTGGCATTGACCCGCAGCAGCCCGCGCAAGGCCGCCGCCCCGCCGGAGACCGCCTCGTCCATGCGGCGCAGATCGGCCAGGATGGCCAGCGCGTGCGCCAGATAGATGTCGCCCTCGCGCGTCAGGCTCAGGGTGCGGGTGCTGCGGTTGACCAGGCGCACGCCCAGGCGCGCTTCCATCTGGGCCAGCCGGCGACTGGCGGCGGGCGGCGTCATGCCCAGCGCGCGGGCCGCCCCCGACAGGCTGTGCAGGCGCGCCAGCACGGCAAAAAAATCGAGTTCACTGGGCACGATCATGTACCTGTGCGTATAAGTGTATTGTTTTCAAGTAAAGTATAGACCTGCCCTGGCGGCGTAAGCTGGACTTTTCACATCACTGGAGCCCGCCATGCGCATCGTCGCCATCCGCGAACAGACTTTCCCCATCAGTTCACCCATCCGCAACGCCTACATCGACTTTAGCAAGATGAACCTGAGCCTGGTCGCCGTCGTCACCGACGTCATCCGCGACGGCAAGCCGGTGATCGGCTACGGCTTCAATTCGAACGGCCGCTACGGCCAGGGCATGCTCATGCGCGAGCGCTTCATTCCCCGCATCCTGGAAGCGGCGCCGGCCAGCCTGCTCAACGAGGCCGGCGACAACCTGGACCCGCACAAGATCTGGGCGACCATGTTCACCAACGAAAAGCCGGGCGGCCACGGCGAGCGCTCGGTGGCCATCGGCACCATCGACATGGCGGTGTGGGACGCGGTGGCGAAAATCGCCGGCCTGCCCCTGTTCCAGCTGCTGGCCGAGCGCTACGGCAATGGCACGCCGCAGCGCTCCGTGTTCGTGTATGCGGCCGGCGGCTATTATTATCCGAACCAGGACCACGCCAAGCTCAAGGACGAGATGCGCAGTTACCTTGACCGCGGCTACACGGTGGTCAAAAAGAAGATCGGCGGCGCCTCGCTCGACGAGGACTTGCGCCGCATCGATTCGATCCTGTCGGTGCTGCAGGACGGCCAGAAGCTGGCGGTCGACGCCAACGGCCGCTTCGACCTCGACACCGCCATCGCCTATGCCAAGGCGCTGTCGCAGTACGACCTGTTCTGGTACGAGGAAGCGGGCGACCCGCTCGATTTCGAACTGCAGGCGACCTTGCGCAATTACTACAAGAACCCCATGGCCACCGGCGAAAACCTGTTCTCGATGCAGGATGCGCGCAACCTGATCCGCCACGGCGGCATGCGCGCCGACCGCGACTACCTGCAATTTGACTGCGCCCTCAGCTACGGCCTGGTCGAATACCTGCGCACGCTCGACATGCTGCGCCAGCACGGCTGGTCGGCCCAGCGCTGCATCCCGCACGGCGGGCACCAGATGTCGCTCAATATCGCCGCCGGATTGGGGCTGGGCGGCAATGAGTCCTACCCCGACCTGTTCCAGCCCTTCGGCGGTTTTCCGGACGGCGTACAGGTCAAGAACGGCCACATCACCATGCCCGACCTGCCCGGCATCGGCTTCGAGGGCAAGGCCGATCTGTATAAAATCATGCAGTCGGTAGCGCAGTAATCAGCGGCGCCCACCGCCCGCCGTCAGGTGCGGGTGGTGCGGTGCTCGATCGCCCGGTTGCTGAGAATTTCCTCGATCTGCTCGAAGCGCACCGGCTTGACCATGTGATGGTCGAAGCCCGCCTCGAAGGCCAGCTGGCGGTCCTTCTCCTGGCCCCAGCCCGTCACCGCCACCAGCATCGTCATCGAGCCGGTGGGCAGCTTGCGGATGCCGCGCGCCAGGTCGTAGCCGGACATCTGCGGCAGGCCGATGTCGAGAAAAGCGAAGTCCGGGCAGAAGCGCGCCGCCGCCGTCAGCGCGTCGGGGCCGTTGTGGGTGATGACGACGCTGTGCCCCATCGCCGAGAGCAGCGCGCCGATGCTGTTGACGAAGTCGACGTTGTCGTCGGCCAGCAGGATGCGGTAGGTCTCGGCGCTGATGAAGGCGGCCGGCATCGACTTGGTGGGCAGTTCGGGCTCGACGACGATCGGCAGGCGCACGGTAAATTCGGTGCCGCGGCCGATGCCGGCGCTGTTCGCCTCGATGCTGCCGTGGTGCAGCTCGACCAGCCGGCGCGCCAGCGACAGCCCCACTCCCAGCCCGGCGTTGGTGCGCTCGAGCGTGGAATCGACCTGCACGAACATTTCAAACACATTGGCGATCATGTCGGGCGCGATGCCGATGCCGTTGTCGAGCACGGTGAGGATCAGCGTCTTGTCCTCGGCGCGCGCGCCCAGGCTGACGCGGCCGCCCCGGTTGGTGTACTTGGCGGCGTTGTTGAGCAGGTTCGACAGCACCTGCGCCAGCCGGGTGGCGTCGCCGTTGAGGAACACGGGCCGGTCCGGCAGGTCGATCACCAGTTCGTGGCCGTGCAGCTCGATGTAGGAACGCACCACCTCGAGGGCGTCGTTGACCACCGCCTTCAGTTCCACCCGGCCCATCTTGATGGCGAACTTGCCCGTGTTGATGCGCGAGACGTCGAGCAGGTCGTCGACCAGCCGCACCATCTGGCGCAGCTGGCGTTCCATGATGTCGGTGGCGCGCTGGGTGGCCTGGGCGTCGCCGCTGCGCAGGCGCAGGATGTCGAGCCCCGTGCGGATGGGCGCGAGCGGATTGCGCAGCTCGTGCGCCAGGGTGGCCAGGAACTCGTCCTTGCGGCGGTCGGCCGTGAGCAGGGCCTGCTCGGCGCGGTGGCGCACCTGGCCCTCGTGTTCGAGCGTCAGATTGGCTTCCTGCAGGGCGTGCGAGCGGCGGCCGATTTCGGCCAGCATGTCGTTAAAGGCCGACACCAGCACGCCGATTTCGCCCTGCTCGTCGCCCGGCACGCGCAAGGTGAAGTCGCGCTGCTCCATGACGTCGCGGGCGACGTTGGTGACGGCGATCAGGGGCCGCGTGATGCCCTGCTGCAGGCGCGAGGCCACCAGCGCGGCGATCAGCAGGGCTCCCAGCATCACCACGCCGAGGATGGCGGCGTAATTGAGCATGCGGCCCACCAGGTCGTAGCCGCTGCGCAGGTAGACGGTGCCGAGCAGTTCGCCACGGTCGACGATATTGCGCACCACCACCAGTTCGCCATGCTCGACGCGCGCCCCGGGCGCGCCCGGATGCTGCGGAAAGCGCAGCTCCTGCGACTGCTGCTGGGCGTACGAGGCGAAGCGCACGCCGGCGGCCGTGTAGACGGCGCCGGCGACGATTTGCGGGCGCACCCGCAGCACCGCCAGGTTCTCGCTGGCCGAGCGGGCGTCCGAGAACGACAGCGCGGGCGCCGTCACGGCGGCGATGATGTCGGCCTGGGTGGTCAGATCGTCGACCCAGTTCTGCTGGAAGGTGCGCAGGTCGTACAGCAGCATGGCGACGGCGGCCGCCAGCAGGGCCACGAAGGTGGTCGAGACGGCCATGATGATCAGCTTGCTGCGGACCGAGCCGTGGTCGTTCTTGCTACTGTGTCCGCTGACGGGCGTCGGCATCACGGTACTCCTTTACTGACGTGGTTGGCGACGGACAGCAGGCGCGAACTCAGTTTGATATTGCTTTTTTCGGCGGCATCGAGCGACACGTCGAAACGCACGTGTTGTTCGATGATCTTAAAATTAATGGTGCTGCCGGCCTCCAGGCCATGGCCGCACTCGCTAACCAATAGTATCGGCGCAGGCGCCCACTGGCGCAACACACGCGTGACCCGCATGCTGTCGGACCCTGCCACAAATAACAGGTGCACGGGGGCCGTATCGCCTTCGCGCACGGGCCGCACCATCACCGGGCGGCCGTTGATGGCGCGCGCGCCGACGATGTGCTGGACTTCGTGCGCCATCTCGTCGGCGCCGAGCACGCCGATGACGAGGGCGGCGCCGGCATCGCTGAAGGCATGGGCGGGAAAATCGGCATAGTCGAGGAACTTCACCAGGAAGGCCGCCTTAACGCTGCGCGCGCGCTCGTCGGTCTGGTGCGCCATGGCCGGCGCCAGCAGCGTCGCGCAGGCGAGCGCGCACACGGCGACCAGCAACTGGCGGCGGGGGCCGGCACGACGCGAGGACGCCACCATCAGCACCGCCATCCCGGCCTGGCGGCCACGCGCGCGCCGCGCAGCCCGACCACCTGCACGCGGCGGTCGGCAGCAAGGAGCAACAAGGCGAACAATGGTCGTTTCAACATGGCGGTGATCGTACGGTACGGTGGAGACGGGCCGGTGGGTACCAAGGCGCATCTAGTCCCGCGGCGCAGGGCAGGATTTACGTAATGATAACTTGCCCCGCAGACAGTTGGCGTTTCATTGGCGCGCCCCTAACTGAAACCGAACTCGGCCGCCGCCTTGGCGGCCCACAAGGCTTCCTTCTGGCTGGCGTACGGCTGCTCGTAACTGTCGAGGCCGCCATCGGCGTTTATGAAATGCAAGAACCACCCTGCCCGCTCCGTCACCAGGGCGATATCGCCCGGCGCGCAATGAGCGCGCACGGGCTCATCGGCCTCGAGCAGAACGATATTGACTTGACGATGTTTAACGACACTGACCATGGCACTGAACCGGTTGACGGACGCGGCCGACGCCCCTAAACATGGGCCAGGCACTAGCGTCGTGCCCGCTATGCGCCCCGCTTATATCTCTCATCACGAACAAAAATTGGCCAAACGTTTTGCGATGCAACAATATAGCACCTGTCTCCTCTATTCTCCTCCAAGAAAATAGATTCAGCCCGCTCCCGTAGCGGGCTTTTTTTTGCCCGCGACGGGAGCGGGCGTCAAGCAACGCGCGCGGCAGGCCCTGTGCTTGGGCGCACGACCCCGTTGCTGCACCGGTTGCTTGCCGCAGCGGCGCAGCGGCGCAGCGGCGCAGCGGCGACAGGCCAGCACGCCACTGACCCGGTACAGGCCCGGCTTTGGTGTACGATGCTCGTTTCCACGCCTTTACCTCAGTTCACCTGATCGATTTCGCCTATGTTCGACGCTGCACCGCTGACCGGCCCGGCCGGCAACCATGACTGGTCCCGAAGCGCCGTCGGCGCCGCCGACAGCTGGCCGTTGGCGTTGCGCCTGACGGTCGACATCATGTTCAATACGCCGCTGCCGCTGCTGCTGTGCTGGGGGCCGCAACGGGCGGTGCTGTTCAACCAGGCATATGCCGAACTGGCCGGTCCCGCCCACGCGGCAGCGCCCGGCGGCGCCGTCCCGGCCCTGCTGCCGGCGCCGCTGGCGGCCGCCCGCGACAGCTTCGAAGGGGCATTCGCCGGGCTCGCATCGCACCAGCCGCGCCGGCCGCTGCGCTTTGCCGTCAGCGGCGCGGTGCACGACGCCGATCTGCACTTCACCCCGGTGCGCCTGGCCGACGGCACGGTCGGTGGCGTGCTGTGCGCGGTGGCGCCGCCGACCAGCCCGGCGCTGGCCGCCGAACTGGCCACCGGCGGCGCCGCCCTGCGCATCTTGGTGGTCGAGGACAACCTCGATTCGCAATTTCTGGTCTGCGAAATGCTCAGTGCGTTCGGCCACGACAACGCCGGGGTCGGCCACGCCGAGGGGGCCCTGGAACTGCTCGCGAAGGGCGATTTCAACGTGCTGTTCACCGACGTCAGCCTGCCAGGCATGTCCGGCGTCGACCTGGCGCGGCGCGCGCGCGCACTGTATCCGGCACTGCGGGTGATCTTCGCCTCCGGCTACGGCGACGCCCTGCTGCGCCAGATCGAATTTCCCTATTTGTCGCTGCAAAAGCCCTACGAGATCGAGCAGTTGCAACAGGCGCTGGCCGACGCCGCCGCAAGCGTGTGATTGGCCGACGCCCCACTGCGCTAAAATCGCCACACTGACATCCCGCGCCTGCCCGCGCTGATCGCCGGACCCCATGATTGCGACGCACCAGATGAACTCGAACCGAGCGGCACAACGGCCCACCGCGGCGCGCACCAGCGCTGCAGCAGGCGTGCCATGATCCAGCCCGACGCACCGTCGAAGCTGGCCGCGGCGGCCGCGCGGGCCCACGGCGGCGCCGTCCGGGATGCGCCGGACGGTGTCGATTTCGAAGCGATGTTCGAGCATCTGGGCGACGGCGTGTGCGCCGTCGATGGCCAATGGAAGGTGCTCTGGCGCAACCGCGCCGCCGCCGCCATCGTCGGCGCCACCGGCGGCGATCTGTGGCGTGGTGCCGGCCTCGATGCCGCCGCCGTCCAGCGCTTCCAGGCCCGGCTGGCGGGCGCAGTCAGCACGGCGCCCGCCAGCGCCTGCTGCGAATTTCTGCATGCGGCCCTGGGCCGCTGGTTCGCGCTGCACGGCAGCCCGTACGGCGACGGCATGATCTGCCGCTTTCAGGACATCACCGCGCGCAAGGCCGAGGAACAGGCCCTGCTGGCGGCCAGCACCCGCCTGCAGGTGGCGCTGGCGGCGGGCCGGCTCGGTGACTGGCGCTGGGACGCCGCCCTGCACCAGTTGACCCTGGGTGCGCGCGCCGCCGAACTGTTCGGCCTGCCGGCAGAAACGCCGCTGGCCTGGGAACGCCTGCAGGAACGCCTGGCCCGCCAGGACCGCGCCAGCGTCGACCACGAATTCCAGCGTGCCTGCGCCAGCGGCGCCGACCTCAATATCGAATGCCGCATCGACGTGCCCGGACGCGAACTGCGCTGGGTGTCGCTGGTCGGGCGCGCCGACCTGGCCGAGCCGCGGGCCACGCCAGGCCAGCAGCGCGTGCTGGGCATGACCGGCGTGGCGCAGGACATCAGCACCCGCAAGAGCGCCGAAGACACCTTGCGCCAGAGCGAGGAAGTGCTGCGCGCGCTGGCCAATTCCGTCTCGCAGCTGGCCTGGATGGCGCAGGCCGACGGCGATATCGTCTGGTTCAACGAACGCTGGTACGAATACACGGGCACGGCGCTCGAGCGCATGTCCGGCTGGGGCTGGCAATCGGTGGTCGATCCCGATGTGCTGCCGCTGGTGCTGCAGCGCTGGCACGAATCGATCCGCACGGGCCAGCCCTTCGACATGGAATACCCGATCCGCGGCGGCGACGGCCAGTACCGCTGGTTTCTCACCCGCGTCAACCCGGTGCGCGACCGCCTCGGCCACGTGGTGCGCTGGTTCGGCACCAATACCGACGTCGACCAGGTCAAGCGCGTCCAGCAAGCCTTGCGCGAAGAATCGAATGTGCTCGAACTGCTCAACAGCACTGGCAGCGCGCTGGCCCGCCAGCGCGACCTGCGCTCGCTGCTGCAAACCGTCACCGACGCCGCCACCGGCATCAGCGGCGCCCGCTGTGGCGCGTTCTTCTATCATGGCCGCGATGGCGACGGCGCGCCGTTCACCGTCACCACCCGCGCCGGCGCCGTCTGCGAGGAACTGGCGCGCATCCCGCCGCTGGCGCCCGGCCCCGGCGCGCGCGACGCCGTGCTGCGCTCGAACGACACGACGCACGACGCCCGCTTCGCCACCCCCGACCAGCCGGACGCCGCGCCACTGACCATGCGCAGCTACCTGGCCGTGCCGGTGGTGTCGCGCTCGGGCGAACTGGTGGGCCGGCTGGTGTTCGGCCACCCGGAAGCGGGCATTTTCTCCGAGCGCACCGAGCGCATCGTCGGCGGCATCGCCGCCCAGGCCGCGGTGGCGATCGACAACACCCGCCTGTACGAGGCCGCCCAGCGCGCCGCCGAGGAGCGCAAAGAGCTGCTCGAGAGCGAACGGCTGGCGCGCGCCGAGGCCGAGCGCACCAGCAACATGAAGGATGAATTCCTGGCCACCCTGTCGCACGAACTGCGCACGCCCCTGTCGGCCATCCTGGGCTGGGCCCAGGTGCTGCGCCGGGGCACGCGCGGTCCGGACGACTTGCAGCGGGGCCTGCAAACGATCGAGCGCAACGCCCGCGCCCAGGCCCAGCTGATCGAAGATCTGCTCGACATGAGCCGCATCACCTCGGGCAAGGTGATGCTCGACATCCAGACCATCGCCCCGGCCGTGTTCATCGATGGCGCCATCGACACGCTGCGCCCGGCCGCCGAGGCGAAGAACATCCGCCTCGAAAAACATTACGCGGAGCACGTCGGCATGATTGCCGGCGACCCCGCCCGCCTGCAGCAAGTGATCTGGAACCTGCTGTCGAACGCCATCAAGTTCACTCCCCGCGACGGCCTGGTGCAGGTGCTGGTGCGGCCGGCCGGCGCGAATGTCGAAATTGCCGTGCGCGACAGCGGCGCCGGGATTGCCGCCGAATTTCTCACCCACGTGTTCGAACGCTTCCGCCAGGGCGACTCGTCGACCACCCGCCAGCACGGCGGCCTGGGCCTGGGCTTGTCGATCGTCAAGCACCTGATCGAGCAGCACGGTGGCACCGTGGCCGCCGCCAGCGAAGGCGAGCAGCAGGGCGCCTGTTTCACCGTCGCCCTGCCGGCCGCCACCCCGCAGGTGCTGGCCGCCCGCCCCGACCGCGCGCCCTACAGCCCGCCGTCCCCGCTGACCCCCGACCTCATCGCGCGCGACCTGTCGGGCATGACGGTGCTGGTGGTCGATGACGAGCCTGACGCACGCGACCTGATCAAGCGCATCCTGTCCGATTGCAATGCCCGCGTGCACACGGCGCCGAACGCCGCGGCCGCCCTCGATGCCCTGCGCAGCGACCCGCCCGACCTGCTCATCAGCGACCTTGGCATGCCCGGCATGGATGGCTTCGCCCTGCTGGCGGCCGTGCGCGCCCTGCCACCGGCCGAAGGCGGCCTGGTGCCGGCAGTGGCGCTGACCGCCTTCGCCCGCTCGGAAGACCGCTTGCGCGCGCTCGAAGCGGGCTTCGCCTCGCACATTTCCAAGCCCGTCGAGCCGTCCCAGCTGATCGCCACCGTGGCGGGGATCAAGCAGGGTCTGGCCTGAAGGCCGCGCCCAAACTGTTCCTACCCCCGTGCGGGGCACTGTCCTACAAGAAACTTAAGGGAATTTGGTACACTGGGACGGAATAAGCTGGACCGCTTCCCGAGCTAGCCTGATCCGAGGCAGCGGACGGCCTTGCCGACAGCGCAAGATGTCCGCCTGTACCGCCGCGGGACACCAGTGCGCACAGACCGAGACCCGCATGCCGAGCAGAGAAGACATCCTTAACGCAAAAATCCTGGTGGTGGACGATTCGCCCGACAATATCGAACTGATGGAAGAGATATTGCGGGCCGAAGGGTACACCTGCGTCAGCTCGACCATGCTGCCTGAACAGGTGTGCCCGCTGCATCGCCAACACAACTACGACCTGATCTTGCTGGACCTGCAAATGCCGGGATTGAACGGTTTCCAGGTCATGAAGGGCTTGAAGGAGATCGAGCACGGCGGCTACCTGCCGGTGCTGGCGCTGACGGCCCAACCCAGTTTCAAGATCGCCGCGCTCGAGGCGGGCGCGCGCGACTTCATCAGCAAGCCCTTCGACCTGCTTGAAGTGCACAAGCGCATCCACAACATGCTCGAAGTGCGCCTGCTGTACCGCGAACTGGCCCAGTACAGCCGCGCCCAGCAGGAACTGGCCCTGCATGACGCCCTGACCGGCTTGCCCAACCGGCGCCTGCTGGAAGACCGCATCGCCACCACCTTGCAACATGCCAATCGCAACCACCACAAGGCGGCGATCATGTACATCGACCTCGATGGGTTCAAGGCCATCAACGACACCTACGGCCATGCCTACGGCGACGAAGTGCTCAAGACCGTCGCCAAGCGCCTGCTCGACTGCTCGCGCAAGGAAGACACCGTGGCGCGCCTGGGCGGCGACGAGTTCATGGTGGTGCTGAGCGAAGTGAACGGCCTGGCCGATGCCCAGGGGCCGGCCGCCAAGATCGTCGAGGCGGTGTCGGAACCGATTTTCATCAACGATCTGACGCTGGGCCTGTCCACCAGCATCGGCATCAGCATCTATCCGGACGATGCCGAAACGGTCGACGCGCTGATCAGCATTGCCGATTACGCCCTGTATGAAGCCAAACGGGGCGGCAAGAACCGCTTCTGCGCCACCTCCTCGCAGCCGGTGGCCCAGGACGGCGCGGCGGTCAAGGAACCTGCGCGCAACTGACGCTGGCTGACGGGCAACAAAAAGCCGGCATGCGCCGGCTTTTTGTTGCCCGTCACATTGCAGTGGCTTACTTGGCCTTGCTGGAATTGGCCTTGATCTGGGCCGCGTGCTGGTGGTCGCGCGCGGCGTCGACCATGTCGGGCGCCACTTCGATGCGGGTGATGCCGGCATCGACAGAGATGGGATCGCTGGCCGGGAAGGTCATTTCGACGGCGTCGTCGACCAGGCTTTCGCCCGCCTGCTGCTGCGGCGTGTCCGATTCCACTTCCGCCAGGGTCTGGATGGCACAGGCCCACTTGAAGAAATTCAGATTGGCCAGTTCGGCGATGGTATTGACGCCGAAAGCCTGGCTCAGTGCGCGGGCGTCGGACGGGCTGACGCCGCGCAAGGCGCTCACGGGCGCTTCGGCCAGCTCGCGAAAGGTGTGGGTGTGAAAGGCTTCGTCGATGATCGATTGGATATGCATGGGGTGTCCTTGTCAGGGTTGCGGACCGGTCGCTCCTCGCGGGAGGACAGGACATGGACACACTATGGCATGGCCCCCGCATAGTGACTGTGCGTCAGCGTACAGTGCGCGCGCCTGCGGCGCCGCGCTACCGGCCACGGCGACGATCGGGGTGGACCAGGGGTGCGCACGGCAGCGATTCGTGCGTACTGCCGGTAATGTTTCTGATACTCTTGGTAACAAACCACCTCATTCGCCAACTTTGCCAGCGCCGGAAACCGTGTCACACAACGACAAACCCCATATCCTGGTCGTCAACGACGATGCGGGCAGCCTGCTGGCGCTGACGAGCCTGTTGGAGCAGCGGGCCGAAGCCGGCCACTACAAGGTGCTGTCGGCGCGCTCCGGCCAGGAAGCCTTGCGCCTGGTGCTGCTGCACAATGTGGCCGTGATCCTGCTCGAAGTCCATATGCCCGGCATGGACGGCTTCGAGACCGCCGAGGCGATCCACCAGCGCGCCCGCTCGGCCGACATCCCCATCATTTTCGTCAGCGCTTTCCTGCCCGACGACACCGACCGCCTGAAGGCTTACCAGCGCGGTGGCGCCGACATCCTGTTCACCCCCGTGAGTGCGCCGATCCTGCATGCCAAGGTGGCCGTGTTCGTGGCGCTGGCGCTGAAAAATACCGAGCTCAGAGAGCAGTCGCGCGCGCTCAGGCAGCGCGCGCTCGAGCTGACCGCCGCCAACTTGCGCCTGAGCGAGCAAGTGCAGGAGCGGCGCGACGCCGAACGCAAGGACGCCGCCAACGATGAATTCCTGGCCATGCTGGGCCATGAACTGCGCAACCCGCTGTCGGCGATCAGCAGCGCGGCCTCGCTGCTCGGCCTGCCGGGCGCGGGCGCCGACGGCGTGCTGCGCGCGGGCCGGATCATCGAGCGCCAGAGCCAGCACCTGTCGCGCATCGTCGACGATCTGCTCGACCTGGCGCGGGCGATGTCGGGCAAGATCGTGCTCACGCGCCAGCCGCTCGACCTGGCCGCCGTGGTCGGCGCCTGCCTCGATACCTTGCGCGCCACCGGCCGCATGGGTGCGTTCACGCCGGCGCTGCGGCTGGCGCCCTGCTGGGTCAGTGGCGACCCCATCCGTCTCGAGCAGATTGCCACCAACCTGATCGACAACGCCCTCAAATACACGCCCGCCGGCGGCACCATCGACATCGAGGTGGGCACCGACCCGGCGCAGGGCCAGGTCGTGCTGCGGGTGACCGACACGGGGGTGGGGATCGTGCCGGAACTGTTGCCCCATGTGTTCGACGTGTTCGTCCAGGGCAGTATCAGCCTGGACCGCGCGCAAGGGGGACTGGGCATCGGCCTGGCGCTGGTGCGCCGCCTGGTGGCGCTGCACGGCGGCAGCGTCAGCGCCACCAGCGCCGGCAGCGGCCGCGGCAGCGTATTTGAAATGCGCCTGCCGCAGCACCAGCCGGCGGTGCCCTCCGCGCCGCCCGGCGCGCAGCGCATCGACGCGCTGGCGTCTTCGGTATTGCTGATCGAAGACAACGATGACGGCCGCGACATGATGGCCACCCTGCTCGACGCCTACGGTGTCGTCGTGCACCAGGCCGCCGATGGCGTGCAAGGTGTGCGCATGGCGCTCGCGTGCGTGCCGGAGGTGGCGCTGGTCGACATCGGCCTGCCCGGCATCGACGGCTACGAAGTGGCGCGCCGCCTGCGCGCCCAGCCGTCCACGCACGCCATCAAGCTGATCGCCCTGACCGGCTACGGCCTGGCCGAAGACCAGCGCCGGGTGCTGGCAGCAGGTTTTGACATGCACCTGGTCAAGCCGGTCGACATCGAACGGCTGCTCGCGGCAATCCGTTCGACGCGGCGCTGAGACGGGCGATCCGCTCGTCCCGGCACGCAGAGCGTCCCTTACAGCGATGCCATCAATGCCAGCTTGCGCGCCAGCAGTTGCTCACCGAGCGCCACCAGGTCCAGCGTGGTCTTGCGGCATTTCGGGAACATCTCGTCCTCCTCTTCCGTCGCATGGTGGTCGATCTGTTCGCCCAGTACCTTGACCTTGGCATCGTACAAATCGTCCTGCGGCGCCATCGCTTCGATCTGGGCGATCAGGGCCTTGGCGCCCGCGTGCTCGACCTGCGCTTCGTCGAGCAGGTCCTGGAACGGCTTGCCCTGGGTGCGCAGGGCCGGATAGAAAATCTCCTCTTCAATCTGCGCGTGCACGGTGAGCGCCTGGCACACCTCGGTCGCCAGCTTTTTCTTGCTGACCCAGGCACGTTCGCCCAGTTCTTCGTACTTGCTGAAAAGGGCGCGCGCTTCTTCGTGGTCGGCGGTGAGCAGGGCGATGGCATCTTTTGGCTGGTTCATGGGAGTCCCGTGGCGAAATTTAAATGTGATTGTTGGTGGCTAAATGCCATTTAATTATCATCATAAAATTTCACCTGCCTGACTGTGCGCCAGCTAACACGAGCGCCACCACGGCGCGCTCTGTTGTATGATCCCGGAAACATTTTCCAAGGCCCGATCATGCGCGCACCCCCGTCCCCCCCTGCCGATGCGCCCGCCCAGCAGCCGGGTGAACCGGCGCCCGATGCGGCCGCGGGCGGCAGTGCCGGCGATGTGCGCGAGTTGCTCGGTCACATGACCGATAGCTGGGACATGCAGCGCCGCGCGCTGGCACGCCAGATGCACGACAGCCTGGGCTCGTCGATGACGGCGCTGACCATGCACCTGGCCCTGCTGACCCAGCAAATGCCGAAGGAAAAAGCCCTGCTCGATCGCAGCGCGCAGATGAAGACCTTGTTGATGACCATCATCAACACCAACCGCGACATGCAACTGGCCTTGTGGAACGACAGCCTGGAGTTTCTCGGCGTTCGCCCCGCCATCACGGAGGTGCTCGAGCGCTTCCGCGAGCGCCAGCGCCTGGTTGCCCGCCTGAGCCTGCCAGACGAGGAAGTCAGCTATCCGCGCCAGCAGGCGGCGGCGCTGATGCGGGCGCTGGAAGAAGGCTTGAGCAATATCGTCGCCCACGCCGGCGCCACCGAGGTCGACGTGATTCTCGACGACGATGGCGACCAGGTCATGCTGACGGTGCGCGACAACGGCATCGGCATCGGCGCGGCCGCCTTCAGCGGCGAGCACCACGGCCTGCGCAGCCTGCGCGAGCGCGCCCTCTACCTGGGTGGCAGCCTGGTGGTGGGACCGGCGCCGCAAGGGGCCAGCGGCACCTGCCTGACCTTCATCCTGCCACGCCAGGATGCCGGCATCGCCTGAACCGTCAGTGCAGTTTCACCAGCGGCGCGGTGCGCCGGATCAGGAAACGGGCCAGCGCCAGCAGGGCCGTGCGCACCGTGCCCAGCACGGCGCGGTGATGCATCAGGTGCAGGCTCACATACATCATGCGGGCAAACATGCCCTCGACGAACCAGTTAAAGCCCTGCAAGGCGCCCATCAGGCTGCCCACCGAGGTGGTATTGCCCACCGAGACGAGCGAGCCGTAATCGGTATACACATAGCCCTTGGCCGGCGCCGGCTGGCCCTTCGCCGCGCGCACGAAGCAGTCGAGCAGGTAGGCGGCCT
Source organism: Massilia sp. DWR3-1-1 (assembly GCF_049898325.1). NCBI lineage: Bacteria > Pseudomonadati > Pseudomonadota > Betaproteobacteria > Burkholderiales > Oxalobacteraceae > Massilia > Massilia sp. DWR3-1-1. Next base: position 30,624 of record NZ_JAFCXL010000028.1, on the reverse strand, counting down.
GCTGGTGCGCCGCCTGCGCCCGTGGCGGCACGCTGGCGCCTTTCGCATCGATGCAGGCGGCGCAGTCGCCCATGGCGTAGATGCCGGGCACCCCCTTGACCTGCAGGCGCTCGTCCACCTCGATCTGGCCGCCCCGCCCTGTCGGTAAGCCCAGCGCCGAGAGCCATTCGGGCGCGCGGATGCCGGCCGCCCACACGCACAGGTCGGCCGGGTAGCGGTTGCCGGCGGCGTCGAGCACGTGGTCCGCTTCGATGGCGGTGACGCGGCAGTTGGTGACGACCTTGATGGCGCGCTCGTGCAGCAGGCCCAGCGCCGCGTTCGAGACTTTTTCGGGCAGCGGCGAGAGGATGCGGGGCGCCCCTTCCAGCAAGGTCAGGTGGACGTCGCGCAAGGCGTCGAGGCGCTCGAAGCCGTAGCTGGCGTACGCGCTGCTGGCCTCGCGCAACTCGGCGGCCAGTTCGACGCCGGTGGCGCCGCCGCCGATGATGACGATGTCGACGCCGCCGCCCTCGCCCTTGGCCAGCTCGGGCGCGGCCGCCTTGCCGCTACGGCTCTGGTCGGCAATGGTCATCAGGCGCAGCAGCTTGAGGCGAAAGCGCTCGGCGTCTTCGGTGGCGTTGAGCGAAATGGTGTTCTCGGCGGCGCCCGGCACCCCAAAATAATTCGAGGTGCTGCCGACGGCGAGCACCAGTTTGCTGAACTCGACGGTGCGCGCCGGCAGCACTTCCTCGCCGCCGCTGCCGACGGCGGCGACGTCGATGCGGCGCGCGGCCGTATCGAGCCCCGTCATGGCGCCGTACACGAACGTGAAGCCGTTGTCGTGTGCCAGCATCTGGTAGGACAGGCCTTCCTGGTGGATATCGAGGGTGCCGGCGGCCACTTCGTGCAGGGACGGCTTCCAGATATGGTAGAGCCGGCTGTCGACCAGCGCCACCTTGCTCGGCCCCAGCTTGCGTCCCAGTTTGCAGGCCAGCTCCAGCCCGCCCGCCCCGCCACCGACCACCACGATTTCGCTACGCACTCAGTTCTCCTTGTCACGCGGCGACGACACCGCGGGCTTTCGCTCCAGCATTAAAAAATGGCGTGTCGATGTTATCGAACACGCCATTAGTCTACACGCTGGCAGGCAGCTTACCTGCCGTGCCCGTTGCCGTTGCCGTGGCCGTTGCCGTTGCCGTGGTTATCGCCGCGGTCGTGGCCGCCACGGCCGTGGCCGCCGCCGTGCTCGCCGCGGTCACCGCGGTGATCATCGCGCCCGGGGCCACGGTCGGGACCACGCTCGGGGCCCCGCTGCATGTCGCGGTGGCCTTCGCGATGAGGCTCCCGATAGAACTGTTCACGCACCGCGGGGCGGCCACCGTAATGGCCATCGCGGTAGCGCGGCGCATAGGTGTTCTGGTACCAGCTGTCCTGCACAAAATACACCTGGCGCCCGCAGGCGTTGTAGCGGTTGCAGTGCCGCGACCAATGGCGGCGATGGCCTTCCGGCACCCGCAGGTAGACCGGCGCGCCCGAGTACCTGCGCTCGATCACCACCGGGCGCGGCGAGTACAGCACGGGCGGCGGGTAGCCGCCCACGTTGAGCTGGCCATAAAAGCCCGGCTGGCCGATGTTGATGCTGACCTGGGCGGCGGCCGGGGCCGCGATGCCGACGCCAAGGGCGACAGTGGCGATGGTGACGGCTGCTTGGGCGGCGCGGCGCAGGCGCGCCAGGCGGGAAGTGTTCATGGTGGTCCTTTGAAATGGTGGCACAGGTGTGCTGTCACGATGGGGCTACTCTAGCAGAGCGCCCGGCGCTGTCTGTACGCTGGAGTACCATTCTTACCAGACTTACATGTGGTAACACGGCCGGCGCACCCCGGCCCGCCTCACATCGAGCGAAACAGCGCCATGAAGGGCTGGCTGACGGCCAGCGTTTCCGGCCGCGTCTTCAGTTTCAGTACGCCCCGTCCCGTCTCGTCGCGACTGATGGCGGCAATCGCCTTCAGGTTGACGATGGTGGAGCGGTGGATCTGCTTGAAGATGTCCGGGTCGAGCACCTCGAGCAGTTCGCGGATCGGTTTGCGCAGCAGCGCTTCGCCGGCCGCCGTCATCACCACCGTGTACTTCGAATCGGACTGGAAGTAGGCGATATCGTCGACCATGATCAGCCGCGTTTCGCTGCCGGCGCTGGCGGTGAGCCACACCAGCGGCGGCGGTTTCGGCGCGGCGGGCGCCGCGCCCAGCTGGCGCAGCAGCGCCGCCAGCCGGGCCGCGTCGGGCGCGGCGCCCGCGCGCCGCTGCAGGCGCTGCACGGTGGCGGCCAGGCGCTCGGCGCTGACCGGCTTTTGCAGGTAATCGACGGCGCCCCGCTCGAAGGCGTCGATGGCGTACTGGTCGTAGGCGGTGACGAACACCACTTCGGTGCGCGGGCTGCACGAGGCCAGCGCCGCCGCCACCTCGAGCCCCGTCAGGCCGGGCATGCGAATGTCGAGAAAGGCCACATCGGGCTGGTGCGCGGCGATCGCCTCGAGCGCGGCGCCGCCGTCCTCGCAGGCGGCGACGATGTCGAGCCCAGGCCAGGCGCGCATCAACTGCTGCACCAGCTCATCGCGCAGCAGCGCTTCGTCTTCGGCGACGACACAGGTGGCGCGCCCCATCATGGCGCCACCCCCGGCACGCTGATGGTGGCGGCCACGCCGGCGGGAAAATTGGCAACAATATTGAACGTCGCGCCGGCGCCGTAGGCCAGGCGCAGGCGCTCGCGCACATTGCGCAGGCCGATGCCGGTGCCGCCGCCTTCGCTGGAGAAGCCGCGGCCGTCGTCGGCCACCGTCACCGCCACGCCGCCGAAGGGCATCAGCGCATCGCCCGGCAGCTGGCGCGCCAGGATCCAGACGGTGCCGCCGCCGCTTTGCGGCTCGAGACCGTGCTTGATGGCGTTTTCCACCAGCGTCTGCAGCATCATCGGCGGAAACGCCAGCTGGCGCAGCGGGGCCGGCACGTCGACCTGCAACTGCAACCGGCTACCCATGCGGATTTTCAGGATGTCGAGGTAGGCGTGGGCGCGCTCGAGTTCCACCCCCAGCGTCGACAGGTCGTCGCCGGTGCGCGGCAGCGAGTGGCGCAGGTAGGTGATCAGGTTGCCCAGCATGGCGTCGGCGCGGGCCGGGTCGCTGCGGGTGAGGATCTGCGCGCTGGCCAGGGTGTTGTAGAGGAAGTGCGGCTCGACCTGGGCGTGCAGCAGCGACAGCTTGGCCACCGTCAGCGCCTTCTCGGTGGCCGACTCGGCCGCCGACAGGTTTTCCGTGCGGCGCCGCTCGGCCACGCGGCGGGCAATCGCCCGCGACAGCGCCTCGGCCGTTTCCAGGTTGGTGCCGTAGTCGATGAACAGCCAGTCGGTCCAGGCGGCCCGCTCCGGCTCGCAAATGAGCATCACGCTGCCGGCGTCGCCGTTCGGCGTGACCGTCATCGACACCTGGTTGCGCAGGCTGTGCAAGTTGGTGATCCAGCGCCACGACACCGAGTCGCCCGGATAGGGATTGACGCGGGTGATGCGCACCCGGCTTTGCAGGCTGTCGCGCGCCGATTCGACGGCGCGCACGCCGGGCAGCTCGCGCATGGCCGCGTCGACCAGGTCGAACGCCTCGCCCGCTTCGAGCGGCAGTTCGACCTGGCGCCGCTGGCGCCGCGACAGCGCGGACGCGGTGACGTGGCCGGCGATCAGGCGCACCCGGTTGACGTGCGAAAAGGCGCCCGTGATGGTGACGACGACGAGCAAGGCCCCCATCGCGACGATAAAGCCATCGGAGCCGTTGTGCCTGAAAACCACTTCGTGCGTGAAGATGGCAAGCGGCAGGTACAGCAAGAACCAGGCGACGCTCAGGCGGGCAATGAAAAACAGGCTGGCAAACATGGTGAACCCCTGGGTGATTGAAGATGGCGCCACCGTAGCAAGTGCCGGGCGGGGGCCGTGCCCGTTTCCGACGAAACGGGCATCAGGCCGACGAAACGGGGAAAAGCGGGGCAGAGAATCACGCGAAGCGATAATGATATGCAACAATTAACCCGGGAGCAAGGCCCTGGCGCGGCGCGCGCCACCCGATCGGGCGCGCCCGTATGATGGTATTTTGCGCACCGGAGTCCATCATGGCAGCCGCCGCTCGCCCAATTCGTCCGATTCGCCGCGCCGGCCGGCCCTTGCACCGGCTGGCGCGTGGCGCCCTGATCGCCGCCGCCCTGCTCGCCGGCCTGGCCGGCTGCCGCGAAAAACACGATCCGCTCAAGCCCACCGTGGGCGCGGCGCCGGCCGTATCGGCGGCCGACTCCCCTGCCGGCCCGAACAAGAGGTAAACTGCAGCCTGTTCATTGTTACGTCAGGTTGTCCATGTCGTTTGCTTCTCTCGGTTTGATCGATCCCCTGCTGCGCACCCTCGAGGCGCTCGGCTACCACAACCCGACGCCCGTGCAGGCCAAGGCGATTCCGGCCGTGCTGGCCGCGCGCGACGTGTTCGCCGCCGCCCAGACGGGCACGGGCAAGACGGCCGCCTTCGCCCTGCCGATTTTGCAGATGCTGACCCTGGCCGGCCAGGTCAGCCCGAACTGCGTGCGCGCGCTGGTGCTGGTGCCCACGCGCGAACTGGCCGAGCAGGTGCACGAGAGTTTCCGCAGCTACGGCGGCCAGCTGCCGCTGCGCACCGCGGTCGCGTACGGCGGGGTCAGCATCAACCCGCAGATGATGAAGCTGCGCAAGGGCCTCGACGTGCTGGTGGCGACCCCGGGCCGCCTGCTCGACCTGCAGCGCCAGAACGCCGTCAGATTCGACGAAGTGGCCACCCTGGTGCTCGACGAGGCGGACCGCATGCTCGACCTGGGCTTTGCGCGCGAGCTCGACGCCGTGTTCGCGGCGCTGCCGGCGCGCCGGCGCACGCTGCTGTTTTCCGCCACGTTTTCCGAGCCGATCCGGGCCATGGCGGCCAAGCTGCTGGCCGACCCCGTGCAGATCGAGGTGAGCGCCCCCAACACCACCGTCAAGGCGATCACGCAGTCGCTGGTGCCGGTCGACAAAAAGCGCAAGCCCGAGCTGTTCATGCACCTGCTCAACAAGCACCGCTGGGGCCAGGTGCTGGTGTTCGTCAAGACCCGCAAAGGCGTCGACCAGCTGGTGGCGACGCTCGAAGCGCACGGCATCGCCGCCGATTCGATCCACGGCGACAAGCCGCAGCCGGCCCGCCTGCGCGCGCTGAACCGCTTCAAGGCGGGCGAAGCGCGCATCCTGGTGGCCACCGACGTCGCCGCGCGCGGCCTCGACATCGACGACTTGCCGCTGGTGGTCAATTTCGACCTGCCCATCGTGGCCGAGGATTACGTCCACCGCACCGGCCGCACGGGCCGCGCCGGCGCCTCCGGCGAAGCGGTGTCGCTGGTGTGCGCCGACGAGGTGGTGCAACTGGCCGCCATCGAAGTGCTGACGGGGCAGACCTTGCGCCGGATCGACGAAGCCGGCTTCGAGCCCGAGCACCGGGTGCCGCTCACCGACACCCGCGGCGAGATCGTCAAAAAGCCAAAAAAGCCGAAAAAGCCCAAGACCGCCGCCAACGCGCCCGTCGTCCAGGAAGACGTGCGCTTTCGCGGCGCCAGGCCCAAATAAGCGGGCGCGGCGCTGGCGTGCTACCGGATTTGCCGCCGCTGCCTATACTTGCGCTTTTCGCAAGCGCTCAGGACCGGCAATGACATTCGCAACACCCGACGCCGACGCCCCCGACCGGCACGACAAGGCCGCCGCCACCCGCAAGGTCATCTATGCCGCCGTCGCCGCCAACCTGGGCATCGCGGTGGCCAAGTTCATCGCCGCCGCCGTCACCGGCAGCGCCGCCATGATGGCCGAGGGGATCCACTCGGCGGTCGACACGGGCAACGAGTTGCTGCTGCTGATCGGCGAAAAGCGCAGCAGCCGGCCGGCCGACGCCAGGCACCCTTTCGGCTACGGCAAATCGATTTATTTCTGGGCCCTGGTGGTGGCCCTGTCCGTCTTTTCGCTGGGGGGAGGACTGTCGATCAACCACGGCGTGCACGGCCTGATGGCGCCGGAACCGCTGCAAGACCCGTTCTGGAGCTACCTGGTGCTGGCGGTGGCCTTCGTGTTCGAGGGTTACAGCTGGAATGTGTCCCGCCTGAGCCTGAACAGCTTGCGCAAGCCGGGCAGCAGTCTGTGGCAGGCGGTACGCGCCAGCAAGGACGCCTCCGTGTTCACCGTCTTCATCGAAGACAGCGCGGCCCTGTTGGGCGTGCTGGTGGCAGCGGCCGGCATCGGCCTGGCCCAGTGGACGGGAGAGGCGCGCTGGGATCCGGCCGCCTCGGTGGTGATCGGCCTGCTGCTGATCGGCGCCGCCTTCACCCTGGCGCGCGAGACCGGCGCCCTGCTGGTGGGCGAAGGCATGGGCAAGGAGGCCGCCGCCGCCCTGCGCGCGGTGATCAACGCCGACCCGGCCATCGAACAGGTGGGGCGACTGGCCAGCATGCAGATGGGGCCCAGCGACATCCTGCTGACGGCGGCCGTGCAGTTCAAGCGCGGCATGACGATCGACCAGGTGGAACAGGCCATCGACCGGCTCGAGCGCGCCGTCAACGCCCACAACGGGGCGATCCACACGATCTATTTCGAGTCGTCGGCGCTGCGCTCATCGTGGAAAGGCGGGGCGCTGCCCGGCGCCTGAACGCCAGCCGGCTCAGGCCTGGCGGCTGGCCGGCAGGGCGCCGAAGGCGGGCGAGCGGCTGCCCAACTCGCGCACCACCGCCTGCGCCAGGGTGGCGCCGTGCGCCTTCAGGATGGTGCTTTCGATCGGCGCGTCGTAGCCGAGCGCGCGGAACAGCTGCGCTTCGGCGATCTCACCGACCTTGACGGCGGCGTGCACGTTCGGCCCGACCGGCGTCGGCGCACCGACAAAGCGCAGGCGGAATTTTTTATCGAGCACGAAGGTGCCGCCTACCAGGGCGTCGACGCCGACGTCGTAGATCACCTTGTCGATCACGGCGACCGCCCGCTCCGCCACCAGCGACTGGTACTTCGGTTTGCGGCTGAATAATTGGGACAGCAGGGCCATCATGACTCCGTTAAGATGCGCGAAATTTCAATTCGAACAACTTTAACCCACCCAAGAGATGATGCCCAAGAAAAACTTAAATTCCCAAATGATTCAAGCGGCCACCGTTGTTTCCAAGTCACGGCGTCCGATCTGACAATCGACGACGCGCCCCTCAGTTATTCGGCTCGGGCTGCGCCTGCTGCGGGGCGTCCTGGCGGAACTGCCGTTCGATCTGCTGGCGCTCGTACTGCTGCTGGCGCTCCTCGCGGATCTGGCGGTCCACTTCGGCGTCGCGCTCGCGCACCGCGCGGTCGTCGCGCCGCTCGGGCACCGGCTCGAACTCGTCGATGACGGGGCCGGCCGGCATCTCCGGCGCCGGCGCCACGCCATCCTGCTGCATGTCGCCGCCCTCTTCCATGACTTCCTCGACCTCCGGGCGCGGTGTGGCGCTGCGCGGCGGCGCGTTGGGGAACTGCGCGGCGGCGTCGATCTTGCCGGCGTCGAGGGCGTTCTTGAAAAAGTCGCCCACCAGCAGCAAGGCGTTGTGGCCGCCCTGTCCCCAGTAGCTGCTGCGCATGGCCACGCGGTTGTCATTGAAACCCACCCAGGCGCCGGCCACCAGGTTCGGGTGCATCAGGATGAACCAGCCATCGGTATTGTTCTGGGTGGTGCCGGTCTTGCCGGCGACGTCGGCAAGAATGCCGAAGCGGTTGCGGATGGCGGTGCCGGTGCCCCGGTTGACGACGCCACGCAGCATGTCGATCAGGGTGACGGCGCCCGCCTGCGACATGGCGCGGACAGGCGCCGTCACGGCGAAGCGCGCCACTTCCTTGCCGTCGCGGTCGGTGATGTGGGTGACGAACATGGGTTTGCGGTACTCGCCCTGGGCGGCGATGGTGGCGTAGGCATTGACCATTTCCAGCAAGGTCACGGGACTGGTGCCCAGCGCCAGCGAGGGCACCGCCTGCAGCTTGCTCTGGTTCACGCCCAGTGCCTTGGCCAGGCTGACGATGCCGGGCAGGCCCACATCCTGCATCACTTGCGCGGTGATGGTGTTTTTCGAGAACACCAGGCCGTCGCGCATGGTCATGGTGTTGCCGGTGGTGCCGCTCATGTCGGTGGGGCGCCAGATGGTGCCGTCGCCCGCCTTGATGTTGGTGACGGCGTCGCGGTAGGGGTGATCGGGCAGCAGCCCTTTTTCCAGCGCCGCGCCGTAGACGATGGGCTTGAAGGTCGATCCCGGCTGGCGCGCCGCCTTGACCACGTGGTCGAACTGGTCGCGCTGGAAGTCGCGGCTGCCGACCCAGGCGCGCACGGCGCCGCTGGCCGGATCGAGCGCGACGAAGCCCGCTTCCAGGCGCGACTTGACGGCGTGCAGGCTGGCGATGAAGGCGCGGTCACCCTTCAGGCGCGCCAGCGCGGCGGCGGCCCCTTCGCCGCCCTCGACCGCCTTGCGGTACTCGCCCGTTTCGCGCACGAAGGCGTCGCCCAGTGCCGGGTGCGACTGCCAGAAATACTGAAACGGCCTGACCGACGCGCGCACCGCGGTGTAGGCGCCGACATTGGTCGCCCCGCTCACCCCCGCCTGGCTCCATTCGACGTCGGCCACCGCCTGCAAGGCATTGGCCTGGCGTTCGACGGCAGACACCGCCGCCTGCTGCAGGGCGAAGTCGAGCGTGGTGTGCACCACCAGGCCATCGAGCTGCAGGTTGTAGTCGTTCTCGTCGGCCCAGTCGATCAGCCACTTGCGCACGTAGGCGGTGAAGTGGCTGTCGGTGCCGGGGCGCTCGGCCTGGCGGCTGAAATGCACGCGCAAGGGGCGCCTGGCGAGCTGCCTGAAGCGCGCCTCGGTGATGTGGCCGGCCTTGACCATCTGCCCCAGCACCACGTTGCGGCGCTCGACCGACCGCTGCGGATTGGTGACGGGATTGTAGTAATTGGTCCCCTTGAGCATGCCCACCAGCGTGGCCGACTCGAGAATGTCGAGCTGGGCGGCGTTCTTGTCGAAGTAGGTGCGCGCCGCCATCTCGATGCCGAAGGTGTTGTACAGGAAGGGCACCGTGTTCAGGTAGGCCTCGAGAATTTCATCCTTGCTGTAGGTCGCCTCGATCTTCAGGGCGGTGATGAGCTCCTTGAGTTTGCGGTTCAGATTGCGCGAGCGGCCGATCTCCTCGGGGAACATATTGCGCGCCAGCTGCTGGGTGATGGTCGAGCCGCCCTGGGCGTCGCCGCGCAGGCTGTAGACGATGGCGCCGGCGGTGCGCTTGAAGTCGATGCCATGGTGGTCGCGAAAGCGCTTGTCTTCCGTGTCGATCAGGGCGTTGATGACGTTGGGCGAAATCTGCGCCAGTTTCACGCGCTCCTGCAGGCCCTGGTCGAAACTGGCCAGCTCGCGCCCGTCGGCCGACACCATCACCGAGGCGCGCGCGGCACGCGCCTGCTTCAGGTCGCGGATGCCGGGGGTGACGGGAATAAGGATCAGCACGTACACCAGCAACAGCACCAGCAGTGCCAGCAGCGCCCACAGGGCCACCAGCACCACGCGCGCCCACGGCGGCTGGCGCGACAGGGTGTGCCGGGCGTGCGCGTAGCGCAGTTGCGCGAGGCCGCGGGCGCCGTCGAAGGCCTTGAGCAGGCGCACTTGCAGGCGCTTCCAGAATTCGTTCACGGTTGTTCGTTCACTGTAGGTGGTCCAATAGTCAGATTAATCCCAACCGGCAAGTATATCTGAGCGGCGGGAAAATACGGGAACGGCTGTGCGCCCTCGTATCAGGCGGGCCTTTGCGGGCGCCAGCGCCGCAGCAGCAGCGCATTGCCGACCACGCAGACGGAACTGGCCGCCATCGCCGCCCCCGCCAGCACGGGATTGAGCAGGCCCCACGCGGCCAGCGGGATGCCGACCAGGTTGTAGGCGAACGCCCAGCCCAGGTTCTGGCCGATCTTGCGCCAGGTGCGCCGCGAGATGAGGATGGCGTCGACCACCAGCGTGGGATCGGGCCGCATCAGGGTGATGCCGGCCGTGTGCATGGCCACGTCGGTGCCGCCGGCCATGGCGATGCCGACGTCGGCGGCGGCCAGCGCGGGCGCGTCGTTGATGCCGTCGCCGACCATCGCCACGCGCGCGCCGGCGCCGCGCAGGGCGTCGATGCGGGCGCGTTTTTCGGCCGGCAGCACGCCCGCGTACACCTCGTCGATGCCCAGCTGCGCCGCCACCACGGCGGCGACACCGGCGTTGTCGCCGGTGAGCATGATGGCGCGGATGCCCAGCGCGCGCAGGCGCGCCACGGCAGCGCGCGAACCGGGCCGCACGGCGTCGCCGAAGGCTAGCATGCCCAGCAACTCGGCCGGCTGGCCGGCGCGCTGGCGCGCCAGCCACGACACGGTCTGGTCCGGCGGGGCGGCGCCGGCGCTCAGCCCCAGTTCGTCCATCAGGCGACGGTTGCCCAGGTACAGCACGGCATCGCCCACCTGCGCCCGCGCGCCCCGCCCCGGCAGCGCCTGCGCATCCGTGGCCGCCGTCGGCGCCAGCGCGCGCGCCGCCGCCGCCCGCGCCACTGCCTGCGCCAGCGGATGGTCGCTGTGCTGCTGCACCGACCAGGCCAGCGCCAGGCAGGCATCGCTGGCGCCCTCGCCTTCGCCGGCGCCCTGCACCCGCAGCAGCGCCGGCTTGCCCTCGGTGAGGGTGCCGGTCTTATCGAACACCACCACGTCCACCGCGTGCGCCGTCTCGAGTGCGCCGGCGTCCTTGATCAGGATGCCGTGGCGCGCCGCCACCCCGGTGCCGGCCATGATCGCCGTCGGCGTCGCCAGCCCCAGCGCGCACGGGCAGGCGATCACCTGCACCGCCACCGCGTTGAGCAGCGCCTGCTGCCAGTCGCCCGTCAGCCAGCCCCACGCCAGCAGCGTCACTGCCGAAATGAGCAGCACCACCGGCACGAACACGGCCGCCACCCGGTCGACCAGGTGCTGGATCGGCGCCTTGACGGCCTGGGCGTCCTCGACCAGCTTGATGATGCGCGAGAGCACCGTGTCGAGCCCCACCGCGCTGGCCTCGACCAGCAGCAGGCCGTCGCCGTTGACGGCGCCGCCGGAAACGTGTCCGCCCACGCTTTTCGGCACCGGCATGCTCTCGCCCGTGAGCAGCGCTTCATCGAGTTCGCTGCTGCCCTCGATGACGACGCCATCGGCCGGCACCCGCGCACCGGGGCGCACCACCAGCAGGTCGCCCACCCGCAGGCGCGCCACCGGCACGGCCACGTCGACCCCGCCACGCCGCACCAGCGCCGTGGTGGGACGCAGCGACTCGAGCGCGCGGATCGCCTCGATGGCCTGGAACCTGGCGCGCGCCTCGAGCGACTTGCCCAGCAAGACCAGGGTGATGACCACCGCCGACGATTCGAAATACAGGTGATGGCCGGCGCCGTGGACCAGCAGCAGGTACACCGACAGGCCGTAGGCGGCGCTGGTGCCCAGCGCCACCAGCAAGTCCATATTGCCGGCGCCGGCGCGCACGGCGCGCCAGCCGGCGCGGTAGAAGCGCGCGCCCAGCCAGAACTGCACCGGGGTCGCCAGCGCCCACTGCAGATAGCCGGGCAGCATCAAGTGCAGCCCCGCCAGCTCGGCCAGCATGGGCGCCAGCAGGGGCAGCGACAAGGCCGCCGCGGCCGCCACCGGCCACCACGCGGGCAGGGTCGACGACGGCGCCGTGACGACATCAAGCTGGGCAGCTTCCTCGTGCGCGGCGTAGCCGGCTTTTTCGACGGCGGCGATGAGCGTGGCGGCCGGCACCGGCGCGGCCAGCGTGACGGTGGCCTTTTCGGTGGCCAGGTTGACGCTGGCCTCGGCCACCCCCGCCACCTTGCGCAGGGCCCGTTCCACCCGCGCCGAGCAGGAGGCGCAGGTCATGCCGCCGATTTCCAGGGTCAGCGGCGCGGGCGCGGCTGCGCCGGCAGCATCGCTCGATGCGGGTGCTTGTTGCAGTACGGATGTCAAACAATGCTCCTTCAGGCCGGCCGGGTCGGCACCGGTCAGCTTACACCGAATCGGGTGCGGCGCGCCGTACCCCCGCCCGGCCCCGCTTCGTGTACCATTTTGCTTCCCGCTCCCATACCGTACAGCAGAAGGACCAGCATGCCCGACCAGCCAGCCGCGACTCATACCCCCAGCGCCCACACCATGCAGGTGGCCGCGCGGGTCCACGCCATCGAACCGTTTCACGTCATGGAAGTGGTCAAGGCTGCCAGCGAACTGGCGCGCGCCGGCGTCGATGTCATCAGCATGAGCGTGGGCGAGCCCGATTTCACCGCCACCGAACAAGTGGCCGAGGCGGCCATCGCCGCCATCCGCGCCGGCGCCACCCAGTACACCGATGCGCTGGGCCTGGCACCGCTGCGCGAGGCCATCGCCGCGCACTACGCCGCCACCTACGGCATCGCCATCGACCGGCGCCGCATCATCGTCACCGCCGGCGCCTCGGCCGGCCTGCTGCTGGCCTGCGCCGCGCTGGTGGGCGAAGGCGACCAGGTGCTCATGCCCGACCCCTGTTATCCGTGCAACCGCCATTTCGTCAGCGCCTTCGGCGGCGACCCGGTGCTGGTACCGGCCGGCCCCGACCAGCGCTATCAACTGAGCGGCGCCGACGTCGACGCGCACTGGACAGAGCGCACGCGCGGCGTGATCGTCGCCTCGCCCTCGAACCCGACCGGCACGGCGATGACGGCGGCGCAGCTCGCGCAGATGCTGGCGGCGGTGCGCGCGCACGGCGGTTTCGCCATCGTCGATGAAATCTACCAGGGCCTGAGCTTCGACGCCGCGCCCGAGACGGCCCTGCGCTTCGATCCCGCGGTCATCACCGTCAACAGCTTTTCCAAGTATTTCAACATGACGGGCTGGCGCCTGGGCTGGCTGGTGGTGCCGGAGGCGCTGGTGCCGGTGTTCGAAAAACTGGCGCAAAACCTGTTCATCTGCCCGTCCACCATCGCCCAGCATGCGGCGCTGGCCTGTTTCGAGCCGGCCTCGCTGGCCACCTACGAGGCGCGCCGGCTCGAGTTCAAGCGCCGCCGCGACTACCTCGTGCCAGCCCTGCGCGCGCTGGGCTTCAGCATCCCCGTCATGCCCGACGGCGCCTTCTACGTCTACGCCGACATCAGCGCCCTGCCGCACCCGGACCATGGCGACAGCGCCGCCTTCTGCCTGGCGGTGCTGCGCGAGACCGGCGTGGCAATCGTGCCCGGCGCCGACTTCGGCGTCGCCGCCCCCGAGCGCCACGTGCGTTTTTCGTACGCCACCTCGTTCGAGCGCATCGAAGCGGCGGTGGCGCGCCTGGCCGCCCTGCTGGCGCCCGCAAGCGCGTAAGCGTCCCATGTGCGCCAACTACACCCCCGCCAGCGTCGACGCCATCAACCACCGGCGGGGGCTGGCGCGCGCCCTGTTCGACATCCGCGCCGCTGCCCCGTTCGACTATCCGGCCGACGCGTTTCCCGGCTATATGGCGCCGATCCTGCGCGAAGCGATCGACGCCGACAGCGGCACCAGCGTCGTCGAGGCGCGCCCCGCCATGTTCGGCATGGTGCCGCACTGGGCCGATCCGAAGCTGGCGCGCCAGACCTACAATGCGCGCACCGAAACCGTGGCCAGCAAGCCCTCGTTTCGCAATGCGTGGAAGCGCAACCAGTTCTGCATCGTGCCGGCCGAAAATTTTTACGAGCCCAACTACGAGAGCGGCAAGCCGGTGCGCTGGCGCATCGCCGGCGCCGACGGCCAGGCGCTGGCCATTGCCGGCATCTGGGAGTGGAAAGCCGATGGACCCGGCGGCGTGCCGCTGCTGTCGTTTTCGATGTTGACCATCAATGCCGACGGCCATTCCCTGATGCAGCGCTTCCACAAGCCGGACGATGAAAAACGCATGCTGGTGCTGCTCGATCCGCAGCAGTACCAGCCGTGGCTGGAAGGGGCGCTGGTCAACGATCCCGCGCTGTACCGGCCGTATGACGCCGACCGCCTGGTCGCCGTCGCCGCGCCGCCGCCGCCGCGCGGCAAGCCGGGCGCCACCACGGCGAGCCTGTTTTAAACACCGGACACGGCCAGCGGCACCGGGCGCGACCGATCGAAATGCAACATTCCAATCTGAATTGTCACGAAATGCCACAATTGCGGTAGCATACCTATGCCGTCATGCGGGCACGACGCCCGCGCCGCACTCCGCCGCGCCGTCCGCTGGCGCCCCTTGGCCCTTCAATTGTCACGCATGTTCACTGCCAAACTGCTGTCGGCCCCATGCGGGCCGGCGTGATGGACCGGTCCTTGTCGGCCGCCCTGCCGCCGCGCCCTCGTCGCTCGGCGGCGCGGCTGGCGACCCTGTTCCTGGCGCTGGTGTGCGTGTCGCTGCTGACGGTGCAGGGCTGGAGCATCTACAGTTCGCGCGCGGCGTCGCTGCGCGAAGCGCACGTCGCCACCCAGAACGTGGCGCGCGCCATGGCCGACCATGCCGACAGCGTGTTTGACCAAGTCGACAGCGTGCTGGCCGGCGTGATCGAACAGATCCGCCACGACGGCCTGGGCGCGGAGCGCGCGCGCCTGCGCGAGTTCCTGGTGATCATGGCCGCCCGCACCGGGCCGGTGGAAGTCCTGGCCATTTACGACGCCGACGGCACCTGGCTGCTCAATTCCTTCGAAGATCCGCTACCCGGACCGCTCGATATCGGCGACCGCGCGTACTTCAACTATCACCGCCTGCAAGGCGACCTGGGCACCCACATCGGCGCGCCCGTGCGCAGCCGCACCAGCGGCAACTGGGTGATCCCCGTCTCGCGCCGGCTCGAGCACCCGGACGGCAGGTTCGCCGGCGTGGTGCTGGCCACCGTCACCCACGACTATTTCCGTAATTACTTCGAGCGCTTCGATATCGGCGCCCATGGGGTGATCGCGCTGGCCGGCGACGATGGCAAACTGATCATGCGGCGCCCGTTCGCGGCGGCCGACCTCGAGTCCCCCGGGGCCAGGCCCGTCGCCGCCGCCGACACAATGTTCGCGCGCTGGCAACGCCAGGACGCCGGCGGCCCCGAGATGGTCACCGGCGCCGATGGCATCAAGCGGCGCTACGCCTACGAACACCTGCGCAGCTATCCCCTGCTGGTGGGGGTCGGGCTGGCGCACCGCGAAGTGCTCGAACGGTGGCGCCAGACGGCCTACCTGGGCGCAGCCGGCACCGCCGCCCTGCTGGCGGCCCTGCTGATGCTGGGCAGCGCGATGATCCGCCAGTTGCTGGTGCGCGAGCGCCTGCAGCGCGAACTGCGCGATGCCAAGAGCGAACTGGAAGCGAGCAATGCCTCGCTGCAGGAACTGGCCCTGTCGGACGGCCTGACGGGCCTGCCGAACCGCCGCCACTTCGACCAGCGTCTCGAGCTCGAATTCAAACGATCCATGCGCGAAGGCACCGGGCTGGCGCTGATCATGCTCGACGTCGATTATTTCAAGCGCTTCAACGACCACCACGGCCATGTCGAAGGCGACGCCGCCCTGCAGGAGGTGGCCACCGCCATCGGCGGCTGCCTGCGCCGCGCCACCGACATGGGCGCCCGTTTCGGCGGCGAAGAATTCACCATCCTGCTGCCCGATACCGACCTCGAAGGGGCGCTGGCGGTGGCCGAGGCGGCGCGCGCGCTGCTGGCGCGGCGCGCCATCGCGCACGAGCGCAGCCCGTTCCGGCAAGTCACCCTCAGCGCCGGCGTCGCCGTCCTGCAGCCGCAGCCCGGCCAGTCGATCCGGCTGCTGCTCGAGGCGGCCGACCAGGGCTTGTACGAGGCCAAGGCACAAGGGCGCAACCGGGTGGCGGTGGCGGCACCGGCGCCCTGAGCGGCGCCAACGCCACGCAAGGCGCGCCCCCGATCGGCGCACGCTGCTACTATGGGCATTCTTTCCAGCCATGCTGCGCCGGCGCGCAGCGCACGCACGCCAAGGAGCGAGAACCGCCATGCACCCTGTGACCGTCTTTCCCACCCGCCCCGCGCCCCATTGGCGCGGCCCCGCCCTGCTGGCCGCCGCCGGCATCGCCGCACTGCTGGTGGTGTTGCGCCGCCGGCCAGCGCGGCCGTTCCAGTTGCCAGCGGGCAGGCGCGCCAGCCGGCGCTGAAGCAACGGGCGCCCCGGCGCCGGCGCCCAGCTTGTAGAATGGTGTTCTTGCCATCTACCTCGCCAGGAGCCGACCGTGCCCCAGTCCACAGCGGCGTCGTCCAGCGACGCCATCGTCCCCGCCGGCCTGGAAGCGGGCGCCGCCTTGCGCAGCGTCCCCACCGTTCCCGCCTGCCGCGTGCTGGTGCTGTACGTGCATCCCCATCCGCGCGTCTCGCGGGTCAACCGCAAGCTGGCCGAGGCGGCCCGCCTGGTCGACGGGGTCGGCGTCGACGACCTGTACGAGACCTATCCCGACTTCTTCATCGACGTCGCCCGCGAACGCGCGCTGGTGTCGGCCGCCGACACGCTGGTGCTGGTGTTTCCCACCCAGTGGTACGCCGCGCCCGCGCTGCTCAAGGAATGGTTCGACGTGGTGCTGCACGACGCCTGGCAGGTCGAGCGCGTCAGGCCCACCGCCAGCGGCGCCGGGCGCCGCTGCTGGCTCGTCACCAGCACCGGCGGCGCGCACGGCGACTATGCGGCGGGCGGCCGCCACGGCCGCCCGCTGGACCAGTTCCTGGCGCCCATCGAGCAGACCGCGCGCGTGTGCGGCATGGAATGGCTGGCGCCGCTGGTGCTCTACGACGCCCATGGCGTCGACAACGCCGCCGTCGATGCCCACGTGGCCCGCTTCAGCGCCACCCTGCAGCAACTGGTCCAGCGCGGCGCCGTCGATGGAAACTAATTTTCTCGTCAATGCCGTGGTCTACCTGGGCGCCGCCGTGCTGGCCGTGCCGATCGCCAAGCGCTTCGGCCTGGGCGCCGTGCTGGGCTACCTGATCGCCGGCGTCGCCATCGGCCCGTGGGGCTTGCGCCTGATCACCGAGGTCGACGACATCCTGCATTTTTCCGAATTCGGCGTGGTGCTGCTGCTGTTCATGATCGGCCTGGAACTCGAACCGAAGCGCCTGTGGGCGCTGCGCCGGCCCATCTTCGGCTGGGGCGGCGCCCAGGTGGGCGCGGTCACCGTCGCCCTCGCCGGCGCCGCCCTGCTGCTGGGGATCGACTGGAAGGTGGCGCTGATTGCGGCGCTGGGATTGTCGCTGTCGTCGACGGCGATCGCGCTGGCCACCCTGGGAGAGCGCAACCTGACGGCGACGCCGACCGGCTCGGCCTCGTTTTCCATCCTGCTGTTCCAGGACGTGGCCGCCATCCCCATGATCGCCCTGGTGCCGGTGCTGGGCGTGGCCGCCGCCCAAGGCAGCGAGCAGGGTTTGCTGGGCGGCCTGCGCGTGGTGCTGGTGCTGGCCGGCCTGGTGCTGGGCGGGCGCTTCCTGGTGCGCCCCGTGCTGCGCTACATCGCCGCCACCGGCATGCGCGAAATCTTCACCGCCTTCTCCCTGCTGCTGGTGATCGCCATCGCCCTGCTGATGCAGTGGATCGGCATGTCGATGGCGCTGGGCGCCTTCATTTCAGGGGTGCTGCTGGCCGACTCGGAATACCGCCACGCCCTGGAAACCGACCTGGAACCGTTCAAGGGCCTGCTGCTGGGCCTGTTTTTCACGGCGGTCGGCATGTCGGTCGACTTCGGCGTGCTGTTCGGCCAGCCGGGCCTGATTCTGGGCCTGGTGGCCGCCCTGCTGGTGCTCAAGACGGGCGTGCTGTACCTGCTCAGCAAGGCATTCGGGGTGCCGCGCAGCCAGCAGGCGCTGTTCGCCTTCATCCTTTCGCAAGGGGGCGAGTTCGCCTTCGTGGTGTTCGCCGCGGCCGAGACGGCCAGGGTGTTCAGCGCCGGTGTCGCCGCCGTGCTGGTGGTGGTGGTGACGCTGTCGATGGTGGCGACCCCGCTGCTGCTGCTGTTTCACGACCGCGTGCTGGCGCCCCGCTGGCGCGAAGCGAAAGTGCGCCCGGCCGACCGCATCGAAACGCAGGAGGACCACGTCATCATCGCCGGCTTCGGCCGCTTCGGCCAGATCATCGGCCGCCTGCTGCGCGCCAACCAGGTGGCCCTGACGGTGCTCGACCATGACCCCGACCAGATCGAACTGCTGCGCAAATTCGGCCTGAAAGTGTTCTACGGCGACGCCACCCGCATCGACCTGCTCAAGGCGGCCGGCGCCGGCAAGGCGCGCGCGCTGGTGGTGGCCATCGACGGCATCGAGGACAGCCTGGCGCTGGTCGACGCCGTGCGCGCGAATTTTCCCGATCTGCCCATCATGGCGCGCGCCCGCAACGTCACCCACCTGTACGACCTGATGGACCGCGGCGTGACGATCATCGAGCGCGAGACGTTCGAGTCGGCCCTGCGGCTGGGCCAGCAGGTACTGCGCCAGCTGGGCTTTGGCGCCTGGCAGGCGCGCCAGGCGGCGCACAAGTTCAGGCAGCACAACATCGCCTCGCTGCAGGCGGTCTACCCGTTCTACAAGGACCAGGACCAGACCATCTCGATGGCCCGGCAGTCGCGCGAGGAACTCGACGCCATGTTCGCCCGCGACCTCGACGCGATCAAGCAGGAACAGAACAGCTGGAACGACGGCGACAAGCCCGGCTGACGGGGCGGTCCTGCTCCGCTTGCATCGGCCGGCGCGCTCACTATGATGAAACAGTGACCCCCCGTTGGAAGGAGCAGAGACCATGGACACCATCCCCCATGAGCAGATCAACGATTTTCGCAGCCAGCTGCGCGGCAGCCTGATCACCCCCGCCGACGCCGCCTACGACAGCGCCCGGCAACTGTGGAACGCCATGATCGACAAGCGGCCCGCGCTGATCGTGCGCTGCGCCGGCGCCGCCGACGTGCTGGCTGCCGTCGGCCACGCGCGCAAGCAGGGCCTGCCGCTGGCGGTGCGCGGCGGCGGCCACAATATCGCCGGCAGCGCCCTGTGCGACAACGGCCTGGTGATCGACCTGTCGGCGATGCGCGCGGTGCGCATCGATGCGGCGCGCCGCCGCGCCGTCGTCGAAGGCGGCGCCACCTTGCACGACTTCGACCACGAGGCGCAGTCGTTCGGCCTGGCCACCCCGCTGGGGATCAACTCGACCACGGGGGTGGCCGGGCTGACCCTGGGCGGCGGTTTCGGCTGGCTCAGCCGCAAATACGGGATGACCATCGACAACCTGGTGGCGGCCGACATCGTCACCGCCGACGGCAGCCGCCTGCATATCGACGCCAGCCACGAGCCCGACCTGTTCTGGGCGATTCGGGGCGGCGGCGGCAATTTTGGCGTGGTCAGCCATTTCGAATTCGAGCTGCACCCGGTCGGTCCCCAGGTCAGCGCCGGCATGATCGTGTTCCCGCTGGACGAAGCCCGGCAGGTGCTGGGCCGCTACCGCGACATGGTCGACACCATGGGCGACGACCTGTCCGTATGGGGCGTGCTGCGCCACGCGCCGCCGCTGCCGTTCCTGCCCAACGACTGGCACGGCAAGCAGGTGCTGGCGCTGGTGCTGTTTTCGCTACTGCCGGCCGACGCCCTGCAGGACGCCATCGCACAAGTGCGCAGCTTCGGCAGCCCCGTCGGCGAGCACGTGGGTGCGCTGCCGTACGTCAGCTGGCAGCAGGCCTTCGATCCCCTGCTGGCGCCGGGCGAGCGCAACTACTGGAAGTCGCACAATTTCGATCGACTGGCCGATCCGGCCATCGACGTCATCGTCGACTACGCGGGCAAGCTGCCGGGGCCGGAGTGCGAAATTTTCCTGGGCCTGCTCGGGGGCGCAGCCAGCCGGCCGGCGCCCACCGCCACCGCCTACCCCAGCCGCGCCGCGCGCTGGGCGATGAACGTGCACACGCGCTGGCAAGAGCCGGCGCAGGACAGCGCCTGCATCGGCTGGGCGCGCGAATTTTTCGCCCGCGCAGCGCCGTTCGCCGCCAGCGGCGTGTACGTCAATTTCCTGACGGCCGACGAACCGGACCGCATCACCGAGGCCTATGGCCCCAATTACGCGCGCCTGCGCGCCATCAAGGCCCAGGTCGATCCGCACAATCTGTTCCGGTCGAACCAGAATATTGCACCGGGCTGAAGCCAGAGGAAACAAGCCGAGAACCCATTCCAGCTGGCCAGGCATAGACGCAAGCGGCAGGCGGCGCGCCCCCAAATCCTGTTGCTGGGGCGCGCACGCGTCCCCGCTGTTGCCGCGCTGCCGTTTTCAATTGACCACCTGACTGCCAGGCGCAGACTGGCACGGACACGTGCCGGACGCCAAGCCTGTCTTTGTTGATCTTCATCAAGGTCGGTATCGATCTGCTCGCTATCGTGATCAGTTCCGGCACGCAACAGCTCTACGCCGCGGACGACCATGGGAGAAGCGATGAACCGGTTTCTGGGCGACACTTCGACGTTGACGACATGGGCCAACGAAGCGCAGGGCAAGCGCCTGCTGCGGATGCGCTTCCCACGCAACAACGCCCCACCCCGGACTCAGTTGTTGGCGAACACGCTTGATGCCGACGAATACCTCTCGCGCAGCTTCACGTACACGGTCGGCGTACTGTCAGACAACGCGCAGCTTGCGCTTGCCGACATGCTGGGCAAGCTCGTCGTCATTGACCTGGTGCGCGAGGATGGCACGCTGCGCCACTTCAGCGGCCACGTATTCGCGTTCAGCCTGACCAGCGCCGACGGCGGTTTCGCCTGCTACACCATGGTGCTCGGCCCCTGGCTCGACTTTCTCAAGCTGGGCGAGGACTGCGTCGCCTTTCACGACCTGAACCTGATCGAGCTCACCAGGCGCGTGTTCGCCGACTATCTCGACGCCAAGTGGACCTACAGCATCGGCGACGGCGACGCGCAGATGACTTATGTGTGCCAGCACAACGAATCGCACTACAACCTGCTGCACCGCCTGTGGGAGGCACGCGGCTGGATCTGCTATTACGAGCACGGCCCTGACGGCCACACCCTGTGGCTGATCGACGGATCGGCCATCACCGACCTGCCGCTCTACAAAGGGCGTCCGCAGATGCGCTTCCACGACGAGGGCGGCTCGGCCGAGGACGACGGCATCCATGATTGGCAGCCGTGGCACGTCGCCGCCTCCGGCAAGGCCACGGCCACCAGTACCGATTTCAAGACCATGCATATTCTGGAGAGTGAGCGCGAGTCGGCCAACGGCCAGGGCCAGGTGATCAAGCGCGAGGTGCGCGAAAACGCTGGCGCCTACCCCTATAAAGACGCCGACGGCGGCAATGCCCAGGTCCGCCTGCGCATCGAGGAAATGGACGCGGGCGCCTTGCAGTTCCGCGCCAAGGGCAACGACCGCATGGCCGAACCGATACGCACCTTCTGGCTCGACGAGCATTTCAGCACGCCCAACGGCGAGAACCCGGCCAGCACCAAATACCTGATCGTGTCCGTGCACCACGAGGCGAGCAACAACTACCTGCACGGGCGTGGCGCCACGTCGAGCTACAGCAATACATTCACCTGCGTGCTCAAGCGCCAGAACTGGCGACCTGGGCGTGGATTGAACAGCACCGAGCCGCGCGTGTTCGGCGTGCAGACGGCCATCGTGGTCGGCCCGCCCGGCGAGGAAATCTACACCGACCACTACGGCCGCGTGAAAGTGCAATTTCACTGGGACCGACTGGGCAAGCGCGACCACATGAGTTCGCCGTGGGTGCGCGTGATGACGGGCTGGGCCGGCAGCCGCTTCGGCCAGATCAGTGTGCCACGCGTGGGGATGGAGGTGGTCATTCAATTTATAGAGGGAGATTTATCACGCCCGCTCATCATCGGCGCGGTCTACAACGAATATCACATGCCGCCCTGGCCGCTACCCGAGAACAAGACGCAAAGCGGCATCTTGACGCGCTCGACCAAGGGCGGCTCCGACAGCACCGCCAACGCCTTGCGCTTCGAGGACGCGCGCGGCGCCGAGGAACTGTGGCTGCACGCCGAAAAGGATCAGCGCATTGAGGTCGAGCACGACGAGTCGCATTGGGTGGGCCACGACCGCAGAAAGAACGTCGACCACGACGAGACGGTGGTCATCAAGAACGACCGCACCGAGACGGTGGGGCATGACGAGAAGATCACGGTTCATAACGACCGCAACGAACGGGTTGATCACAACGAAAATATCAGCATCGGCGGCAACCGCATCGTCCGTGTGCATGGCATGAAAAGCGAACGCGTCACACTGGCCAAGGAGGAGACGATCGGGCTGGGCAAGGCGCTGACCATCGGCGCCGTCTACCAGACGACCGTGGGTGGCGCGATGAATACTACCGTCGCCATGGCACAGACCGAAGAAGTCGGTCTTTCAAAGACCGTTTTTGTGGGGCAGACGAGTGCGCTATCTGCTGGCATTGAGCACAAGATTGTCGTCGGCAATTCGATGATCAAGATCACCGGGACACGTATCGAAATCCTCGCCGATGAGGTGATTATTCAAGGCCGAACGAAGGTTCAAATACACGGCGATGATATAGACAACAACCCTGGCGGGGGAATAACGCTGGACAAAACTGAACCCCCGAAATCTGGACCGGATCAGAACGATCTCGAACAATATTTTGAAATATCCGATAGCTCGGGCGAACCCGCAAACCTTAGCTATCGAGTCGATTCAGAAGGGACAAAATTAGTGGAAGAAGTGATCAGTTCCGGAGCAACGAAAGCGTTTCCCTTGGGAGCAGAGATAACATTTACCGGCTGGAAGGTATCGCGATGACCACGATTGATCCGCAGACAAAGAAGCTGGCAGCCATTGCATATGGAGAGGCCTCAGCGGCAAACGATCCAGACGAAATAGCCGGAATCGCTTTCGCTGTAGCAAATCGCGCGCGAGCATGGAACGGAAAATCGCTTGATGAGTTACTTTCAGCAGATCCGAATTATACCTATGCAGTCAAAGATGGGAACGCGCGTTATGAACTACTTATGGCTACTGGAAGTGAGGAAAGCATCAACAAGAACAATGGCATGCGAATTGCGCTCGAATCGGCACGCCGCGCGCTAAAGAATGAAGGGCCAGATCCTTCAAATGGCGCATATTGGTGGGATGGTGTTGATTTCAAGACGAATTACAACCGACATCCGAAGGTCAAAGACGGGTTTCATTTTGGAAGTCCAGAACATAATATATTCAACGTCGCAGAAAAAAATGTTGACATAACGATATATTGGAAGGTGAGAGACAAGAAGACCGGGAAAGAAATAAATTCAAAAATACGCGGAAAATATAACTGTGTATGGAAATCGACTTCCGCACATGGTAAGACCATATTCTGGATTCACGATACTGATTATTTAACAGCTACTGGCGGAAAGGCTTACAAATGAAAATACTCCAGCTAGTTCTTACATCCGCGATGTCTTTTTCTTTAATTGACAGATCATCAATAATCTTTGATGGATACGAAAAATATTATCCGACAATTCCAGGAAGTATTTTCAAGAAAGAGTCCACAGTAAAATACACCGGACTGAAGGACAGCACTTTTAACTGGAAAAATCATAGGATTAACATACGTTCGGCTATCGTATTTCCCGGAGAAATAGCAAACGATGATGATCTTGGAAGAAACTCGGTTTTATACGAAATGGCATCGTGGGCGTGTTTCGAAGGGCAAGCTAACTCTTCCAGCGGTACGGCGGTTCGCCATTTTTCGGTTTACATTTTGGACGCCCGGAAATCCAAGTCGGTCAAGCTTTTCAAATTGCCGGGTCTTTTCGGATCCTGTCTTGACGTACGCATGGACAAACTAGGAAGATTTATATTTGATAGCGCGGCTTACGACTATGAGAAAGGTGAAACCATCCCAAAAGGCATATTGTTCGTGGAGTATGCAATCAATGGCGTTGACTTTAGCCCAACAGGAAAAAAAGCGATTGCCGAATTTGTCGAGCGCGATAATGTATGGAAGTTCATCATAAAATTGACTCCATAGATTTTAAAGGGCATGTACCTAAATAATTAGTCCGGAGCGAGTGACCAGGTACTAAAGCTAATCTTTCAGTTTCATGCAGCGACACACTCCGCAATAAATTGGCAGCCCAGCGCGAACCCGTCCGCCGTTCTCTTTAGCAGAAAGAAAACTACATGCTTTCAGCTGAAATGAAGACCGTGAATGCAGCAACGTCCCACCTCGACGGCGTTGCGGTCAACGCATCCACCGGCGCGGAGCGCGCGCATGCGCCCCACTTCTCAATCCCCAATTTGGTCTTCGAGAATCGCACGCGTCTCGACGCTGCCCAATTCGACATGGTTGACCAGTACGGATCGTCCTTCCATGTGGTGGTGGCCAAAACTGCCTACAGCCTGGGCGCGCACGATGCCACCGGCATGGCGCCCCTCATAGCGCTGTCGCCAGCTGCCAAACTCAATGTGGAGGACCTCCATTTCGATGATGACAGCAACGCGAGCGTGCGTCATGAAAGCGATTTCGCCCCCTACAAGCCCGCCTGCGACGTCATCGTCAACGCCACTGCCCATGCTCCGCGCGGCAAGCCAACCTCCGCATTTCGCGTACGCCTGGCGGTGCAGCCGGCGCCGCCCGAACCGTCCGAAGGCGCCACGGGCCACGCCACGCCGCCCAAGTCTGCACGAGCGCCGTTAATCGACAAAACACTCAGCATCACCGGCGAGCGCAATTTCAAAAAAAAGATCGCGCTCTTGCGCCTGCTGCAATGGGGAGTCAAGGTCGTCACGTTTGGTGTGCTGCGCCCCAATCCATGGCGGCTTGCCTTGGCCGACGACACCGCCCAAATCCCCCTGCGCTACGAGTTCGCTAACGGTGGCCAATGCCGCATTGATGAAGATGATGGCGCCGCCAAGCGCGTGCCGACGAACGCACGCCTGCCGCGCGACGAGGCGGCAACAAACAATGCGTACGCCAACGTCGCCCGGCCAGTCGCGCATGAGTCCTCCGACGCCAACCCGCTCGGACGCGGCTTTACACGTCGCTGGTATCTCGATGCCAGCGACATTAAAACCATGGCGGCGCCTCGCATCAGCGCCGAATGGAGGCCCTGCACCGCGCTTCAATTCTGGCGCGCGGCCCACGGAGAAGCGCTTCCGGACCCTGTTGGACTCGGCATCGTCGGGCGAGGCTGGCTGCCGCGCCGCGCGCTCGCTGGCACCTTCGACGCCAACGCGACCTACGCCAACGACGATGTTCCCAATCTGCCCGAGGATTTCGACTTCGCCTACTACAACTGCGCCCCGCGCGACCAGCAGTGTCCCTATCTGCGTGGCGAAGAAAGCTTCACCCTGTTGAACCTGTGCCGCCCCGACCATCCATCTGCCACGAGCGATGCCAACGGCAATGCCGTATTGCGTTTTTCGCTACCGATGCAAGCGCTGTTTCTGCTTGCTGTCGATGGCTGCGACGACCTGATGATCGAGCGCATGGTGATCGATACCGTTATCGTCGAACCGGATGAGGGCAGAGTCGAGCTGACCTGGCGTGCGTTGTTGCCGACGGACTGCGACCTGCGTGTGGCGCGCCTGATGCAGGTCACCGAAGCGGCGCAGATTGCGCGGGTACGCCAGTTGGAGCAGCTACAAGCTTCACAGATCGCTGCCCATGCCAAAGCAGCCGCTCAGGGGCCCGCGCGATGACCAACGAAACCGTGACGAAATCCGGGCGGTTCTACTGTGTCAGTCTGACGCCAGACATCTGCAAGACGCCCGTCGGTGCGAGCACGCCACCGCTGCCTTACACGGTAGTCGGCGAATTCTCAGAGGCGACAAACGCCTCGCCGAACGTCAAGTCCCACAGCGAACCGGTAATCCTGCATCAACGCAGCACGATCCCCACCGTGAAGGGCGACGCACCAGGTCGTGCCGGGGGTGTCAAGAGCGGCACGGTCGGCAAGCAGGTCGACACCAAGACATCGAGCACGACCCATCACGCCAACGGCGCCAATCTGGTGCAGGTTGGGCGCGAGGTATGGATGAACGCACGTAACACGGTCGGTAAAATCTATGAGCGTGACGGCGAGACCGCCAGGCCACTACTTGCCACCCTGTCAGCGGTCGTCGACAAAAAAGTGGCGGACATGCGCGATTCGCTCAAGCCGGCCGCCCAAGCCTACCAGGACGATATCTCGGCGCCGATGCACGCCACCGGCGAGCGTTTAATGGATGCCGGCGGCAAGACGGTGCTCGCAGGTGCCGCTGTCGCGGGCACGGGCGTTGTGCTCACCGCCACAGGCGTGGGCGCAGCTGCAGGGGCGCCGATGGCGGCGGCCGGCGCCGCTGTCGTGACCGTCGGCACCACAGCGGCAGCCGGCGGGGCGGTCATGAGCACCTCAGCCACCGTGCTGGACCAGGCGGCCGCATTCGTCCTGACCGGACAGACGCCGGATCTCGTGGACGCGGCGACGACCGTCGTGACAGGCGCCGTTGAAGGCCTCGTCATGAACAAGCTCGGTCCACTCGGCCGCTGGCTGGGAACCAAGGTCAAGGCACTGGGAGGCAAACTGCTGAAGAAGGCACTGCCCGCAAAAAAACCGAGCGGCCCTCCGAGCCCGCCGCCGAAACCGCCGGCGTCCCACGACGACGACGGCAAGAGTCGTGGCAAGAAGGCGCCCAAGTCCGAGCCGCCGTCGGACTGCTGCCCGAAGGACAAGGCGCCTGCCGGCAAGCCCGTCAAAAGCAAAAAGCCCATTCACTTCGGTACCGGCCAGGAGATTTTAGAGCAGACCGATTTTGCGATCGCCGGCGCGATCCCGATTGACTGGACGCGCACCTACCGCTCTGGTGCAGAGACCGAGGATTGGGGGCTGCTCGGCGCCCGCTGGTCAAGCGCCTTCACCACCAGTGTGTCGCTCACGGCGCAAGGCTGCGTGTACCACGACGAATCGGGTCGCGCGCTATGCCTGCCACATCTGGCGCCCGGTCAATCGCATGACAACCGCAAGGAGGGATTCATCCTCGCGCGCAGGGACGCCGACAGCTTCACACTCACCTGGCGCGACGGCAGCACCGACACCTTCGCGCGTGGTACCGACGGCTATTTGCCGCATGGCTACGCTGGCGTCAATCCTATGCGCGAGGCGGACGCCCCGTTGCGCGCCGAGCGCTTCGTCCTCGTGCGCAGCGCCGCACGCGACGGCCGGGGCCTCACCATTGAGCAGTGGCCGCAGGCGCTGCCCGGCGCGCTGCTGCTGCGGGTGCGCTGCGACGACAAAGGCGCGGTGGTCGAGGCCATGCGGGAGGAACTGCCCGTAGCGAAGACCGACATTGATCGCGCGCGCGCCGAGCGCGCGAACGTGTCCGACCCGCACGGCCACCCGCGCATCGGCCGCGTGGAGCAAGTGCTGGACGATGGCACGCGGATCCGCCACGTACGCTACCGCTACGCGCCGGACCCAAGCGCCCCACCCGTGCCCCAGTCCCCCACCGGCGAAGCGCCGGCCACACCCTTCCCCGGCCCCAGCTACAACCTGATCGCCCAGACCAACCAGCTGGGCGACGCCCGCACCTATACCTACCAGCACCACCTGCTGAGCGCCTGCACCAGCTACACGGGCTTCACCCAAACCGTCGAGTGGGTCAGCCTGGCAGCATTGCGCGCACGCTGGGCCGGCAGTGCGCAAGACGACGCCGCCCTGGCGGAAGCGTTCCCGATCACGCCCACCACCAGCTACCAGGCGCGCGCCACTGCCAGCCGCGCCGCCGACGGCAGCGAGGGCTCTGGCGTCACCCTCGCCTACCGCGACATCGACACCACGCGCGTGAGCGACAACGGCGACGTGCTCGACTACACGTTTGATCACAACTGGCTCGTTACCTGCGTGGCCCGCGTGACGAACGGCGTGGCCACATCGCTGGGCACGCGCGAATGGGACAGCGACGGCATGCTGCTAGCCGACAGCGACAGCATCGGCCACACCACGCGTTACGCCTATGACGCCGCCGGCAACCTCACCAGCAGCACCGACGCGGCCGGCCACACCACGCACATCACCTACGACGGCGCCAACAAGCCAGTGGCCATCACCGATGCGCTGGGCCACACCACGCTGCGCGGCTACGACGCCGACGGCCGTCTCGCCAGCGTCACCGATGCGCTCGGCCACGTCAGCGGCTACCGCTACGACGACAAGGGCCGGCTCATCGAGCAGATCGACGCCAAGGGCGGCAGCAAGCGCTTCGCCTACGACCGCGCCGGCCGCCTGATCACCTACACCGACTGTTCCGACAACGCCACCCGCTACGCGTACGACGCGCAAGGCAGGCTGGCCGAGGTGATCGCCGCCACCGCCGGCCAGGGCGAAATCACCCGTTACGCCTACGACGCGCTGGGCCGCCTGATTACGCTCACGCACCCCGACAAGACGACCGAACACTATGCCTATGACGCCGACGGCAATGTGCTGGTCAACACCGACGCGCTGGGCCGGCAGACCCACTACCGCTACAACGGCCAGGGCATGCCCGTCGCGCGCACCGACGCCATCGGCCAGACGGTGCGCTACCGCTACGACACGGCGCTGCGGCTGGTGGAGCTGGCCAACGCCAAGGACGAGC
The DNA here is from genome assembly GCF_049898325.1 of Massilia sp. DWR3-1-1. Taxonomy (NCBI): domain Bacteria; kingdom Pseudomonadati; phylum Pseudomonadota; class Betaproteobacteria; order Burkholderiales; family Oxalobacteraceae; genus Massilia; species Massilia sp. DWR3-1-1. The sequence continues at coordinate 1,969 of NZ_JAFCXL010000028.1, read as the reverse complement.
GCTACCTGCTGGCCTACGACGCCGACGGCGCGCTCACCTCCGAAACCGGGTTTGACGGCAAGACGACGACCTACACTTACGACCAGGCCGGCCAGCTGACGGCGAGCGAGTGCGCGGGCCAGCGCAACGAGCTGGTGCGCGATGTGCGCGGTCTGCTGCTGGCGAAAATGAACGCCGACGGCATGGTGCGCTACGCCTACGATGCGCTGGGCCGCATGACCGCGGTGGCGGCACCGCAGGCCGAACAGCGCTTCGCCTACGACGCACTGGGCCAGCTTGTCGAGGAGCGCGCTGCCTACTTTCTCGTCGCGCCGCCGGTGGTGGTGCCGGTCGACGGCAGCCGCGCGGCCGATGCCGCCTTCGTCATGACGCACGCCTACGACGAACTGGGCAACCGCACCCGCACCACGCTGCCGAACGGGCGCCGCATCGACACCCTGCGCTTTGGCAGCGGCCACTGGCACGGCACGCAGTGGCAAGGCGCGTCCATCGTTGACATCGAGAGCGACGCCCAGTACCGCGAGCGCACGCGCCGCCTCGGCCGCAGCATCGACGCCGAGCGCCTGGCCGCGACGCGCGACTACGACCCGCAATCGCGCCTGACCAACATGACGCTCACGCGCCCCGCCGACGGGCCGAACGCACGCCCGCTGCGTGAACGGCGCTTCCGTTACGACGCGGTCGGCAACCTGCTCAGTATCGAGCACGGCAGGCACGCGCTGGGCACCTTCAGATACAGCTACGACCCAGTGGGCCAGTTGCTGTCGGCGAGCCAGCCCGAACTCGATGAGATTTTCTTTTTTGACCCGGCCGGCAATCTGCTCGACCCGGGCCTGGCGCAGCGTACCGCCAATGCAACGCCGGCGTCGAAAGACCCGTCGCGGTTGCCCCCCATCACCGCCAACCTGCTCAGGAGCTTCCTCGGCCACAGTTATACCTACGACGCGCAGGGTAACGTCACCGCCAAGCACACGGCGCCCGACGCGACCGAGAGCGGCGCCACCTCGCTCTTGCTGGAGTACGACGCCGACAACCGGCTGCGCCGCAGCGTACGCACCGGCACCCTGCGGCGCAGCAGCGCCTCATATTTTTACGACGCCTACAGCCGCCGGGTGGCCAAGCGCGTCGTCGAGGAATGGTGGCAGCACGGCCAGCAGATCGAGCGCGACGCGCCCGACCGCGTTAGCGAAGCGACCACGCTCTTCGTGTGGGATGGCGATGTGCTGGCGCAGGAGCTCACGCCCAAGGCCACCGTCACCTACCTGTACGAGCCGGACAGCTTCGTGCCGATGGCGCGCGTGGAATCGCGGGGCGGCTATGGCAGCCTCGCGGGGGCGGGCGGAACAGGCGCCGCCGTCGCCTTGCCCGTTCACCTCGGATATGTCAAGCAGTGGCTGGTGCCCGGCCCGACGCACGCGGACAAGCGCGCGGCGCTCGAGCAGGCCGACGGCCCCGCCGAGGAAGCGCACCAAGCCGCGTGCTTGCTGCGGCAAACGGACGCGGACGACGTCGCGCCGCTGGACCGCATCGACTTCTACAATTGCGATCACTTGGGCACGCCGCGTGAACTAGTCGATGAAAAGGGCCGGGTCGTTTGGGCCGCGCGCTTCAAAGCCTGGGGCCGCGCGCTCAAAGGCAGCCACTACGGCGCCCCCGACTCGGTCGTGAATGAGATCGCGCAGCCGCTGCGCTTCCAGGGACAGTACGAGGATGGCGAGACGGGCCTGTTCTACAATCGGTACAGGTACTACGATCCTGATTCAGGCCGCTACGTCACACGCGACCCTATTGGACTATCAGGCGGGCTAAATGAATATACATATGCGCCAAATCCGACTGGGGGGGTTGATCAATCCACCGAACTTAGCAGCGCCGCGTCTCAGCACGGCTTCTGGCTCATGAACTTGTGCGATTTCGGACGTGGGACCCGAGGCTTCGATTTGATGATGCCAGGGCGGTGCGAGTAGGT
>NZ_JAFCXL010000027.1:0-51575 GCF_049898325.1 Massilia sp. DWR3-1-1 | reverse complement strand
CCATTGAAGGTTTTTCCACAGGCGCTGCAGCGGTATCGCTGCAGGCCATTGGCGAAGCCGTGGCGGCCGAATTGGCGCGATGCGCAGCGGGGACACACGCTGTGCGCACGGGCGATCTGATCGATCAGCGCGGCGATGCGCTCGCCGTTGACGAGCGCCGACATAAAGCAGCACACGGCCAGCCTCTGGTGGGTATTAAAGGCGCGCAGCCGGGAGAACAGGCGGGTGAAATTAGGACGGACCTGCTTGCCTTGTGCCATGCCCCGCTCCCGGTAGGTTGGTGGAGCAGGTTTGACCTCGGCAGTTCACATCGGTTCGGGGTCGACCCACAGCAAACGGTGAAAGCGCCATGAAAAAAAACGACGGCATTTCTGCCGTCGTTTTTTTGGGCTCACGCCCACCGACATCAATAGCTTTCGTACGCGCCGATGTCGATGGCGCCACCGAGCGGACGGGCGCGGCCGTCGATGTCGACTGCCGGCGCCTTGCTCGCCGTGCCCTTGTTGACGGCCGGGGAGGTATTCTTGAGACGGTAGTCGCCGCCGCCAGCCGGCAGGTAGTTGACGAACTGGGGCGCGGCGGCGATGGTGCCGGTGGCGCTGCCTACTTTCAGCGCAATGCCGCGGCCATTGCCGTACACCAGGTTGTTGGCGGTGACGTTGCTCGAACCGATGCAGCTCACGCCCGAATAGCAGTACTGGGTGATCGAAGCGCCCGGGTTGTCGTAGACGATGTTGTTGACCACGGTAGTGTTGTTGAGCACGATGCCGCCCGGCGAATCGCCGCTGCCCGTTTCAATCCCGCCGCCCATCGAGCTGGTGCCGTTGCGGAACACCGTGTTGTTGGCGATCACCACATTATTGGCCGCATGCCACAGGTGGATGCCCCAGGCGGACACGCGGTAGACGATGTTGTTGTAAATCTTGCCGCGCAAGTTCGAGTGATAGATGCCCTGCACACCGTTGCACTTGCCCGGCACGCCGATGTCGTGGACCACGTTGCCGATGATGTCGGCATCGGTGGCCGTGTAATTGGCGTCGACGATGCCGGCGCCGCCGGAGCCGTTGCAGCCGCCGGAAATTTTCAGGTCGTGGACATGGTTGCCCTCGATGCTGGTGAAGGAGCCATAGTTGAGCACGCCCAGGCGGCCGCTGCCGGAAATATCGAAGCCGACGATGTCGACATAGCTGCCGCTGTTGGTGAAATGGGCCTCGGTGCCGGTGCCGACGATCTTGGCACCCCACTTGGTGTCGGAGACAAAGCGCAGGCGGCCAGTGGCCGTGCCCGATTTGCTGTTGCTCACGTTGCCGTAGGTGCCGGCAGCGACGTGCACGGTGGTCGATGGCTTGGCGACGCTGGCGGCCTTGCCGATGGTACGGAACGGCGCGCTGATGCTGCCGCTGTTGGTATCCTTGCCCGTGGGCGAGACGTACAAATGATAAATGCTGGCCGCGGCGGCGGCGGCGATGGCGTTGGCGTTGGCGCCGAAGTCGGCGCCCAGGGCCTGGTTGGCGCTGGAGGCACTGGCACTGGCACTGGCAATGGCGAGGGCGGCAGCGGCGATCGTGGTGTTGATGGTAGCGTTCATTTGAAACTTCCTTACATCAAGTGGGGGTACTTCTTTGACGTAGGGAAATTGATTTAGTTCACTAGTTTTGCGGAAACTTTTTTGCGGTGTATTTGAACTGCATCTCAGTTATCGCCTTGGCATGCACGCGCAAGGTCCCCACCACAAGGAAAAAAGCCCCCGGGCGAGCCGGGGGCTTTGGCATCAAGGGGGCATCATCGACGCCCCGCTAGCGGATCGGGCGATCAGTAATTCTCGTAAGCGCCGATGTCGATGGCGCCACCGAGCGGACGGGCGCGGCCGTCGATGTCGACTGCCGGCGCCTTGCTCGCCGTGCCCTTGTTGACGGCCGGGGAGGTATTCTTGAGACGGTAGTCGCCGCCGCCAGCCGGCAGGTAGTTGACGAACTGGGGCGCGGCGGCGATGGTGCCGGTGGCGCTGCCCACTTTCAGCGCAACGCCGCGGCCATTGCCGTACACCAGGTTGTTGGCGGTGACGTTGCTCGAACCGATGCAGCTCACGCCCGAATAGCAGTACTGGGTGATCGAAGCGCCCGGGTTGTCGTAGACGATGTTGTTGACCACGGTGGTGTTGTTGAGCACGATGCCGCCCGGCGAATCGCCGCTGCCCGTTTCAATCCCGCCGCCCATCGAGCTGGTGCCGTTGCGGAACACCGTGTTGTTGGCGATCACCACATTATTGGCCGCATGCCACAGGTGGATGCCCCAGGCAGACACGCGGTAGACGATGTTGTTGTAAATCTTGCCGCGCAAGTTCGAGTGATAGATGCCCTGCACCCCGTTGCACTTGCCCGGCACGCCGATGTCGTGGACCACGTTGCCGATGATGTCGGCATCGGTGGCCGTGTAATTGGCGTCGACGATGCCGGCGCCGCCGGAGCCGTTGCAGCCGCCGGAAATTTTCAGGTCGTGGACATGGTTGCCCTCGATGCTGGTGAAGGAGCCATAGTTGAGCACGCCCAGGCGGCCGCTGCCGGAAATATCGAAGCCGACGATGTCGACATAGCTGCCGTTGTTGGTGAAATGGGCCTCGGTGCCGGTGCCGACGATCTTGGCGCCCCACTTGGTGTCGGAGACAAAGCGCAGGCGGCCAGTGGCCGTGCCCGATTTGCTGTTGCTCACGTTGCCGTAGCTGCCAGGGGCGACGTGCACGGTGGTCGATGGCTTGGCGACGCTGGCGGCCTTGCCGATGGTACGGAACGGCGCGCTGATGCTGCCACTGCTGCTGTCACTGCCAGTGGGTGAGACGTACAGGTGATAAATACTGGCTGCGGCGGCGGCGATGGTGGCGTTGGCATTGGCGCCGACGTCGGTGGTGGGGGCGGTGACGGGGGCAGCGGGGGCGGTGGGGGTGGGGGTGGGGGCGACATCGGCGATGGGGGCGGTGCCATGCCAATGGCCATGGCCATGGCCGCGGTGCGCTTGGGCCTGGGCCTGGGTGGCGCTGAAAGTACCGACACTGGCAATGGCGAGGGCGATCGCGGTGATCGAGGTGTTGACTGTTGCGTTCATTTAAAACTTCCTTACATCAAGTGGGTGTACTGCTTTGACGTAAGGCAATTGATTTAGTTCAATAGATTTGTATAAATTTTTTTACGGAGTAACTGAACTACATGAAGGTGGATTTTTTCGCATCGCCTCGTGAAGGCTGAAAAACGCGGCCACTGGCGGTCCACTGGCGCGCTGTCACGATCGCCACGGCGCTCGTGACAGCCGCCCGCGGGCGGAAATACAACACCATTACGCCGAATCATTGGCGATCAAACCGTCTTATTGAACCGCAATCGACCCTGGACAAACGTGCGACTGTAGATAGGTTACAATATTATCTTAACTAAAAATGGCTCTCATTTAACAGATAGCGGGTTTTTTCAGCAGCACTACCTTACCCAATGCCTGCCGAATTAACGTTATTATTTCTACAATATCAGCGTCTCGCTTGTAACCAAAATCCGCTCCCAGCGCACGCACAGGCGTCGCCATCTAGTTAGTTCGGGGTGTTGATACAGCCCGGGCTCACAGCTACCCTTAACTCTAGGCAACACATCGTCGGGGCAGCATCACAGCATGCGCCCCAGGCTGCGCCGCAGCCCGCCTTGCGCCGACCTCGCAGCAATCGAGGGGCGCGCCCAACCGACAGGAAAAATTATGCGGACAAATTTACCGGTAACGGCGACCGAGCGGCTCATCCACGAGGGCGAATCGATTGTCTCCAAGACGGACATGCAAGGTAATATTACTTACGTCAATCCTTACTTTGTCGAGGTGAGCGGCTTCAGCGAAATCGAGCTGATCGGCGCGCCCCAGAACATCATCCGCCATCCTGACATGCCGGTCGAGGCGTTTGCCGACATGTGGCACTCGATCAAGGCCGGGGTGCCGTGGACGGGCCTGGTGAAAAACCGCTGCAAGAACGGCGATTTTTACTGGATCCTGGCCAACGTCACGCCGGTGCGCGAGGCGGGCCGCACGGTTGGCTATATGTCGGTGCGCACGCGCGCCTCGCGCAGCGATATCGAGGGCGCCGAAAAGGGCTACAAGCTGGTGCGCGAGAAAAAAGCGCACGGCATGGCGATCCGCGAGGGCGCCCTGGTGCCGGTGGGCGTGACCAGTATGGCGCGGCGCTGGCGCGATCTGAGCCTGACGAAACGGATCGGCGGCGCCATCACCGTGCTGATGCTGGCCATCGTGGTGCTGTGCGTGGCGGCGGTCAACGCCGGGGCCGAGCGCACCGTCGTGGCCGGCTTTGGCGTGCTGGCCATCGCGGTGGCACTGTACCTGTGGATCAGCCTGCATTCGACCATCATCGTCCCCCTGCGCCTGGCGATCGACGTGGCGCGCGCGATCGCCGCCGGTGACTTGTCGAGCCGCTTCAGTACAGTGCGCAACGACGACGTGGGCCAGCTGCTGCGGGCCCTGCAACAGATGAATGTGAACCTGACGGCCATCATCGGCGACGTCCATGCCAATGTGACCTCGATCCAGCACGGCACCGGCGAAATCGCTTCCGGCAATATGGACCTGTCAAAGCGTACCGAAGCGCAAGCGGCCAGCCTCGAGCAAACCGCCGCCAGCATGGAAGAGTTTTCCGCCACCGTGAAACAGAACGCCTCCGCCGCCGGTGAGGCGGACCAGCTGGCCGCGATGGCGTCGACCGTGGCGCGCGAAGGTGGCGAGGCGGTGCAGAAGATGATGGCGACCATGCACGACATCAGCGCCTCCTCGGGGCAGATCGTCGAGATCATTTCGCTGATCGACGGCATCGCGTTTCAAACCAATATCCTGGCGCTCAACGCCGCCGTCGAAGCGGCGCGCGCCGGTGAACAGGGGCGCGGCTTTGCCGTCGTCGCCGGCGAAGTGCGCAACCTGGCGCAACGCTCGGCCGCCGCCGCCCGCGAAATCAAGACCCTGATCGACATCTCCGGCAGCAAGGTCAAGCACGGCACCGATCTGGCCACCCGCGCCAGCTCCACCATGGGCAATATCGTCGAGGCGGTCGAGCGCGTCACCACCATTCTCGGTGACATTTCCGCCGCCTCGCGCGAACAGAGCGCCGGCATCGAGCAGGTCAACCAGGCGGTGGCGCACATGGACGAAGTGACGCAGCAAAACGCGGCGCTGGTGGAAGAAGCGGCCGCCGCCGCCGCCGCGCTCGACGGTCAGGCCATGCAGCTGTCGCAGGCCGTGAGCGTGTTCAAGGTGCAGGCCAAGGCGGCGCCCGCGGCCGCGGGCAGCCGGCCGGCGCGCCAGCGCGCCTTGCTCAAGGCAGCGTAAAGGACCGGGCGCCAGCGCGTCGGTGACGCGCTGGCGCTCAGGGACGCACGATCCCGCCGCTGGCGGCAATCCAGCGCTCGACCCGCTGCTCGAGGATCGGCAGTGGCAAGGTGCCCTGCCCCAGCACCACCTGGTGAAACTCGGCCAGGCTGAAGCGCTCGCCCAGCGCCGCCCGTGCCTTGTCGCGCAAGGCCTGGATTTTCAGGGCGCCCAGTTTGTAGCTGAGCGCCTGGGCCGGCCACACCATGTAGCGCTGCACCTGGTTGGTGGCGCGCGCTTCGCTCACGCCCAGTGTGTCGCGCAGGTAGTCGATCGCCTGCTGGCGGCTCCAGCCCCTGGCATGGATGCCCGTATCGACCACCAGGCGCGCGGCACGCAACAGTTCATCGTTGAGGTGGCCGAAATACGCCAGCGGATCGTCGTACAGGCCAAATTGCTGGCCCAGCGTTTCAGCGTACAGGGCCCAGCCTTCCGTGAAGGCGGCGCTGTTCATGTCCTCGGTATTGAATTTTCTGAAGTCCGGCAGCGCAAGCTCCTTGAGCAGGCCCGCATGCAGGTGGTGGCCAGGCTGCGCTTCGTGCAGGAACAGGGTCGTCATGCCGGCGCGGCTGTAGTCCCTGGGGTCATTGACCACCACCCAGAACACGCCCGGGTGCGAGCCGTCGGCCGCCGCCGGCGTGTAATGGTCGGACGCCGTGGCCCGGCTCAAGGCCGGCTCCGGCAAAATTTCCATGGCCGACTTCGGCAACTGCGTGAAGTAGGCCGGCAACCTGGCCTGGATGGTGGCGTCGAGCTGGCGGTAGGCGTCGAGCACCTGCTGCTCGCTGCTGAAGGGCTTGAATGCCGCCTGCGCCTCGACCCACTGGGGCAAGCCCTTCGGCGCGCCCGTGTAGCCCAGCCTGGGGCCCAGCTGCGCCCACTGCGCCTCGATGCGCGCCACTTCCCGCAAGCCCGTCTGATGGATTTGATCGGGCGTGAGCGGCAAGTTGGTGCGGTGCCCGATCAGTGCCTGGTACCAGGCGGCGCCATTGGGCAGCGCCTGCCAGCCGCTGCTGGCGCGGCTGGCAGGCAGATAATCGCGTTCGACAAAGTCCACCAGGCGCGCCAGCGCGGGGGCGATGCCCTGCCCGATCACCTGGCGGTACGCCGCGCTCAGCTCGGCGCGCTCGGCCGCCGAAAAATCGGCCGGCATCTGCCTGACGGGCGTATAAAACACGCTCTCTTCGATCGTCTTGCTGCGCAGTTGCCGGAACTGGGGCAGCATCGCCGCGCTGATCGATGCCGGCTGGACGACGCCACGGCGTATCCCTTCGCGCATATTGCGCACCGCCTGGTCTAGCCAGGCAGGCAACTGCCGCAGCCGGCCCAGGTAGGCGCGGTAATGGGCGACGGTGACGAGCGGCTGCGAGCCGGCGCCGCTGGCGTAGTTGGCCAGGGTGCCGGGCACATTGTCGAACTGGTCGAGCGGCAGCAGGTGGGCCGGAAACGGCGCCAGTGCCAGTTCGGCATCGAGTTCGTAAGCGAGCAGGTCTCGCGTGAGCTGGCGCGCTTCATCGAGGGCGCCGCGCGGGATGGCCGCCAGTTGCCGGCGCAACTGGCGGTAGCGGGCAAAGTGCGCCGCACGCACGGCGGGCGCGATATTGATGCCCAACTGGTCGTCGTAGCGGGAGTCGCCATTGGCGGTGATCATCAAGGGATCGAAGCGGGCGCGCGCCTGGTAGAAGGCGCCGGCCAACTGGTCGATGCTGGCGTTGGCCCGCTGCGCCAGCGCTGGCGCGGCGGCGGTGGCGGCGCGGGCGAACCCGGGGGTGGCAAGGCAGGCGGTGATCAGGCAAAGCAGCAGCGGGCGGCGCAGGGTGGGCATGGGCGATGTCGGCAAGGTTGAGGTGAACGGATTGGCGTGAGGCAGACGTTGGACGCGAGCTGTGGGCGCACTGCCTTACAATATCGACTCTCGCAGCATTTGTCGATTTTGTTCGCCTACCCACTCCGGATCCATGTTGCCTCCCTGCTCCCCCTCCCCCACCAACGACGACCTCAGCTGGCTCTCCGGCGGTGGCGAGATGGGCACCCTGATCCGCGCGATCGACTGGTCGGCCACCGCGCTGGGCCCGCCGCAGGGCTGGCCGCAAAGCCTGCGCACTTCCGTCAGCCTGTGCCTGTCGTCGACCTTCCCGATCCTGGTGGCGTGGGGGCCGGACGACATCCAGATCTACAACGACGCCTACCGGCCCATCTGCGGCGGCCTGCATCCGCGCTCGATGGGCGCGCCGTTCAAGGAGATCTGGGCCAGCGCGCTGCCGGTGGTGGGTGACGCGTTCGACAGCGCCCACCAGGGCCAAGGCGCCTACATCAGGGACCAGCGCATGTTCCTCGACCGTCACGGCTACCTCGAGGAAGCCTTCATGACGTTTTCGTTTTCGCCGATTCGCGACGAGTCGGGCGCGGTGGGCGGCATTTTTCACCCGATTACCGAGACCACGTCATCGGTGCTCAACGCGCGCCGCAGCCAGTGCCTGCGCGACCTCAATGGCGCCATTGCCGACGCCCGCGTGATCGACGATGTCGGCCGCAACCTCGAAGCGCACTACCCGGCGATGGCGCTCGACCTGCCCTTCATGCTGCTCTACCGGTTTGATGCCGACAGCGGCACGCTGCTGCTCAAGGGCAGCGCCGGCCTGGCCGGCCATCCGGCCATGGCGCCTTCCAGCATCGCCTTCGATGACGCCGTCTGGCCGTTCGCCAGCAGCGCGCTGGCGCGCGCGGCGACCGTGGTGACGGGCCTGGCCGGGCGCCTGGCGGGCGCTGCCTGCGGGCCTTACGAACACGTGCCGGACGCGGCGCTGGTGCTGCCGATCAGCGTGGCCGGCCAGCACGACCTGTACGGCTTCGTCGTCGCCGGCGTCAGCGCCGCGCGCGCGCTCGACGCCGACTATCGCAATTTCTACGACCTGCTGGGCGCCGCTCTCAACACCGCCGTCGGCAACGTCATCGCCTACGAAAAAGAGCAGAGAAGAGCCGACGAACTGGCGCAGATCGACCGCGCCAAGACGGCGTTTTTTTCCAACGTCTCGCACGAATTTCGCACCCCGCTGACGCTGATCCTGGGCCCGCTCGAGGATGCCCTGCGCGACCAGGACGAAGCGCTCGGCCCGCTCCAGCGGCGCCGCCTCGATCTGACCCAGCGCAACGCCCTGCGCCTGCTCAAACTGGTCAACTCGCTGCTCGATTTTTCGCGCATCGAGGCCGGCCGCGTGCAGGCCAGCCATGCGCCGCTGGACCTGGCGCGCCTGACGCTCGACCTGGCCAGCGTGTTCGAGTCGGCGATGGCAAAGGGCGGCCTCGCTTACCACGTCGAGGTGGCGGAGCTGGGTCAGCCAGTCTGGGTCGATCGCGACATGTGGGAAAAGATCGTCTTCAACCTGCTCTCGAACGCCTTCAAATTCACCCTCGCCGGCAGCGTCACGCTGACCCTGGCGCGCCACGAGGGCATGGCGCGCCTGTCGGTACGCGACACCGGCAGCGGCATCGCCGCGTCCGAACTGGGGCGCGTGTTCGAGCGTTTTCACCGCATCGAGGGCAGCCTCGGGCGCACCTACGAGGGCACCGGCATCGGCCTGGCGCTGATCCAGGAACTGGTGCGCCTGCACGGCGGCGCGATCGCCGTCCACAGTACGCCTGGCCAGGGCAGCCGCTTCGATGTCGACATCCCGTTCGGCCACGCGCACCTGCCGCCGGAACGCCTGCTCGAAGCGGCCGGCGACAGCGCCGACGCCGGCCGGATGGGCGCCGCCTTCGTCGAGGAGGCGCTGCGCTGGCTGCCCGATGCGCCCGCCCCGGCCCCAGTGTCAGCCGCAGTCCCGGTGCCGGCGGGCGCGCTGGCCGCCGACCTGCCGCGCATCCTGATCGCCGACGACAACAGCGACATGCGCGCCTACCTGGCCACGCTGCTCGAGCCGCACGCCGAGGTCGTCGTCTGCGCCGATGGCGAAGCGGCCTACGCGCGCCTGCAAGAAAACGACATCGACCTGCTGCTCAGCGACGTCATGATGCCGCGGCTGGACGGCTTCGCGCTGCTCGCGCGCATCCGCGCCGACGCCGTGCTGCAGCGCCTGCCCGTGATGCTGCTGTCGGCGCGCGCCGGCGAAGAGGCCAAGATCGAGGGCCTGCAGGCGGGCGCCGACGACTACATGGTCAAGCCGTTCGCCGCCAACGAACTGCTGGCGCGGGTGCGCCGCCAGATTGAACTGGGCCGCGAACGCCGCCTGCAGCAGCAGGCCCTGCGCAAGCACGAGGCGTATTTCCGTTCGCTCATCGATCAGGCGCCGGTGATGCTGTGGACCACCGACGCCAGCGGCGCCTGCACCTACCTGAGCAAGCAATGGTACGACTACACGGGCCGCAGCGCCGCCCAGGACCTGGGCTTCGGCTGGTTCGAGAACATCCATCCCGATGACGTCGCGCGCGCGAGAGATATCTGCCAGGCAGCCATGGCCGCGCACGCGCCGTTCTCGTTCGACTACCGCCTGCGCCGGGCCGACGGCAGCTACCGCTGGTTCGCCGATTCGGGCACGCCGCGCTTCGATGACGACGGCCAGCCGGGCGGCTTTGTCGGCACGGTGGTCGACATCGACGCCCGCACCACCTTGCAGCAGCGCCTCGAGCAGGTCGCGCGCGCCGGCGACATCGGCGTCTGGTATGCCGACGCGCCGTTCGAGCGCTACCAGCTCAACGAGCAGATGGCCGGCCACCTGGGCCTGGGCGCCATGCGCGACGTGCCGCTGGCCGACCTGCTGGCGGCGCTGGGGCCGGCCGACCGCGCGCGCCTGGCCGGCGCAATCGCCACCGCGCAACGCGACGGCGTCACGCTCGACCTGGAGTTTTACCACGAAGCGGCGAACCGCTGGCTACGGGCGATCGGCTGGTGCGACCGCAACGAGAAGGGCCAGACCATGCGCTTTGACGGCGTCACCTTCGACATCAGCCCGCACAAGCATGCCGCCCACGAGCTGCAGCGGCTGGCCGACGCGCTGGCCGAAAAAAACCGCATGCAGAGCGAGTTCCTGTTCACCCTCGCGCACGAGCTGCGCAACCCGCTCGCGCCGATCCGCACGGGCCTGGACCTGATGCGCCTGCGCCCTGCGGCGCACGGCAACACCGAGGTGCAGGCGATGATGCGGCGTCAGGTCGACCACATGGTGCACCTGGTCGACGACCTGCTCGACATGGCGCGCCTGTCGGAGGGCAAGGTCGAGCTGCGCCGCGCGCCGGTGCTGCTCACGCAGGTGGTCAGCGACGCCATCGAGATCAGCATGCCGCTGATCGACGCCGGCCGCCACACCCTCGCACAGCACCTGCCGGCGCTGCCGATTTGCCTGCACGTCGATCGCCACCGCATCGCCCAGGTGCTGTCGAATTTGCTCAACAACGCCGCCAGGTACACCCCGGCGGGCGGCCACATCGCGATCGAGGCGCGCCAGCAAGGCGACGCCATCGCCATCGCGGTGACCGACAACGGCATCGGCATCGAGGCCGCCATGCTGGCGCTGGTGTTCGACATGTACGCCCAGGCCCAGCGCGAGCACGGCATGGCGCAGGGCGGCTTGGGCGTGGGACTGAACCTGGTGCGCCGGCTGGTCGAGCTGCATGGCGGCAGCGTGGCCGTGCACAGCGCCGGCGCCGGCCAGGGCAGCTGTTTTACCGTGCTGCTGCCGCTGGCCGCGCAGGCGCCGCCGGTGCCTGCGCCGGCCGGCCTTCAGGCCGATCCGGACGCCGCCACGCTGCGGGTGCTGGTGGTCGATGACAATGTCGATGCCGCGCAGATGCTGGGCCAGCTGCTGGCCCTGCGCGGCCACGCGGTGCGCATCGTCCATGACGGCGCCAGCGCCGTGGCCGCCGCCGCCGCATTCCTGCCGCAGGTGGTGTTTCTCGATATTGGCTTGCCGGACCAGAGCGGCTTCGACGTGGCGCCCGCCTTGCGGCGCATCGACGGCATGGCGCAGGCGACGCTGGTGGCGCTGACCGGCTGGGGCGCCGAGCAGGACCGCCACCGCTCGACCAGCGCCGGCTTTGACGGGCACCTGACCAAGCCGGCCGACCTGGCCACCGTGGAAACGCTGTTAAGGCAACTGGCCGCGCGCTGAACGGCGGCGCGGCCAGCGCAGCGTCAGTTAGCCGTGGGCGGGCAGCAACTGCCCGCCCTGCCCAACTGCCTGGTAGCGGCCGATGGCCAGGTCGTCGGCGCGAATGGCCGGGCGGCGCCCCGACATCAGGTCGGCCAGCAATTGCGCCGAGCCGCACGACATGGTCCAGCCCAGCGTGCCATGCCCCGTATTGAGGAACAGGTTGCGCACGGCGGTGGCGCCGACGATGGGGGTGCCGTCCGGCGTCATCGGCCGCAGTCCCGTCCAGAACGAGGCGCGCGCGCTGTCGCCGGCGCGCGGGAACAGGTCGTTGACCACCATTTCCAGCGTGGCCCGGCGGCGCGGATTGAGGCGGGTGTCGAAGCCGGCCAGTTCGGCCATGCCACCGACCCGGATGCGGTCGTCGAAGCGCGTCACGGCGATCTTGTAGGTTTCATCGAGGATGGTCGAGGTGGGCGCGGCCTGCTCGTCGATAATGGGCACCGTGATCGAATACCCCTTCATCGGGTAGACGGGAATGTCGACGATCGCCTTGAGCAGGGGCGTCGAGAAGGCGCCCAGCGCGACGACATAGGCGTCGGCCGTGATCGTCTCGGCGCCGCAATGCACGCCCGTGATGCGGTCACCCACGACGGCGAGCCGGTCGATGGCCGTATTCTGGCGAAACTTGACGCCCAGCGCTTCGGCCATCGCCGCCAGCCGTACCGTGAACAGATTGCAGTCGCCCGTTTCGTCGTTCGGCAGGCGCAGGCTGCCCGTCAGCTTGTGCTTGACCAGTTCGAGCGCCGGTTCGGCGCGCGCGAGTTGATCGGGCGTGAGCAATTCGTAGGGCACGCCCGCCGCGCGCAGCACCTCGATGTCCTTGGCGGCGCTGGCCAGTTGCTGCTCGGTGCGGAACAATTGCATGGTGCCCTGCTGGCGGCCTTCGTAGCGGATGCCGGTGTCGGCCCGCAGTTGCTTGAGGCAGTCGCGGCTGTACTCGGCCAGGCGCACCATCCGCTCCTTGTTGACCGCGTAGCGCGCGGTGGTGCAGTTGCGCAGCATATGCCACATCCATTGCAGCTGGAACACGCTGCCGTCAGGCACGATCGACAGGGGCGAATGGCGTTGCAGCATCCACTTGACGGCCTTCAGGGGAATCCCCGGGGCCGCCCATGGCGAAGCGTAGCCGGGCGAGATCTGGCCGGCATTGGCAAAGCTCGTTTCCTGTCCCGGTCCGCCCTGGCGGTCGATGACGGTCACGTCGTGGCCGGCCAGCGCCAGATAATATGCGCTCGTCACGCCAACCACGCCACTGCCCAAGACTACGATACGCATGCCTGCTCCATCAAATTAATTGTTTGGCTATTTAAGTGGTTGCAGCTATATTAAATTGGTTAAACCAGTTTTTGTTCACGTAAATTCATAGAAATAAAGTGGAAAATCATGCGAATTCAAAGGGACGCCGCGCGCACGCTCGACAAGCTGGACCGGCGCATCCTGGCCATCCTGCAGGACGAAGGGCGCCTGTCGATGAAGGATCTGGGCGAGCGCGTGGGCCTGTCCGTGACCCCGTGCATCGAGCGGGTGCGGCGCATGGAACGTGACGGCTTCATCACGGGTTACCATGCGAAGGTCGATCCGCGCATGCTGGGCGCAAAGCTGCTGGTGTTCGTGGAAATCACGCTGAACCAGAAATCGGCCTCCGCCTTCGAGCAGTTCCGCCGCGAAGTGCTGCGCATTCCGGAGGTGCAGGAATGCCACCTGGTCTCGGGCGACTTCGATTACCTGATCAAGGCGCGCATCCACGAGATGACGGAATACCGCAAGCTGCTGGGCGATATGCTGCTCAGCCTGCCCGGCGCCGCCCAGTCGAAAAGCTACGTGGTCATGGAGGAGATCAAGGAAACCCTGATTGTGCCCACTGAACTGGCGGGATAGCCCGTCATGCGCCGTGCGGCTTGGCTTGCCCGCAGCGTGGCCGGCCCGTGCAGTCGCACGCCGCAGTCTGGCAATGCGCCGGTCCGCCCCCATCTGCTGACAATCTCATCGCTGCAAGGGAACCGCCATGCGAATCGCTCTACGTGTCCTGCTGCTCGCAGCCCTTCTCGTGCCGGGCTACTTCCTGCTCGCGCCAACCATCGCGTGGGCGTTGTACATGGTGCGCCTGGTGGCCATGGCGACGCCGCAGCGGCTGCCGGTGCCCGTCGAGGGCGTGCCGGCGCGCGCACTGCGCGACACCTGGGGCGGGGCGCGCAGTGAAGGGCGCAAGCACGAAGGCATCGACATCTTCGCCAGGCGCGGCACGCCGGTGCTGTCGAGTACCGAGGGGCTCGTCGTGCGGGTCGGCGACAACCGCCTCGGTGGCCTGGTAGTGTGGGTGCTGGGGCCGGGCGGCCAGCGGCATTATTATGCGCACCTCGAGCGCCATGCCGATGTGGAAGCGGGCATGCGCATCGGCGCCGGGCGGGTACTCGGGTATGTGGGCGATACGGGCAATGCGAAGGGGACACCGCCGCATTTGCACTACGGGGTGTATGCACCTGGCGGGGCGGTCAATCCGTATCCCATGCTGCGGGCAAGCCGGTGAGGGATCGGCCGGCCCGGCTGCCTGTTCGCAGACAGGGGCGCCATCACGCGTCTGGCGCAGGCGCCGTTCAGCGGTGCTTGCGGATCTGCTCTTCCGCGAACGCGCGCCCGTCCGGATCGGCCATCAGCACCAGCGTCACGCCGCCGCCCACCGCTAGATCATCGGGCGGATTGAAGGTCCACTGATCGTTCTCGTAAGCGGCCATCAGGATGTAGGAGCGCGACCTGGGCAACAGCTGCCCCAGCGCCACCGCGGGCATACCGGCCGGCAGCACCAGTTCCTCGACGCGCATGCCGCCTTCGCTGCGCAGCATCTGGTCCATGAAATTGACCACGTGGGGCCGTACCATCGCCGACGCGATGCGCATCCCGCCCGTGAAATCGGGCGACACGATTTCGTCCGCGCCGGCGTGACGTGCCTTCTTGGCGTTGCGCACATCGTGCAGGCGCACCACCACGCGCACCTTGGGATTGAGCATTTTGACGGACATGGCGATCATCAAATTGTGGCTGTCGTCGCCGGTGACGGCGAACACGCCGCTGGCCCCCATCAAGCCGGCGCGCTGCAAGGCGGCGTCGTCGGCGGCGTCGTCATGCACGTACAGGGTGTTCGGGTGGTGCTCGAGCCACGCATCGAGCGAAGGCCGCCCGCTTTCGACGACCACGAAGCGGCGCCGGGTGGTGAGCAGCTCCTTGGCCACGTTGCTGCCGACGCGGCCAATCCCGCACACGATGTAATGGCCGGACAGCTTGGCGATTTCCTTTTCCATCCGCCTTCTCCTTCTGTGCGCATTCAAATCCGCATCGACCAGCAGGGCGACGACGGTGGAAAACACATAACTCATCGCACCAATGCCCAACACGGCAATGAACACGGTGAACAGGCGCCCCATCGGATGGTGGCTCAAGTCGACCGTCTCGCCATAACCGATCGTGGCCACGGTAATGAAGGTCATGTAAAAGCTGTCGATCCACGACGCGGTTGGCCGCCCCAGGTAGTGGTATCCCAGCGTGCCAGCGACATGCACGAGCACCAATAGCCCGGCGCCGAAGACCAGGCCCTTGACGTGCCTGTGCTGCAGCAGTTTGGCCAGGCGGTCTTGCCTTGATTGCATCCGCGCTCCTCGATCGGCAATTTGCCAGGCTTCACCCTGCAAAGTTCCTCCATGATAACAGTGGCGCTCACGGCGGTGGCTGGCAGAGAAGCGGCCGATCGACTTCGGCTTGCACATGTTGTTAGCGCGAGACGGTGCTTGGCCATGGGAAGCGTGGCTGGAGCGGCAGTACCTCGACGCTGCTGAGGGGCTCTGGCGCTGCCCTGCCCGCCGGCGCGGAGGCGGATGAAAGATGTCTGCACTGGCTACTTTTTCAGCGCATAGCTCAACAGGGGGATACGATTATCAGTCCAGGAGTGAGTCTTCCGCCTCTATTGCCTCATTGGCAATATCACGACCATGCGTTTAGAATAGGGAATTACCAGGAGAGACAATGATTGGACAATGGTATTTCGCGAGCCTCGGGAAGCAAACCGGCCCGCTCGATCTGGCGGAAATGCGCCGCTTGTATGCGAACGGTAGCATGGACGACGCGTCCCTGGCCTGGCGCCCTGGCATGGCTGAATGGCAAAGAGTAGCGGACATCGATGAGCTCGCTGGCCTGGTTGACCCGGCGCAGTCGACGCAAGGCAGCGCCCAGCCCTTGTCCATGCCCGTGCCAGCGGTGCCCCCTCCCCTTCCCCCGACCCACGCAGGGATGGCAGCCGCAAGGCCCGGCTGGGCGCATGTTGCGCAGGCAACAAACACCGTTGAGGCAAGCAATCCATGGCGGCGTTTTTTCGCACGCATGGTCGATACCTGGATATTGACTTTCGCCGCCGGCGCGATCATTGGAATTCCCTGCATCATCTTCGTGCCAGGCTTCGCGGAGTGGCTCGAGCAACCGGGCGCGGACACCCTGCTCAGTTGGATCTCCACGCCATTTGCGCTGCTGGCCGAGGCCATTGTCTTCGGTATTTTCGGTTCGACGATCGGTAAAGCCCTACTCGGGGTGCGCGTGCGCACGCTTGGCGGCGAGGTTCCCGGCTTCGGCGCGTACTTGCGCAGAATGCCCGGGGTGTGGTGGTACGGACTCGGCACCGGCCTTCCGCTCATCACCCTGTTCACCTGCATGTCCGGCTACAGGTGCCTCGGGCGAGGCGAGCCCATGGCGTACGACGAAGGCGAGTTCACCGTCACCGCCAGCGACATGGGAAGCGCTCGTACCGTCGTCACCGTCGTCGTCGTCGCACTGGTGTTCGCAAGCATGGGATGGGCCGCCCTGTAGCGCAAGCGATGCGGCCCGGCGGCGGCGTCAGACGCCCATGAACAGGCGCTGGGGGAAGTTGTTGCGCTGCTCCCACTTCGCTTGCGTCGCCGGTGGCGGCCCGATCGCATCATCGGGCGGCACCGGTGCCGGAGTGCCGCCACCCGGGCATGGTGGCAAGCGCGCCGGTCACTGTCAGCAGCAGCAAAGACGGTGTGACAATCCATTTCTTTTTCATTTCTTTCTCTGACTTGATTTATTGAAACATTGCACCATATCGCCTACATCGCTCTCTTCCGCAGCGATGGTTCACCATAAAGGATGTATGACGGTCTCCACCGTAAAACCAGGCACGTACTGGGGTCGCTTGCGCAATTTTCTGCGCTCCCTGTTTTTTATCCCGGACCCGGATCTGGCGTTTTCATTTCAGCAGCGCGAGCTGGCCCAACTGCATGCCAATACAGCTGTGGCAACAACGGCGTCGATCGATGATCAGACATGGGGCGACCTATTGATCGATCGGTACACCGCCATGCTCGCCGAAGGCGTCAGTATCTTTGGCCAGCAGGTGCTGTACCAGCGTCTGCGCGCTGGATCGGATGAGGCCGCGTGCACCGCCCATTGCGCAACGGTGAAAGCATTGATGGCCGATCCGGAACAGCTGGACCGGCTCCATCACGCTTGTCGGCCTTTGCGGCGCACGGGGATCGAGATTGCGGGCCTGCTATTTGGCCAGCGGCTAGCGCAAAGTCGGCCGGCATGGACGCGCTGGCTTGGCCTGGCCGGGCCCGGCTTCCTCGCCGCAGTTGGCGCCACCTTCGTCTGGCCCCTGGCCTGGGTGGCTGTTGGCCTGGTGTTTGGATTGCTGTTGGCGATCCGGTTTCGCTACATCGCAGCGATCGAGGGCTGGAACCTGTCGATGGAGTCGCTGCAGCGCCTGCTCGGCGTTTGCAGCACGCTCGGGGAGGGGAACGCCCCCTTGCCAGACCAGTTTGCCGGGCTGCGCGGACGCGCCGGCCAGATCAATCGCGGCCTGTCGCGTTCGCCGATCGTGATGTCTATCTCCGGCGCGAAAGACTATCTCGACTGGTTCGCGCTGACCAACGTCCTGCATTACTTCCGATGCCAGGCCCAGGTCGATGACAATATCGCGTTTCTGCGTCAGTGCCATCTCCTGATTGCAAACCTGGAAGCCGATATCGCACTGGCGCGCCATCTGCAAGCGACGCCCTTGTTTTGCTGGGCCCAGCGGCATGCCGGCCCGGACATTGCGTTCCATGCGGTGCGCAATCCTCTGCTTGCGCACGCCATGCCGCTGTCGATCGACCTGGCCGGCAAGGGCGCCTTCATTTCCGGTCAAAACGGCGTAGGCAAGAGCACGCTGCTGCGCACGATCGGCTTGAACCTGGTGGTGGCGCGCGCATTCGGGTTTTGCTATGCAACCGGCGCGGCCGTGTCCACGCGCCCCGTCTACGCGAGCATGCAAAACGAGGACGCCATGCTCGGTGGGGAGAGCCTGTATATCGCCGAATTGCGCCGTGCAAAGGAGTTACTGGCGTCCTTCCATGGCCCCCATGCAGGCATCTATATCATCGATGAAATCTTCCGCGGGACCAACTACCTGGAATCGGTCTCCGCCGCCGTCGCCGTGCTCGAAGAACTCGCCAGCAAGAGCATGGTGATCGTCTCCTCGCACAACCTGGTGCTCGCTCCCCTGCTTGCCCCCTGTCTGACGCCGCTCTGCGTGAGCATGTCCCACGGCGATTCCGCGCAGTTGAGCCTGTTACCGGGCGTGCTGGTCCACACCAATGGCATCTCACTACTGTCGGAACGCGGGTTTGACGCGCGGCTGCAGACCAGGGCCAGCGCAGTGTTTGACTGCTTGAACCGCTACCTGGCCCATCCCACCGCGCCTGGCGACGCCGCAGTACCGGGATAGCCTCTACAGCAACTGCGGCGTCTCCACCTGCGGTGGCGCCAGGTAGCGCCGCAACACATCGGCTTCCTGGCTGGGGCTGCGTCCAAAAAAGCGCTTGAACTCACGGCTAAATTGCGACGCGCTCTCGTAGCCGACCTGGGCGCAGGCAGCCTGCGCGCTCATGTCGTTGCGCGCCATCAGCAACCTGGCCTGGTGCAGCCGCGCCGACTTCACGTACTGGATGGGCGAGCAATGCGTCACCGATTTGAAATGCACGTGGAACGCCGGCACGCTCATGTTCGCTTCGGCAGCGAGCATGCCCACATCGATGCTGGCCGCGTAGTCGGCATGGATGCGGCGCAGCGCCTTGGCGATGCGGCCGAACTGGCCCTGGCCGGTCAGCGCCGCGCGCATGGCGGCGCCCTGCTCGCCCATCAGCACGCGGAAACAGATCTCGCGCACGATGGCCGGGCCCAGCACGCGCGCCTCCAGTGGCGAGGCCAGCGTTTCGAGCAGGCGCAGCACGGTGTCGCGCAGGCGCGCATCCATGCGCGTGCTCATCATGCCCTTGGGCGCGGCCGGCACGTCGTTGTCGGACTGGTCGATGGCGAACATCAGGTCGGCCAGCGTGCTGCGGTCCACCTGGATCGACAGGCCCAGGAACGGTTCTTCCGGCGTCGCTTCGGTGGCGCTGGCAAACGGCATCGGTATCGCCACCACCAGGTACTGGTCGGCGTCGAACTGCAACACGTCGGTGCCGAAGAAGGCGCGCTTGCGTCCCTGCAGGGCGATGGCGATGCAGGGCTCCGACATCACCGGGGTCTTGGCCACGCATGCGGTGGCGCGCGTCAGGCGCACCGCGGCCACGGCGGTGTCGGTATAGCCGTCGTCGCGGGCCAGCTGGCGGTGCAGTTCGATCAGGCGGTCCATGTCACATCCTTCGCTGCGTTCATGAAGAGGAATGATCCATTAAAAGGGCGAGAATTGCCACGGCCATGCGGACGAAGCATAGGATTAGGCAAGAAAGACATAGGCATGTGCATGTGCAGCAAATCGGCACAGCCGTAAGATGCATGCTCGTGTGATTGCCATGGAAAGGACCGCATCATGAACCCAGCAACACATCCTAAAGTCATCCTGATTGCCGGCGCCAGCCGCGGCAACGGGCCGGCGACGGCGCGCCATCTGGCCGCGCAGGGGCATCACCTGGTGCTGGGCGGACGGGGCGCACAGCGGCTGCAGGGACTGGTCCGCGAAATCCGCCAGGCGGGCGGTTCGGCCGAATGGTATGCGCTCGACGTGAACGAGCCGGCGCAAATGCGCGAGTTCCTCGCCTTTGCCGAGGATGTGCACAAGCGCATCGATGTCGTCATCAATCATGCCTGAAGCGCAGGCGGCCCAGGACGGTGCTCGCTTCCTTGCGGCCATCCCGTCTGCCGGCGCGATAGAACGGTCCGGCGCCCTGATCCTGCCGTTCATCGCAAACCACGCGCCGGCGAAGCCCTGCTTGCCCTATCGTCACTGCTGACCGAAGCCGGATGATCAAGCGTCATCCGCCCCTTACATCGACGAATGGAGACACCATGCGCCTCATCCCCCTAATCGTGTGCACCTGCGCGCTGCTGGCGAGTACGCCCCTTGCCTATGCCCGTCCAGCCGGCCAGGACCGCCCAGGCCCGACCGTGTCGGGCAAGGCCAGCAACGGCGATGGCCCCGAGCGTATCGGGCCCCGCCAGCAAGCCGTAGCAAGGACGCCTTCCCTGCTGTCGACCAATCGATGGTCTGAAATGCTGCTCAAGGACGATGCGGTGTACTTGCAACTGACGGACTACGGCATGAAGCAGGTGGGGGAACCGCAAGACACCCGCAACAGTGACGAAGGCGTGCTGGGCAATATCATCAAGGCGATGGCACTTGGCGGCGTGAAGGCGCTGCTTGACCACAGTCTTGCGCTGTCCTTGACCGACATGCGCACGGCACGCGTTCGGGACGGCGAAGTCATTCTCGTCACTTGCCAGGGCAAGGAAGTGTTCAACAAAGTCAAGATCAACGACCAGGTACAAAAATTTCAGCCCGATCAAGCGGAAGATTTCGTCAAGAGCATCAACCGCCTGCGCCAAAAACTGCCCGCTTGTGGGAGCTGACGCCGCGCGGTGTGGCCTTGGCCAGCCCGGTTCGATGGCGTAGACGACCATCGTGCCGGGCTCGCCGAGGATCAGGGATGGGTGCGTGGGAACGGCGCTCCCGAGCGGGCGTGATCAGCATCGGGGCTGCTGCGCCCCTTGCGACTTGAACAGGGCGAGGCGCTGGTCGAAGCGATCAGTTGCGCGCCGTGTGAAAGGTGATCGCGTAGCCGTCAGGGTCGGTGGCGACGAAGAAGCGGCCGAAGGGGCCATCGGCGAGCGGACCGGAAATCGCCCCACCGCGCGCCACGATGAGCGCGTGCAAGGCGTCGGCGTCGGCGCATGCGATCCACAGCGCCATGCCCACGCCAAGCGGTCCGCTGGCGGGCAGCGGCCGCAGCGGTTCGCGCAGCGCCAGGGGGATGGGCGCAGTCTTGAAAATGACCGCGCCGGGCGGACAGTGCGCCGCGGCTTCGAAGCCGAAGATCTCGAGGTAAAACTTGCGCGATGCGGCAAGATCGCGCACCTGCAATGCGATGAAGTCGGGGCCCAGTGGGGATGTCATGCCAGCTCCTGTAAAATAGTATCAGTGCACTGATAATAATATAAGGACCCTGATATGTCAACGACGACGCCAGCACCCCGCAGCGGAACCGACTGGGTTGGCTACAACCTCAAGATCACGCAGCATCGATTGCGGCAACGCCTGGAAGCCGAGCTGGCGCAGGTCGGCATCACGGCGCCGCAGAACGCGGTCCTGCTTGCCGTCTCCGGCAATCCGCGCATCTCGAATGCCGACCTGGCGCGCGCGGCGTTCGTGACCCCGCAGACCATGCAGGCGATCCTCGTCAACCTCGAGCGCGGCGGCCTGATCACGCGCAGCCCGCATCCGGAGCATGGCCGGGTGATCATGACCGAATTGACGGCCGCCGGTAAAAAGGCCGTCGCCGGTGGCGCGAAAGCCGCCGACGCGGTGGAGCGACAGCTGCTCTCGACGCTGTCGACACAAGAGGCGAAGGTGCTGTGCGACTTGCTCAAACGCTGTGCCGCCGCACTGGACGACTAGCCGCCTGACAGCGTGGGATTGACCAGGGCGACGGTCGAAGCACCGCGAGACAATATCAACGTCTGCGGCGCCTGGCGTTTCCCGGGCGCGACGGCCCGCAGGCAATCGTGCTGCCCGATACACGGCAAGCGCGAGGACCTCCCGCGCAGCGCCGCGGCCCCGCCCCGCGATCCGTCACCGGCACCACGCACGCCACCGGCTGCAACGCACCGGGGGCTGAGCCCGATGCGCTGCTGGCCGCCGCCGCAGCGCTGCGCCCGGTGGTGGCAGGTCAGGTCAGGCATCGCTTCCAGACCCCGGCCAGCGGCAAACAAGAAGCACCGGCAACGACAAGGCAGAGCTTGCGCCCGCTTGCCACACCTGCCCCTCACGCTCAATCGCGGGGCGAAGGTCGCGGCTGTCGCATCGCCTGCCGCTGTTGCTATACTCGAGCGCATTCTCAGTGACGAGGAGCGATACCATGACCTTCGACAGACGGCACCTGCTGCGCACCGTGGCGGCGCTGGCCGGCGGCCTTTCCCCCTTTTCGGCGCAGGCGCGCACTGCGCCGGCCCAGGGCAAGCAGCTCGGCTGGGAAGGACTGGCCAGCCAATATGATCTCGATCCATCCATCGTCAACCTCGAAAATGGCTACTATGGCGTGATGGCCAGGCCCGTGCTGGACGAGTACAAGCGCAATATCGACTACCTGAACCGCCACAATTCCTGGTATCTGCGGCGCACGTTCAGTCGCCGGGACGATGACGCGATCCGGGCGGCCGTGGCGCAGCACGCGGGCGTTCAGGCCAGCGAAATTGCGATGACGCGCGGCGCCACGGAATCGCTGCAAAACCTGATTGCCAATTATCGGCTGCTCAAATCCGGCGACACCGTCATGTACGGCAATCTCGATTACGGCTCGATGCAGTATGCGATGGAGGACCTGGCGCAACGGCACGGCGCCACCGTGTCCGTCGTGACCATTCCCGAGCCGGCCAGCCGCCAGCGCGTCATCGACGCCTACGAACAGGCACTGCAGCGTCAGCCGCGCACCAGGCTGCTCCTGCTCACGCATATCAGTCACCGCACCGGACTGGTGACGCCGGTGGCCGAGATCGTCCGCATGGCGAAGCGGCGCAACGTCGATGTCATTGTCGATATCGCCCAGTCCTGGGGACAGCTCGACTTCAAGATTGCCGATCTGGGGGCGGACTTCGCCGGCGCCAACCTGCACAAGTGGATCGGCGCGCCCTTGGGCACGGGCTTTCTGTATATCGCACAGGCGCGCTTGCAGGACATCGGCATCCATTTGGGCAACCGCGAACATCCCGCCTCGGACATCCGCGCGCGGGTCCTGTCCGGCACCGCCGATGCGGCCGCCTTCATGACCATTCCCGCAGCGCTGCGCTTCCATGGCCAGGTCGGCCTGGCCGCCCGCAGTGCGGGCTTGCGCGCCTTGCGCGATTACTGGGTGCAGCGGGTGCGCGAGCTCGACGGGGTCGAGATCCTGACGCCGGATGAAGCCGGCAGCACGGGTGCGGTGACGTCCTTGCGCCTGCGGGGGCGCACGTCCTTCGACGCCAACGCGGCCCTCTCCATGCAGCTGGCGGACGACTACCAGATACTCACCGTCCCGCGCGATGGCCCCGCCGGTGGCAGCTGCATCCGGGTCACGCCGTCCTACTACACCACGACGGCGCAGCTCGACAAGTTCGTTGCCGCCATCCAGACGATTGCGAAGCGTTAAGGGCGTTGACTGAACGGCCAGCGCGCCCCGATGAAGCTTGCCTTCACCTGGCTGGCGTGAAAGGCCTTGTTACGTGCGCGCCAGGACCTGGCGGCGCAGGCCTGGTGGCGGCCGGTGCATCGCACGCGCCGGCGCCTGGCTTGAAACGGATGGGGCCCCTACCGACCGTACACCGCACCGTTTCTCAACGGGATGCGATGGACACGGCGTAGCTGTCTTCGAACAGCAGGAAACTGGCGATCTTGTCGGCATCGAACGTCATCGCGATGGCAAACGGGGTATCGATCAGCTTGCCGGTCGCATTCACGCGCGACTGCAGGTGGCCGAGGATGATGGCGCGGGCGTCGTTGGCCAGGATGTCTTTGATTTCCAGGCCCTCGCGGCTGATCGCCGCGCCCGTGTCGCGCACGAAACTGGCAAGCGCTGCGCTGCCCCGCCTGGCGCCGATCCAGGGCTGGGCAGCGGCGTCGCCCGGAATGTTCCAGTCGAGGTCGGGCACGCACAGGGCGGCCATGGCCTCGGCACTGGCGCCACCGCCCAGCTGGGCGAGAAATTGTTGGGCAAGCAGGAGATGGGTTGCTGCGGTCATGATGGGCCTCTGGATGAATGAAGAAAGACAGAATAGGCCACGCGCACGGCCCCGCCTAGACCACTTCCGTGCGAACATTATCCATAGCGATGGATAATATTAGGAGCTTTTTATGGATCACTTGCAAGCCATCCGTGTCTTCGCACGGGTGATCGAAACAGGCAGCTTCAACCAGGCCGCCCGGTCGCTGGAGATGCCCGGCTCCACCGTCAGCAAGTGGGTGGCCGACCTGGAGGCCGGGCTGGGCGTGAAGCTGCTCGAACGCAGCACCCGCAAGATCGGCGTCACCGCTGCCGGTGCGCTCTACTACGACAGCACGCGCCGCCTGATGGCTGAGCTGGACGACCTCGAATCGACCCTGGGCCAGGGCCAGGCCAGCCCCCGTGGCATGCTGCGCGTCGATTGTGGCGGCGCCACCGCCAGCGCCCTGCTGATACCCGCCCTGCCCGCGTTCTGCGCGCGCTATCCCGACATCGACCTGCGCCTGACGGTGAATGACCGCAACGCCGATCTGCTGTCGGACAACATCGACTGCGCCATCCGCAGCGGCGCCGACGACCCCACGCTGGTCAGCCGCCTGCTGGGGCAGTCACGCTGGACCACTTGCGCCAGTCCCGCCTGGCTGTCCCGCTACGGCACGCCGACGACGCCGCAGCAGATCAGCGCGGCGAAGATGCCGGTGGTGTCCTATTTTTCGTCCACCAGCGGCCTGGCCCATCGGCTGGAGTTCGAAAAAGACGCCGAGCGCATCAGCCTGCAACACCTGGGCACGCGCGTGGCCGTCAACGAAAGTAACGCCCACCTGGCGGCCGCACTGGCCGGCCTGGGCTTGATCCAGACCGCCGACTTCATCGTCCGTCCCCACCTCGCCAGCGGTGCGCTGGTGGCCGTCCTGGCCGACTGGGAACGCCCGCCCCTGCAGATCTACCTGGCCTACCTGCCCAGCCGCCGGGACAATGCCCGGGTCAAGGCGTTCAGTGCGTGGGCCACTGGCTTGCTTCGGGCTGAACAGCCAGGACAGACGTGACGCGTGCATGCAAGGTGTGCCACACCGGCAGGCGCGCCACGCAGATCGAACGACCGAGCAAGCCGCGTTCACGCGCGAAGCGCGGGCGGCTGCATGGTGTGGTGCTTGCGTGGGTGCGGCGGCGTTACAAACGCCAGCGCCGATTGGCATTATCATGTGGCAGATATTTTTTCCAGGAGAGTTCAATGAAAACGACCTATACGCTTCACCTTTCGCGCCTGGCTGGCGCCGCGCTGCTGCTGGCAGCATCGGCCTCGGCCATGGCGCAAAGCCAGGAGTTCCGGCGCGGTTACGACCAGGGCTACCGCGATGGCATGGCGGCGGCGCAAGGGGGCGGGCGCGATTGGCGTGGCGGCGGCCACGGTGGCAATGATCAAGGTCGCTCGCGCATCGAGATCGAACGGGCCGACTACGGCGTGCGCGAAGGGTTTTGCGATGCGCGGCCAGCGGTGATGCAGGCGCTGGCGCGTGGCGGCAATTTCTCTATTACGGCGGGCAATCAGTTATGCGGCGATCCGGCGCCCCGCAAGCGCAAACGTCTGACCGTGACTTACCGCTGCGGCGATGGCGAGGTCCAGCGCGGCCAGGCCGATGAAGGCGATGCGCTGACCTTGAATTGTCGTTGAGTCGGCGGCGCAGCGTCAGCGTCAGGCTTCTGCCACCCCTGCCTGCAATGTCCTGCGCACTACGTTTGCCACGGGAATGAGCCTTGTTCTACCGAGCTCCGCCACCGCTGGCAAGTCGCTCAAGCAAGGCGGCATTTTCCGCTTCCAGCTGGCCGATTCGATCGTGTAGCGGACCGACTGCCGCCTTGACTTCCCGCTCGGTAAAGCGCGGCGTAATATGCTGCGGGCAGTTCCAGTCGAAGTTCTCGAGACGCAGCCGGACGATGCGTTCGATCTTCGCTTTGTAGCCGGCGACGGTAACGAGCCCGGTCAGGGCCGGATCGTCATCGCGCTCCAGGATATCGACATGGACGTAGATCTTCAGCCGCGCGCGGTGGGCATAATCCATCAGGAACAGGCAAGCCCGGTCATCGGCCGCCAGGTTGCCCGTGCTGATGTACTGACGGTTGCCGCCATAATCGGCAAAGGCCAGCGTGCGCTCGTCGATCACCTTCAGAAAACCGACCGGGCCACCCCGATGCTGCATGTAAGGCCAGCCGGTTTCGGACACGGTGGCGATGTAGAAGCTGTCGCGCGCCGCGATCAAGGCTTGCTCGTTCTCCGTAAACCGGTCGAACTGCCGATGCCCTTTGAAATCTTGCCAGAGATGGTCGGCGCCCATCCTGGCTTGCGCGGCGCGCACGCTGGGCGTCATCGCGATATCAAGAAATCCATACGACATGGTCGACCTCCGTGAAACGTCCATAAACGGCGCAGGCGGCGAGGCCTGAAAGGGTACTAGTGCCACTGGACATAGCATGGACCTTTCAGCCTCCATTGATAATCCCGTAAAATCAATAAACTTCCTACCACTATTCGGAAGAATCGAATGGATCGTTTCGAAGCCATGTCGCTGCTGGTGGCCGTGACGGAGCACGGCAGCCTGTCCGCGGCGGGACGTGCCACGCGGGTTCCGCTGGCCACGCTGAGCCGCAAGATTTCTGACCTGGAAGCCTTACTCGGTACCAGGCTGCTGGTGCGCACGACGCGCAAGATCACGCTGACGGACGCCGGGATCGCCTATGTCGCGGCGGCGCGCCGGATCCTGGAGGAGGTCGAGAACGCGGAGCGCGAAGCGGCCGGTGAGTTCACCGCCCCCAAGGGCGAGCTGGTCATTACCGCGCCCACCATGTTCGGGCGCCTGCATGTGCTGCCCGTCGTCGCCGATTTTCTGACGGCCTTCCCGGAGATCAATGTTCGACTCATCCTGGCTGACCGGAACGTCGATCTCGTTGGCGACCACGTCGATATGGCGGTCAGGATCGGCAAGCTGCCCGACAGTTCGATGGTGGCGACGCAAGTGGGAGTGATGCGTACCGTGACATGCGCCAGCCCTGCCCTGCTGGCCGGCATGGGTGCGCACGGTGCGCTCCACAGTCCCGATGATTTATCGGGGCTGCCTTGCGTGACCGTGGACACGCCCATGCCGTCACCGCCCTGGCGCTTCCGGGACCCACGATCAGGCGCGCTGATGGACGTTGCCATCGTGCCACGCCTTGCCGTGACGACGCCGGAAGCGGCGGCGCAGGCAGCAGTTCTCAAGGTGGGGGTGGTGCGGCTGCTGCATTACCAGGTGATCGATGCGGTCGAACGTGGCGCGCTGCAGATTGTTTTCGAAGCTTACGAACCGGCGCCCGTGCCAGTGCATCTTGTGCACGCCTTGCGCGGGCAGATGCCGCTCAAGATGCGCCGCTTTCTCGATTTTGCCGCGCCGCGCCTGAGGCAGGCACTCGGCGATATGGCGTCGAAGGGGGACGGTGGCGCCGACGTGCCGATGACGGTGCGCAACGCGACGGCGGCGTTGCAGACGCGGCGCCAGCCAGGGTGACTCAGGTCGCTTTCCTGGCGCGCCGCGTGGCGGCCACGCTCAGCCACAGCGCCGACACCAGGAAGTAGAACGCGCCGAAGCCGGCATAGCCCACCAGTCCGGTGACGGCCGGCATTGCCGGCTGCCCCGCCTGAACGATGAAAAAGCCGCCGGCCAGCGCCGACTGCGCGCCGCTGAGCACCATCGCCCACTGCGCGCCCGCGCTCTTCCAGCGGCGCAGCCCGGCGCCCAGTTGCAGCACACCAGCCAGGATGGCCCAGGCGCCGAACACCCCCAGCACCAGGTGCATGTCGGGCAGCGCAATCGCCACCGCCAGCGCCGTCACCACGCTGACGAGGGCGTTCACGGCTTGCGGCTGATTGCGCGCCATGCCGCCGCTGCGGCTGGCGTCGACCAGGTTGGCGATCGCGTCCCAGGCGGGATAGGCGACCATCAGCACGGCGGCGACGGCGGGTGCGCTGCGTGCAAAAGCGAGCACGGCGCCAATCCAGGCCAGCGCGAATGCGGCGCGGGAAAAGTAATATGTCTTGAGCCAGGACTGCGGGGAATTGTGGCCGGGCTGGGGGGCGTGCTGCTGCATGGTGTTTCCTTCACTGTGGGGAAGCGGTAAACTACCTACTAGTTGGTAGATTAATTGATGAAAAAACGCGTCACGTGCGCGTGCTCAGCCGCGACAACTGCGCATCGACGATGGTGCCGAACACGGCGGTGTCGCCATAAGCCCGCGCCGACAGCATGGCGCCGTGCACGGTCGCCATCAGCAGTTGCGCCTCGATATGGGCGCCCTGCCCCGGCACGATGCTGTGTTCGACGATGCCGCGCTCGAGCACATCTTGCAGCCAGCCCGCCAGAAAACGGAAATGCGCGCGGACTTCCAGCGCCACGTCCGCAGGCAGGCCGGGCAATTCGCCGGCCAGCATGGCGCACACGCAGAACGGCGCGCTGGCGTCGCCAATGCAGCTTTTCCAGTAACCTACGTAGCTGCGCAACTGGTCGAGCGGCGCCGGCACCGCGCGCGCCAGCGCGAGCAAACCGTCTTCAGCGCTGCGCCGATAGCCCGCCACCAGCGTGCGCACCAGGTCGGCCTTGGCCGGAAAATGGTGATGAATGCTGGCCTTTCGGATGCCGACCACATCGGCGATGTCGGCGTAACTGAAGCCGTTGTAGCCGCCGGCGACGATCAAGGTGCGGGCGCAGGCGAGAATGTTGTCGGCGGTGTTTGGTGATTTGCTCATGGGCGAATCCTACCTTCTGGTAGGTTGGCTGTCAAGGGCGACTGCTTGGATGGACATACATGGGCCGTTTGCGGCGGTGGCTCTCAGGTGCTGACATGCTGGCCGAAATGGAGAGTGAAGGCAACTGCTCCGTGGTCGACCGCTACTCGGCGGTGCTGGACCGGCAGCACGCTCGGTTGTGCGTGTCGATGACGTATTGCCGAGGTGAGGTTGGGTCTCACAAACATAGATCAGCTAGGAAACGGACATGCAAGCTTATGTATGTTCGTGAGACCTGCCCCTCGGCGTCTAGAGACCTTGACACGACCTAAAGGCAAGAATATTCCTTGCGAGCGGCTTCGCCGGAGTCGAGCAGCATTTCGATCCGCGCGATTACATCAACTTCAAATGCCCGGTCCCTGTCTGCAGGCTGGGCTAACAATCATGCGGCCCCTGCAGCGTCCCCACCCACCATTGGATGGTTGGCCAAGCAGGTTGCGCGATAATATCCTTTGAAATACGCAGAATTTTCTGCACCCACCGGCCGCGACGAGCGGAGCGTCTGCAATGGGAGTTTTGCTCTACACTTTCCAACGCCCCATGGACCAACCGCGCCGGCGGCTACTTCGCCGCGGGTGGGCGACGGGCTGCACCACGGTCGTCAAGTACATGCCCGGCGCGCGCCCAATCCGAACGTTCGGGGCGTCGAAGTGACCGTGCTGGCGGCATCGGCTTGCTGAACCGGCGCGAATCGGCACACTTTCGTCCCAACAATTTGGCATCAATCCGCACATGGAGATCTGGAAAACATGAATTTGAACATGCTAGGCGTCGCCACCACGTTTTCGCTCACCCTGCTCTCGTTCGTCGCAGCCCCCGCAAGCGCGACCGGCGGCCTGCCTTTCGAAGTCAAGCCGGTCGGCACATTCAACAGCCCATGGGCCATGGCATTCCTGCCTAACGGCCACATGCTGGTGACGCAAAAGGAGGGGACGATGATCCTGTTCGATCCCGCAACCGGTACCATGCGCACAGTGTCGGGCACACCGGCCGTCAGCAGCAAGGGCCAGGGCGCGCTCATGGACATCGTGCCCGCGCCCGATTTTGCGGCCAGCAAGCGGCTTTACTTCAGCTACTCCGAGGCGGGTTCCGGCGCCGGCAGCCGGGTCGTGCTCGCCACCGCGACACTGGATCAGGCAGGCGGCACGCTCAAGGATACCAAGGCCATTTTCCGCGGCCAGGAAGCATCGACTGGCGGGCACTATTCGGGCCGTATCGGCTTCTCGCCGGATGGCAAGTATCTGTTCTTCACCAGTGGCGACCGGCAGCTTTTCGATCCGGCGCAGGACCCCAAGTCGACGCTCGGCAAGGTGCTGCGCCTGAACCTCGACGGCACGCCGGCCGCCGGCAACCCGCTCGCGGCCAAGGGCTTCGATGCAGCCGTCTGGTCGTATGGCCACCGCAACCTGCTGGGCATCGCCTTCGACAGGCAGGGGCGCCTGTGGGAAATGGAGATGGGGCCGCGCCATGGCGACGAGATCAACCTGATCAAGCCAGGCCTCAACTATGGCTGGCCGAAGGTATCAAACGGCAACCACTACGACGGCCGGGACATCCCCGACCACGCGCCCGGCGACGGCTACGAGGCCCCGAAAGTGTCCTGGAATCCGGCCATTTCACCAGGCGGCCTCGCCTACTACGATGCGGACCTGTTCCCGAAGTGGAAAAATTCCCTCTTCATCACCGGCCTCTCGGGCCAGTCGCTGGACCGCATTGCCCTCAACGGCGAGAACGCGACCAAGGAGGACCATTGGGACATGGGCGAACGCATCCGCGCCGTGCGCACCGGGCCGGATGGCGCGCTATGGCTGCTGGAAGACGGTGCGCGCGGCCGACTGCTGATGCTCACACCGAAGAAGTAGGCCAGTCGAGGGCCGGCGGTCTGGTTTGCGGGCGGGCAGGCAGGCGTCAGGCAACCGGCACGGTCCCGCCGTCGATCAAGTATTCGGCGCCGGAGATAGCGGCGGCTTTGTCCGACTTCAGTTGAAACAGGTAAATCATCGCGGGCAAAGCCCTGTCGAGGCAGAGAGCTGGCGCCTATAATTCATTCCTGTGCGGAATGCCCGGTGCTGGCAGACCGTCTTGCAAAGGAATGCGATGGATCGACTGACGCTGATGGAAACTTTTGTGTGTACCGTGGAGACCGGCTCCTTTTCGGCGGCGGCTCGCCGGCTCGACGTGGGGCAGCCGGCCGTTTCGAAGGCCATCGCGCAGCTGGAAGCGCGCCTGCAGACCCGCCTGCTGCTGCGCTCAACGCGCGGCTTGACCCCGACCGCAGCGGGACAAGCCTATTTCGAATCGGCCAAGCGCGCGATCGCCATGGT
This sequence comes from Massilia sp. DWR3-1-1, assembly GCF_049898325.1. Lineage (NCBI taxonomy): Bacteria > Pseudomonadati > Pseudomonadota > Betaproteobacteria > Burkholderiales > Oxalobacteraceae > Massilia > Massilia sp. DWR3-1-1. The sequence continues at coordinate 20,662 of NZ_JAFCXL010000027.1, read as the reverse complement.
CGACGACGCCGACGGCGCGGCGCGTGGCGTCAATGCCGACCTGGTCGGCAAGCTGCGCGTATGCGCCGCGGTGACCTTTGCGCGCCTCCACATCATTCCGCACATCAAAAATTTTTTACAGCGCCATCCAGCGCTGGAAGTTGAAGTGATGCTCGACGATCGCCAGATCGACCTGCTCGAACATGGCATCGACGTCGCGCTGCGCATGGGTAATCTGGGCGACTCGTCGATGACGGCGCGCCGTATCGCCAGCGGACGGCGCATGGTCGTGGCAGCGCCCGCGTATCTTGCCGGACGCGACCTGCCGCAGATCCCGGCCGACCTGGCGCAGCACGAAGCCGTGGTCTATCTGAGCGATTCGGGCGGTGCCACGACCTGGACGTTCGAACGGGACAGCACCGAGCTATCGGTGACGGTGAACGGACGCCTGCGCGTGAATGCGGCAGAAGGCGTGCGCGCCGCCGTCTGCGCCGGTGTGGGCGTGGCGATCGTGTCGGAGTGGATGTTTGCGCCGGAACTGGCGAACGGCGCGGTCGAGCGCCTGCTCCCCGATTGGTCGCTGCCGACGATCGACCTGTGGGCGGTCTACCCGTCCGGGCGCCTGGCCAGCGCAAAGGCACGCGCGTTCACGGCGTTCGTGCAGGAGATCATGGCCGGCGAAGCGTCCACGGCGCCTGCGCCAGGGTAAGCCAGCAGGCAAGCTCAGATCATCGCCCTCCCCACCGACGCGCCACCGTCGACGAACAGCGTCTGGCCGGTAATGAAAGCGGCGTCTTCGCTCAGCAGAAACGCCACTGCCGCGGCGATGTCGTCCGGTTGTCCGAAGCGGCCCATCGGCACCGCCTCCAGATAGCGTCGTTCGCCTTCGCTCCCGCGTGGATTGTTCTTGCGGAACAGCTCGGTCTCGGTGGGACCGGGGGACACGGCGTTGACGGTGATGCCCGTGGCGGCCAGTTCCAGCGCCCAGGTGCGGGCGAAGCTCACCAGTGCCGCCTTGGCGCCGGCATAGGCGGTGCGGTCGCGCGTGCCGAGCACCGTCAGGCTGGCAACGTTGACGATGCGCCCCCAGCCTTGCGTGCGCATGTGCGGCAGGATCGCCTGCGCCGCCTGCACCGCCGGACGCAAATTCAAGTCGAACACGGCGTCCATGTCGTCCAGTTCGATGCTGCCGAGCCCCTGGGGACGCACCAGGCCGACATTGTTGACCAGGCCATCGAAGCGATACTGCGCTGTGAGCTGCGCCAGCGTCGCGGCGGTGGCCACGCGGTCTGCCAGGTCGACGGCGACGGGCGAGGCCGACCACGTGGTGCCCCGCGCGGGCCAGCCGTTCGCAGACCGCCAGGCCGATGCCCTGGCTGGCGCCGGTGATGAGAAACGTTCTTTTCTGCATGACAGGCCCCCTCAGGCGTGGACTAACAGGTCTTGCAGGACCGCAAGCATGCTGTCCGGCTCAGGGCGACGCGTGTAGTCGGGGTTGACCTCGGCGTAGGCGATGATGCCATCCTGGCCGATGACGTAGCGGGCCGGCATCGGCAGCGTCCATGCCGGGTCGTCGTTGAAGGCCGGGAGGTCGTTCTTGAGCTGCTTGTACAGGTCCACCAGATAGTCTGGCAGCGTAAAGCGCAGGCCGAACGCTGCGGCAACGTCGTTGTGGACATCGCTCAGAATCGGAAAATCAAGCTTGTTCTGGCGCTGCGACTTACGGCTGTTGGCGGCGGTCTGCGGCGAGATTGCCACCAGGCTGGCGCCGCGTGCCTGAAACTGCGGCAGCGTTTCCTGCAGGGCCTGGAGCTCGAAGTTGCAGTAAGGGCACCATACGCCCCGGTAAAAGCTGAGGACCAGCGGGCCCTTGGCCAGCAGCGCCGCCGACGATACGGGCTTGCCGTCCGGGTCGTTCAAAACAAAGGCCGGTGCCCGCTCACCTGCCTTGAGCGCGCGGCCTGCCTGGCCAGAGGCGACCAGTTCGGCAGTGGCGCGCGCCATGATCGGGTGGATTTCCGGCGGTGCAAAGTAAGGGGCCTTGCCGGCTTTGAAGTCGGCCTTGAATGCGTCGAGTTTGGCTTGCAGTGTTATGCTGGGTGCTCCAGTCAATGTGTGTGAAGGTGTCGGATAAAAAGCGGGTGCCGGGCTGGCGTCGTCGACGGTGGCCAGCTGGCCGGCATCGCCGGTATTGACGCAACGGGCCCCGGCGGCCCGGCTCGTGGTCAGGGTCAGGCCGGCGGCGCCAACGCTTCAACGCGTGCGATGGCGCGCAGCACGGCCGGACGCCGGGACATGGCATCGAACCAGCGGGCGACGTGCGGGCTGCTGTCGAGATCGACGCCGGCAAAGGCGCGCCGCCAGATCCAGCCGAAGTGGGCAATATCCGCAATCGAATAGGCCTCGCCGGCGACGAATGCGTGCTTCGATAGCACGCCGTCGAGCAACCCCAGGGTGCGCAGGGCCTCGCCGTGGAAGCGCTCTACCGCGTGCGGCAACACCTCCGGCGCCAGCTTCTGGAAGTAGCCCGCTTGTCCGAACGCCGGACTGATGGCCGACGCGTGGAAGAACAGCTGCTCGAACACCCGGGCACGGGCTGCTGCATCGGTCGGCAGCAATGCACCGTGGCGTTCGGCAAGATAGACCAGGATGGCCGCCGATTCGGTCAGCGCGATCGTGTTGCCGCCATCATTGACCGTCAGCACGGGCACCTTGCCGTTTGGGTTGAGTGCGACGAACTGCGACGATCTTTGTTCGCCCTTGCGCACGTTCACCCCGTGCAGTTCGTAGGCCAGGCCCAGCTCTTCCAGGGCGATGACGGGCTTGATGCTGTTGGGTGTCGCGAACGCGTGAAGCTGGTACATGGCAGGTCCTTGGAGAAAAGTAGAGGCCGGCGCGTGCCGGCCGTTGGCTTACTGTTTGGCCGCTTTCATCGACTTGACCAGGGCGGCGGCGCTGGCGCCTTCGAGGCTCAGGCCATAGCCGGTCTGCTGAACCAGCGCAAGCTTGAGCGGCGCAATGAAGTAGGTGCGCGTATTGCGACGCGTGACTTCAGGTTTGGTCAGGTAGCGGGCAGCCAGTTCGCGCGCCCTGGCAACGGCCTGGCCATCGCCGACCACCTCGGACACCAGGCCGTACTGCTTCGCTTGCGCCGCCGTGAATGGCTGCGGATCGAGCAGCAGCGCTTCGGCGCGTGTCGGCCCCATGCGGTAAGACCAGGTCGTAAAGATGCCGTCTCCCGGCACGATGCCACCGGCGAAATGCGGCGCATCGTGGAAGGTGGCGCCGGCGCCGGCAACGACGACGTTGGCCACGGCGCAGTATTCCGTGTGCACCCAGGCTTTGCCCTCGACCGCGCAGATCATCGGCACCCGGATGTTGGCGACGTTCTCGACGATCTGGGTGCCTTCGTCATGCACCTTCGACCAGACGTCGGGGTCGCTGACGTCGCCGAAAGACGCGAAATCGATACCACCCATCCACTGCCCGCCTTTGCCGGTCAGGATCACGATCTTGTTATCGCGGTCGCGGCTGATGTGATAGAAGGCGTCGACGAAGGCGTCGTGCGCCTTGGCCGTGAAAGTGAACGGTCCGCCGTTGGTGTTCATCTCGACGAGCAGGACGCCTTGGGCGTCACGCGTCATGCGCAGCTTGTCGGTCTGGGTGAAGTAGGCCGGATCGGCGGCGTAGGCCAGGTTGCTCATGCTGGCGGCGACGGCAATGGCGGCGCTCAAAGTACGCAAAGTGTTCATGGGTATGCTTTTTCTGTCAGGGTGGGGATGGGTTGTCATGCTCGCGCCGTCGTGCGCGAACGGCTCAGGGGCGCTGCTTTACAAGGCCGGTGCGGCAGGGAAGTCGACGGCGACCTGGGTCAGCGCGTGCAGGTAGTTGGTGATGATCTTGTCGCCGATGACCATCACCGTGTCGACCAGATGGCCTTCCGTGTAGCCGGCGGCGAAGAATGCATCGACCAGTGCCGGTGCCGCGTGGCCGCGGCGCTCAGTGGCGCTCTCGACCAGGCGCGCCAAGGCGTCGAACTTGGCATCGAAGGGGGCACCGCCCTTGCGGATCGCGATGATCTGGTCTGGCGTAAAGCCCACCATGCCGCCCAGTGCGGTGTGCGCGGCCAGGCAGTAGACGCACTCGTTGACCTGGCTCACCACCAGGTTGATGACCTCGCGCTCTTTTGCGCTCAGCGAGCTCTTGCCGTTTTGCCGGGTCAGGTAGTTGCCGAGCGCGTGCTCGGAGTGGGCCAGTGTGGCGTACAGCTTGGGCACCATGCCCAAGCCCTTCTGCAGTTTTTCGAAGATGGCCTGGTTGGCGGGGGAGACAGTGGCAGCGGTCGGGATAATAAAAGTGTTCATGATGCGTCCTTGGTGGTGAATGAGTTGCAACAGGACGAACTATGAAGTTTTTGCGCCTCTCAGAGTAGCAAGGTCGCAGGCATATGCTGTATTCCTGGCGGCGTAGAAGGCGCGGCGAAGCGGAGTGAGCCGTTTGCTTGCGATACCGTGTTTTGCCTTGTTCCTGCTGGCGTAGCGACGCTAGATCTGATGTCGTTTACGGTGTCGCCGGGTACCTGATGCGAATAAGCGAATCTGCCGAGGTCTTGCATGAGCACACCGGGACGCAACAGGAATGCGCTGGAATACGCCTTGGGAGCGGGAGCCACGTCGGCCGCACCCACAATGTCATCGCAATTATTGATCGCGCCCGCTCGGCTGTTCGGGCCACCCAACGTGCCGAGGTCGGTCATCACGCCATTCATGTAGATAAACGCCCTGGTGTGGCCGGCGCCGTCGTCGGCATAGCCGACGATTTTCCCCGCGGTATTGATGCCGGCCGCGTGGCTATTCGCCCCGCCGAGCGTGCCAAGGTCGGTGATGACGCCGCCGGCGTTGACGAAGCCGTGCTTGTTGCCGCCAATAGGAAAGTCGCCGATGACCCTCCCGCTGCTATTGATGCTGCTTGCGCTACAATAAATATCTCGAAATCGCTGCGAGGCAAGGAGCAAAGCACAGACAGGCCGAGGCCTGGCGAGCGCATTTGAGACGCAGTATCGCTGCGATTCCCGACTTACTTATTCAACGAATTTCTGACTCACCCCACTAGCGTATTCGAACCGGTGCTTGTCATCCAATTCGCCACCGCTCGTCCGTATTGCCGCCTCGTTTCCTCCGCGCTTCCCACAGCACTTGAAGCATCACATGTCCAATTAATTGCCTTGGCGGAACTCGTGGTCCGCCACACGAGGCGTCGACAAAGCCAAAATTAGCATCGTGATATGCTCGATTCACCAATCGAGCATATGTCGGGCAAACGTTGCCCACACCTCCCCACGACTTCATTTCATCTTTGCGGGTATCCGCGTCACGCCTGCTGGCAGGAACGCCAGCAGGCGTGAGACCATTTGGGAGAGAACACATGCAACAAGAAAATAATCCGGTCTGGTTTATTACCGGCTGTTCAACTGGCCTGGGCCGGGCCTTGGCTGAACTGATCATTCAGCGAGGATGGCGCGTGGTCGTCACCGCGCGCGATATCAGTCACATCACAGAAATGGAAAGCGCCACACCGGATCGGGTACTCGCACTGTCCCTCGATGTGACGAACTCTGCACAGATTGACGCGGCGGTTGTCGCTGCGCGAAAGAAATTTGGACAGATTGACGTCTTGGTCAACAACGCCGGCTATGGCTACCAAAGCACCATCGAAGAAGGCGAGGAAACGGAAATTCGTGCGCAATTCGACACCAACGTGTTTGGCCTGTTTGCGATGACGCGGGCGGTACTGCCCCTGATGCGCGAGCGGCGCGCGGGCAACATCATCAACATCACTTCCGTCGCCGGTCTCATCGGTTATCCGGGTTCCGGTTACTACGCGGCGTCCAAGCATGCGGTCGAGGGATGGTCCGATGCGCTGCGTGCCGAAGTGCTGCCGCTGGGGATCGGCGTGACCTGTATCGAGCCTGGCCCCTTTCGCACGGATTGGGCGGGCCGGTCGCTGCGCCAGACGACCAACCGGATCGCCGATTATGCCGAAACGGCGGGCAAGCGGCTGGCCGGGACCAAAGAAACCAGTGGCGCGCAGGCCGGTGATCCCGTCAGGGCGGCCGCGGCCATGGTGACCGTCGCGCGAGGCGCAGACGCGCCCAGGCATCTTGTGCTCGGCGCCTGGGGCTTCAACGCAGTGCTTGAACGCATGGAACAGCGTGTGCGCGACATCTCGATGCAACGCGATCTGAGCCTGTCCGCCGACTTTGATGACGCGGCATAAGCGCCCGGCTTCGTCAGGCGACACATGCGGCATGCTCAATCCGCAGTAACTGTCCCTTTCTGATTGACGAGCAATTTGCTCAAGTGTCGTTTTGGAGAATTATATGAAGCCTTACATTATCTGTCACATGATGTCGTCCATCGACGGCCATGCACTTACCGACGGCTGGGATAGGCCGTTCATGAAAGCAGCGGGAGCGATGTATGAAAAGCTCGCCGCGACGTTTGCCTTCGATGGCTGGATTTGCGGGCGCACCACCATGGAGGAAATCGCCCATGGCGACGGTTATCCGAAAGGCCTGGCGAAGGAGCCGATCCCCCGTATTGCCTATTTCGCCAGGCGTGACGCGGCGACTTACGCCATTGCCATCGATGGTCACGGCAAAGTTGCGTGGAAGAGCAACGAAGCGCTCGGCTCCCACGTGGTCGCGGTCCTTACCGAAGCCGTGTCGGACGACTATCTCGCCTATTTGCAGTCGATCGAAGTGTCCTATTTTTTCGGCGGCAAAACCGATATCGATCTGGCGCACGTGGTGCAGACCTTGGCCGATGAACTGGGCACCAGGCGACTGATCGTGGAAGGCGGGCCGCACGTGAGCGGCTCCTTCGTCAATGCCGGCCTGGTCGATGAAGTGAGCGTTTTGATCCTGCCGCTGATCGACGGACGGGGACATCATCCTGCGTCGTTTGAAATGGCCGAAGAGACCTGGACCCAGCCGAGTTACCTGAAACTCGCGTCGGCAGAAGTGCAGGACGGAGGCGGCGTGTGGCTGCGTTATACGCGCTGATGACGTGCCAGGTGCGCGCTGATCATGGACGACGTCGCCTGTGCCTGGTGGCGATTTGTCACGGGCACGCGTCAAGATGCATTCGGATCGCGTCGCGCTTCGCTTGGATCAGTGCGTAAGGAGGGGGACAAGACTGGGAATGCAGGCACGGGCTGAACAATGAGGTGGGGGACGCCGCGTTGGGTTGCGTTGTTCGGCGGCGGGTTTGCGGTGCGGGCCTGACTGCGCGCGGGGGCCGGGGGGCTTTGACGCTTGGGCGGGGCAGGCTTTACGGCGGGCTAGGCGCGGGGGACCTCGACGCTTGGGGCGCTGCGCGCCTGCGCCTTCGGCGCGCAGGCGCCCTGCGTGGGGGATTTACATTGCTTGAACAACACCCTGCCTCAGCTAAAATCCGCGCAGTTCAGATTGTGGAATGCCCCCATTCATGCCCCATTCCACAAATAATACCAACGGGTAACTAAAAGTTAGAACTTTGGCTCGAACGCGTCCACGAGACTGGTGGCGATTCACAACGACGTCACATGAGAATATCATTCGTTACGGCGTAACGAACCCCTAGCGGCTTCGACGATTGGCTTAAGCGACCAGCTAGCGAACGAGACCGCAAGAACTTGCAGGTTCTGCAGGCCATCAAACTCAGCAGTGAAGCGAGCGAAGGGACGTATGTTTCGCCAGGCGTCGTGCGCGACCTTGCCGATGCTGGATTTACGTGCGGCGAGAACTGGGTAGCCCGATTGATGAGGGGTGCTACGTAGCCTCGGTGCGCATCATATACCGGCTTCTGCAGGGCTGTTTGGCGGTGCGCGAACGGCGCAACCAGCGACGCCATCCTGAATATCCAAAGCCGGAGCTTCTGGCCGTCACGTCCAACCAAGTTTGGAGCTGCTAGATTACAAAACTGAAGGGCCCGGTCAGAGGCACGTGCTTCCATCTTTAGGTCATTCTCGACATCTTCAACCACTACGTGGTTGGCTGGATGGTCGCCGAAAAGGAGAGCGCCGAACTGGCCGACAGCGCCATGAAAGAGCACATCACACCCGGTCAACTGACGCTACATGCCGACCGTGCCAGAGGCATGCGCTCCAAGCCGGTGGCGATTTATCCATATTGATCAGTACCAGTTCGAAGCGATCTTGTCAGCTTGACAAATATCAATAGAAGAACCATACAATAATCGACCACATCGTCGCGCAATGTGGCGGTCGCGGCCGCATTTTCGCGTGAGCGCGCGGATGCGTCACTCGGTCGACAACAGGTCAGCTTGATCGACAGCGAAAACATGATGACCGTCCAGTTGATCTGACAAAGCGGTCCCTGCCAAAGGTAACTTCATCTGACCGGATTGAAGACAGAGATGTTCAACTTCGCCGCCAAAATTTCCCAGACCTCATAATTAAGTGCAGGTCTACGCGCAACACCGCGTTGTTCAAGAAATTCCGATCAACTCCATCTTCAACCCCGGCATGCCATCCAAGATATACAAGCCCATCGCGCCCGCCGCCAAGGCACGCTCATACAGCGTGTTTCTCGACGACAGCGCAAAATAGTACGTATTGGGTCGCACCGGCACGGCCGCCGGCACCTGCGGCATGTGCGTGATCGGCACGCCCGGCAGCGCCGAAACAAGAATTTTCTCCAGGTCTTCGGGACTGGCCAGTTTCAGGAGCCGTGGCACGGCGGCGACCAACTCGAGCGCGGCCATGTCGGCGCTGACGGCCAGGCACAGTTGCGTGTCCTTGGTGACCTTGGCGGGATCGAGCACGGCGCGGTGCAGAAAGGGACGATGCGCGTCCGCCACCAGTGCAATCATGCAAAATCTGCTGGAGATGACGGTGTCGACCAGGTCGCGCACCACCGCATCGAGCCTGGCAAACACGTCGCCGAGCGCATCGTGGCGGTAGGCTGGCAGGTCGGCCGCCTTGTAGCGGTCCGAGAACGTCATCAGGCCGCCGGCCAGCGCCAGCACCTTTTCGTACAGCGCCTGCGGATGGTGGTGGAGCGAGCGGGCGACATGGGTCAACAGCACGCTGGCCGTGCTGACGATATTGAACATCCACCACGATGAAATGTCTCCCTTTGACATTTCATAGATGTCGGCCGTGGCCTTGCGGTGGGTGCGCTGCAAAGACTCGACTTTCGCGGTCAGGGCGCTGTTCAGGCTGTCAAGCATACGCCGTAACCCTGGTGACGCGGCAATGGCCACGCTGGGGGCAAAGAAACCGTGATCGATCTCGAAAACGCCCTCGTCAGTGCGGTGCAGCTTGACCACGGCGACGCTGGTGAGCGGATCGCGCGGGGCCGTGTCGAGCAGCAGGCGGGCGCGCTTTTTCAGCAGAGGCACCTCGGTCGGCAAGCCCTCGCTGTACAGGTCGAGCACCTCGGCGTTGTGCCGTACGTAGCGCCCTTCCCTCAAGACATTGCCGCCGTGCGGCTTCACGGCGGCGAGGGTGACGTGAAACGTCACACTGTGCGTCTCGGGCGGCAGGCGCGCCAGGTCGAAGGCGTCGGGCAGCAGATCGGCACCGGGGGCATCGTAGGTGGTGCCATCGGGAAAAATCAGCGAGATGGCCTCCAGGCTCAAGCGGTCGTGGCCGAGCCCATCGAGACTCCACTGAACCGCGCGCACGCCCCAGTAGTGGCTGTTCATCGCCGACGCCACCGTGTGCAGGCGCGCCTCGTGGTAGCTGTCCTGCAGCTGAAAATGCTGCTGACTGAGCGTCAATCCCTCCGCCCAGAATATCTTTGATCCTGCATGCATGGCTGCCCCCCAGTAGTTTCCGATTGCACAGATTCCTGAGAGCATGATGCGGTGTTGCCGACCGCCACTTGATCTGGCGCAGACCGCCACGCGCCAGCCGCGAATCCCCGCCCTTTTGCGCACGCGCAAAGTTGCTAACGATCAAGTGCTGATAATGGCCTCTCCGGCTTCCGCGAGCCTTGCACCAGGAGCGTCGCATGCGCAGTTTTTCTCCCGGCCTGTTCGACCGCCTCGGTGACGACAACGGGTCGGCACCGGCACCGGCACCGGCGCCGACGAACCGCCAGCGCGCCCGTTCGCAGGCGCTCGAAGCCGGCAAGCAAAGCATCACGCGCGACCTCGTCGCGCTGCTCAATACCCGCTGCGCCATGCAGGCCGATGCCTTGCAATCGTATCCGGCGGTCGCCGGCTCGGTGGTCAACTACGGCCTGATCGACTTTGCCGGCATGTGCATGACGAGCGACACCGACCAGCAAAAAATCTGCCGCGCCGTGCAGCAGGCGATCGAACGGCACGAGCCGCGGCTGCACAAGGTGAGCGTCGACCTGCGGCCCAAGAAAGGATCGATCAACCGCGTCGAATTCGTCATCACGGCCGAACTGAAAGGTAGCCTGCAGGGCGAAGCGCTGTCGTTCGACGCCGTGTTTCGCCCGTCGCTCCAACAATATTCGATCAACGACGCCACCTAGGGAGCGCGCAACGTGGACGACCTGTTTCCCAAGTATCAACAAGAGCTCGTCATCCTGCGCGCGCTGTGCCGCGAATATGCCCGGCGCTATCCGAAGGTCGCCGCCAGGCTGCAGCTGGGCGGCGAGGCCTGCGACGATCCGCACGTCGAGCGCCTGATCCAGGCCGTCGCCCTGCTGTGCGCGCGCGTGACCAAGCGGCTCGATGACGGCTACCCGCAGTTCACCGAGGCGTTGCTCAATTTGCTGTTTCCCCATTACCTGCGGCCGTTTCCCTCGTGCGCCATCGTCCGCGTGGCGGCGGCCGACGTCGCCATGCCGCGCGGCACCCGCCTTCAAACGCGCGAGATCAAAGGCGTGCCCTACACGTTCACCACCGCCTACGACGTCGCGCCAGCGACTATCGTGCTGGCCAGCGCCCGGTTCGACGCCCTCATCGACGCGCCGCCGGCGACCCGGCTGCCGGCCGGCGTGACGGCCTCGATCTCGCTGGTGTTCCAGTCGTCGACAGCGAGCGCGCCGCTGTCGATGAGCCACGAGAAAATGCGCCTGTACATCGACGGCGACCCGTCCTTTTGCGCCGCCTTGCGCGACGCGCTGTTGATGCGCACTGCCTGCGCCTATGTGGAGTGTGACGCGCATTCTAAACAAGGCGGCCCATGGACAAAGCTGGACAACGTGCCTCTCTCCGCGGTCGGCTTTGCCGACGACGAAGCGTTGATTCCCTTCGGCGCCCAGTCCCATGTCGCCTACCGGGTGCTGGCCGAATACTTCGCCTTCCCCGAAAAATTCAATTTTCTTGACGTCGACATGGCCAGCCTGCTGGCGCACGCCGCTGACGGCGCCACCGAGCTGACACTGCACCTGGCCCTGGCCGACCTGCGGCCCGACCTTGATCACGCCCGCTTGCTCGCCAGCCTGTCGTGCGCCAATCTGCTGCAAGGGTGTACACCGGTGGTCAACCTGTTCCGCCAGCCGGGCGTGCCGATCTCGTTCGACCAACGCTCCGCGGACTACACCGTGCTGGCCCACGGCAGCCACCCGCAGGCCTTCGAGGTGTATTCGGTCGACCAGGTCCACATGGTGCAGCAAGCGGGCAATGGTGCGCTTGTCAGCGCGTTCCTTCCCTTTTATTCGCTCAAGCACGACGAGCGGGACGAAGCGGCCAATCAACACGGGCGCTACTGGCTGATGCGCCACGACGAAACGCTGGCCCTCTGCAGTCCCGGCCACGAGAAAACCCTGTCGCTGGTCGATGCCAGGCTGTCCGAGATCGAAGTCGACCGCTCTACCCTGTCGATTGAACTCACTTGCACGAATCGCGATCTGCCCGCCTCCCTCAAGCTCGACGCCTTGCACGGCGAGGGCGACCTGTTTATCGGTGGCGCCAAGGGGAGTGCCCCGATCCGTTTTCTGCGCCGGCCGACCCGGCCCGCGCGGCTGATCAACGGCCCCGACACCCAGTGGCGCCTGATTTCGCACCTGGCCCTGAACCACCATTCTCTGGTGCACGACGGCGGCGCGGCGCTGCGCGAAATGCTCGGGCTGTATGACGTGGCGCAGTCGCCCGTCTCGCGCCGGCAGATCAGCGGCATCGTCGCCGTCGACACGGCCGACACCACCGCCTGGATCCGCCACCAGCGGGGCACCTCGCTGGTCTATGGCAGCGAAGTGCGCCTGACGATCGACGAGGACGCGTTTGTCGGCGCCGGCCTGCACCTGTTTTCGCAAGTGGTCGACCAGTTTTTCGGCTTGGTCGTCCACATCAACAGTTTTATTGAACTGGTAATCCTGTCACGGCAAAGCGGAGAGGAACTGATCCGATGCAACCCACGCAGCGGCACCCTGAAACTGGTGTGATCGCGCGGCTGCTGGCGCAGCCGCAGCGCTTCAGGTTTGCCCAGGCCATTAACCTTGTGCTGGACGCCCTGCGACGGCGCGGGGTGTCCTACGACGCCGCGTTTCGCGACGTGATTCGCTTTAGTAACAACGTGTCGCTGTCGTTTCCGGCCAGCGAAGTGCAAGCGCTGACGGTCGAGCGCAAACCTGGCGCCCCAGCGCCGCATGGAGAACCATGCGACGCCCCCGACTTCGACGCCAGCCACCACATTCGCATCATCCCCGCGTTCATTGGCCTGCTGGGCACCGCAGGCACCCTGCCCCTTCACGACAGCGAGCGGCTCGCCTTCCAACAGCACGCCGACCGCGACGCCAGCCAGCACGAACTGATCGATGTGTTCTCCAACCGCATCATCGGGCTGTTCTATGAAAGCTGGGCCAAGTACCGGGTCGAGCATGGCCTGCAGGTTCGCGGACGGGACAGCCTGCTGCCGATGCTGATGGCGCTCGCCGGTCGTGGCAGTGGCGCCACGCATCGGCAGGCGGCGTCAAATCCGTCCCGTACCGACATTGCCGCGGCCTACTATGCGGGCGTGGTGCGTACCCGGCCCGTGTCGGCCGCCGTCATCGAACGAGTCCTCAGCGACCATTTTGCCATCCCCGTTCGCGTCGAGCAGTTCGTCGGCTGCTGGGACGAGATTCCCGTGAACCGGCGCAGCACCTTTGGCCTGAATGGCCCGGTGCTCGGTCGCGGCGCCGTCCTCGGCACGCGCCTGTGGCGCCACGACCTGCGCGCGCGCCTGCACATCGGGCCGCTCAATGAATCCCGGCTCGCCAGCTTTCTGCCGGGCGGCAGCGCGCGAGCGGACTTGGTCGCTCTGATGGCGCTGTTCGCCGTGCCGGTAATTGCCTGGGAAGTCAAACTGCTGCTGGCGCCGCCCTGCGTGAAGCGCCTGACGCTGACGAGCGGGCCGGCATCGCGGCAGCTGGGCTGGACCAGTTTCTTGACAGCGACGGCCGGGGTAACCAACAGCCCGGCAGTAATGTCTCTGCTGCGGCTGCCGATGTCGACAGACGAAGCAGCGGGCGACGTGGCTTGAACGAATTCAAGCCAGAGACGCATACGAGAAAAATGCCACTGCCGCCGTGCAATTGATTTTCGTCAAACCTTGCCCAAGCGGAGCACGGTAACGTGGCGCCTGCACAATTTTGTCTCGCTTCAACGCGATGACCTCAATGGGGAATGCGCATGAGTCTGGGTCAACGAACCGCCGCCGCCTGGTCCGCCTTCACCGAGGGTGAGCAGCACAATCGCCTGATGCGCCTGGATTTTCCCAAGAAGGACGGGCCGCACGCCATCCTGCTGGCCAACACCCTAAAGGCACACGAAGAAGTCTCGCGCGGCTTTCGCTTCGAGGTCGAGGTGCTGTCGAACGATGCCCGCATCCCCTTGAAAGTCATGATGGCGCGGATGGTCACCATCTCCCTGGTGCGCGCCGGCGGCTCGCTGCGCTACTTCAACGGCTACATCACCGAGTTCACTTTTCTGCGCACCGACGGCGGCTTCGCTTATTACAAGATGGTGCTCGAACCCTTCCTGGCGTTTGCCCGCCTGCGCCAGGACAACGTGTCGTTTCACAACAAAACCATGCGCCAGATTACCGAGGACACGCTGGCCCACTATCGCCAGGCCGACTGGCACATGTTCACCCACGACCACGACCCGGTGCTGACGGTCGCCAACCAGCACAACGAGACCGACTACAACCACCTGCACCGCCGCTGGGAAGCGCGGGGGATGATCTACTGGTACGAACACCGCGCCGACGGCCACACCCTGATGCTGTCCGATAACAGCCACCTTGCCGGCCCCATCGACGCCGACCGCCATTTTGAACCCGACGTGATCCCCTTCCATGCGCAGGGCGGCTCGAAGGAGGACGACGGCATTCACGAATGGTCGGCCAGCCGCACACTCGGCTCGGGCCTGACCACCCTCGTCAGCTTCAATTACAAAAGTCCCTATTCGCAATTGGTCGAGGGACCATCGGCCAACCGCCAGGGCGATTTTTTTGCCCACGACGTCTACGAGAACACGGGCGCTTACAGCTTCCTGACCCACGAGGATGGCGAAAAGCTGGCCCAGCAGCGCATGGTCGAGCGCGACAAGACCACCCAGACTTTCGAGGCAAAGGGCAATGACCGCACCGTGCAGCCTGGCCGCGTATTCAAACTGGGCGGCCACTTCAGCGGGGAGTCCCGCTCGCTGGCCTACGATCCGGAGCCACGCCGCACGATCGAAAAGCGCGACTACCTCATTCTCAGCGTCGACCACGAGGCGAGCAACAACTACCCGGCTGGCGCGACGGCGCCGTCGTACTACGAGAACACGTTTACCTGCATTCACAAGGCTATCCGCTGGCGCCCGGGCCGCGATTACCACAGCGAACCGTGCGCCAATCCGGGCGTGCAGACGGCGATCGTGGTCGGCCCCGCCGGCCAGGACATCCACACGGACGGCCTGGGGCGCGTCAAAGTGCAGTTTCACTGGGATCGCCTGGGTAAAAACGACGAGAACAGCTCGGCGTGGATACGCGTGATGGCACCTGCCTCGGGCGGGCAGTTCGGGCAGATCCGATTGCCGCGAATCGGCGAAGAAGTGGTCGTCGTCTACCCTGACGGCAATATCGACCATCCCTTGATACTCGGCGGTGTTTACAACGCGACACACATGCCGCCGTGGCAGCTACCGGGACAGGCTGCGCTATCGGGCCTACGCTCGCGGGAACTTGGCAAAGGCGATCGCAGCAATCATTTGGTGCTGGACGACACCAAAGAAATGATTCAGGCACAGCTGAGAAGCGATCATCAATGCAGTCAATTATCGCTAGGATATATAACCCGCATCGAAGACACGACCGGACGCCAGGACCGGCGCGGCGAGGGCTGGGAAATCGCCACCAATGCTTGGGGCGTGGCGCGCGCGGCCAAAGGCATGCTCATCACGACCGAAGCACGCCCCAATGCCTCGTCCAATGCCAAGGATCTGACGGAGACTATTGCTCGACTGGCCTCTGCGGCCGATATCCAGGAGCAATTGGCAAAAATGGCGCATAGCCATGGAGCGCAAGAAAGCGGCCAGCAAAGCAACGCCTTTGAGGACGTCGCAGCGCAAAATTCTGCCATTCGTGGCACCGTAAAACAGACATTTCCAGAACTCGCCGAACCCCATCTCGTTGTAGCGAGCCCTGCCGGTATCGAGCTGACAAGCGCCCAGTCAATGCATCTTGCCAGTACCCGCCACACTGCCATCACCAGCGGAAAAAGCCTGTCGATTGCCAGTATCGATGGCATTTTCGCCAGCGTCGGCAAGACCTTCAGGTTGTTTGTGCACAAGGCCGGCATGAAGCTCATTGCCGCTGCTGGCAAGGTATCGGTACAGGCGCAAAGCGACGACGTGGAAATCATTGCCAACAAGGTGCTCGAATTGCTCAGCGAAACCGACTGGGTGACCATTCGCGGAAAAAAAGGCGTGCGGCTGCAAGGTGGCAACAATATGCTTGAAGTGGGTGAAAAGGTGCAATTTTTTACGGCATCTCCCGTGCTTTTCCACGGCAACCTGGAGACGCTGGCGGCGAAAAGCGTTTCGCAGTCGTTTAATGAACGTAAGGTTGACTACCGATTCGACCAGGAGGTCAATTTGGTCGATGCGATGTTGAAGCCGGAAAAAAACGTCGCTTACGAACTGGTGCGTGAAGATGGCGCAGTATTTGATGGCAAGACAGCGGCCAGCGGCAGTACTGAGGTGCAGAAATCGGGCAATTTCGACGCTTACACCATCCGCTACAAGGGAGAACTACCGTGAGTGAAAATGCTGAACCGAACGAACGAGACGAGCGCCAGTATAGTTTTCGTCCTGCTGCGCGGATCGCGCGCCACAATCTGACGTCAGCACGGGGAACCAGTACCGAGCGCTGCTTCCCCGCTAGCAAAATCGTATGATTTTTACAATTTCGGGTGTGCTCAGCACGACTCCGGCATAGCGTGAGGTTTTCTGTGGAGCTCACGATAGACCATGCTGCACGCGTCAAACACCCCGGCGGGAAGGCCCACAAGCGTTCCATGACCACCGAGCGCACCGACGGCTTCGTAAGCGTGGCGACAAGCAAGGACAAGCACATGGTTGTCAGATGACAGGCGATCGGCCGGGGGGGAACTGTCGACGGCTTTTTCGCAGTCGACCGATCTCGGCGCCCAGTTAAAGGACGTGGGCGTCACCACCACGCCCAGCCGACCCTCGGTGAAGCGGTGCAGGAAATGGCTGCGGGCGCTCGGGCACGCTCAGCATATATGAAGCGTCGGGAACTGGCGCAGCGTCAAAGCGTGGCACCCGCTAAAAATCTTCAGGCACCTGCGCCTCCTATTGGGGCCATAGGCCTATAAAAGCCGGACTCCCCCCGCCACAAAAAATAGTAGATTGCTCAGGTAACGGGGACATGGTCGCCTGCGATATTTTATCAACATGAATACTTCCTTGACGATGCCATCCTGAACCTCGTCATGCAGCACAGCAACTGCATCTTGACCGGCGCGCAGATGCGCGCCGTGCCCATCGTTGTCGACAGACCGTAACGCGCGCATGCGTTGACCGCCTTACGCAATCGGCGCGCTGTCAATCGTCGTGCCGCGTTTTGCAACGAATTCGATATAACTGTTGAGGGTGATCAATGGTCGCGCGAGTCGTGACCTTTGCTGCGGACACTTCGATAGGATCGCTACGTGATGACCCAGCGCAATTGCTACACAGACTAAATGGATGACTGGGTCAAGTATTTCGCTGACTTGATAGGTGACTTCCTATGCCCGAGAAAACTGATCTAAACGAAAACGGCAATCACGAGGGCGAATTTACCCTCGGCGTCGGTGGCTGGGCCGAATACACGGTGTACATGACAGAAACTGCGGACACCGTCCGGCACGATGTAAAAGTGCCACCTGCGAAAGTGATACCGATCATTTTCTTGCCAGGGGTCATGGGAAGCAATCTGCGCATGACTGTCGAGCGCAGCAAAAAATTGAAACGCGAGGACGACCAAAAACTTATCGATCGCAGGGCGTGGCGACCTGACGACATAAAGCCACTCGACGTCGTCGCGGGTAACGAGATGGGCAATTGGTTCAAGAACGCAAGCCCGGCGCAGCGCCAGTTGAACTTTGATCAAAATCACACCGAGGTGGAGTATTACCACTATACGGAAAGCAATCAGCGATTTGACCCGGAGGGCGCGGAAACGGTCGCCGCTGATGTGCGGCATAAAAACGTTCCCGATGGCCTGCCGCCGATCCCTCCCCTTCTTGGTAGAGGCCTTCACGTCCGCGCGGAGCCTGCCAACGCGGCGCGGCGCAATCCGCCCAAGATGGCAACGCCAGCGCAAGTTGCCCGCTGGCGCGGTTGGAGCGAAGTCCTGTTTAAAGGGCCATACGGGACGATGCTGAAGACGGTCGAAGAGTATATGAACAACATCAGCAAGAATGGCAAGATAGGCCGCTTGTGGACGCCACGCGCTTACGACGCGCTGCCTGGAAATAACGTAACCCCTGCCCTGACCGACCTGCTCTTACAAGACCCCAAGAAATTCGGCGCAACCGATGGGGCCGCGATCAGTGAGCAGGACTTGAAGCAAATCGCCCAATGCTGGTATCCGGTGCATGCGATGGGCTACAACTTCATCAAAAGTAACGCGACATCGGCAAAAGAGATTGCGAATCGCATACGCGGTCTGGTCAAGGGCTATCAGAAACGGGGTTTGCGTTGCAGCGAGGTCATCATCGTGACTCACAGCATGGGCGGCTTGCTGGCACGTGCTGTGATCCATCCCGCGTATGGAAATTTGCTTAATGACGGGGTAGTGAACGTGCTCGGTATCTATCACAATGTCATGCCGACGATGGGTGCCGCCAGCGCCTATAAACGCATGCGTTTCGGTTTTTACGAACCTACTTTGAATCTAGCGACGCATTACCCGGAACAGGTGCTTTGCGCCGATGGCCCCAATGCAACGGCGGTCTTGGCGAACGCACCGGCACCTCTTGAAATGATGCCTGGCGCTGTATATGGAAAAAACTGGTTGAAAGTAACCGACAAATTTGACAGAGTGCTTCGCAGTTGGCCCAAGGAAAATGAAACTGCGCTCGATAACATTTATTTGAAGCCGAATGAAAATTGGTGGCGACTGATAAATCCGAATTGGATTAATCCTGCAAATATTAGAGAAACTGACGGAGGCGGCCTGGCCAATGTCATGGATCGTTTGCGTGAGGCGAGTAAATTCCTGAAGTCAATTGAATCTACGTTTCACCCCGTCACTTTTGCAAGCTATTGCGCATCACCTAAGCAAGCGAGCTATGGCGAAATTATACTTAAAGCGACTGATTTGGATGCCAGATCGTTTGGGCGTAAGGATCAAGATCCGCCTTGGCTCGACCCATCGACATGGCGGCTGATTTCTGAAAAAGGAGATGGCAAATTAATTGTGCAGGCTGGGCCACGTCAGATCATGCTAGAACTGCAGAAGGCATGCGATTCGGGAGACCAAACCGTACCATCTAAACGCTCAGCGGCACATATTAAAGGAACCTTGTTTGAACATACTGGTGATGGCTACGAGCATCAGGGCAGCTATGCGAATATTCAAGTTCTTGCATCGTTGTTGTATTCCATTACGCAAATCGCAAAAAAAGCCGACTGGAAGCAATCATGAAAATATCAATTTCAAAAAAGGCGCTTTTTCTGATTATTTTTGCATCTGGCTTGACAACATATGCCTTTAATTACAACGCCTTTGGGTTCCGCTATTCTTACAAGGAGACTGCCATGCCCGCACCCGTAAAAATGAGCAGCCGACTGGAGCGCCTGTTCGCCACCACTAAATTGGTCTGCTTCGGCCGCTATGCACTCGAAGTTCCCGTTGAAGCGAAGTTGGACTATGGAGGTGTAGGTGATGTCGATGTGTTTGAAGACCATCCAGGTGGCATGAAAGAAATCGCAGCGGCGGCACTGACTAAAGCTAGAAGCGAAAACAAAGAAATGGAAGTCCACTTCAACGGAGAAGGGCCAATTCCCAACTCTTGGCAAATCAGATATTTTCCTTCAGAATCAAAAAAAGAGCGCGGCGCTTTAATGTACGAGACATATATTCACAAAGGAACGCATATTTTTTCTCAACGCGACATTGTTCTAGATGGGGAATCTGGGAATAGTAAAGTGGCTGAGCGCCAGCGCTCTTTCGCAAATCGCCTGCGCCTTCGCAATGAGGATGAAGTGCCACGCGAACCCGGATATTGCATTCCCCATGCATTTCTTGCCGAATCAACATACGATAACCAAGAGATGGACAGCGCTGGCTTGTTCATCCCTAGCTTACCTGACGTTTCATTTTCTATAAGTTCCAATAAGAACGCTTACGCAGACTACAACAAAGACGAGTATGAAAAGGTATGGCGCGCCAAACTATCCCTAATCGGGCGCATCAACGAAGCGAAAAAAGATCAGCCGTTCAGCTATCCCAGCCATACCTTGTTACGCCAAGGAAAGCGCGATGTGCATCACTGGCAGGGTGAAGAGTCGCTCATCAAGCGAAAAGATGGCAGCCATGATTTTGAGTGGGCGCTGGTGGGCACGCCACGCGATGTCGCCAATCCATCCGAATTCGGCGTCGCAATGTACACAAAAGTTGAGCACAACAAAGTCGGTGCCGCGCGCGCTGCCTCACTGAGCGATGACGAGGCAGTCGCGCTGTTCGACAAATTACTCACCGGCTTGAAGTTTCGCGTTCAGGTGCCCGGCGCGCCTGAAGGTTCTTATTATTTTCCGACCAGCGGAACGCCTGATACTACGCGAGGGAAATAGAAGTTAAGAGCCAATTTCTGCACTCAACTAAACGGCGAATGAGTACGGGTGTCGTAAATGATTGCGCCCAAATTTAGGATAACAGATACGGATACGAAAAGCGAAAAGCGAAAAACGACAATTCCATGCATAAATATTGAATCAGATGATATTTCCGCCTCCCCTTTTTGGAGGTGGGGGATTTTTAGCCCAATAGCACTGGAGATCATTGATATTTACGTCGATGGAGAAAGCAATGCATCACGAAGGGCGCGCCGTAGTTCGATTGAACGACAAAACCGATCACGGGGGAACAGTCATTTCCGTTTCCCGGTAGTTGTCAACAAAGATGTCGCGTCAGTTCATGCGGCCAGCTTCAATAATTCAGGCGCAGCCCTTTCTGGATTGAGCCACACCTCGTCCTTCAGTTTCCAATTGCGCGTGGCGCC